>NZ_JBNHFL010000031.1:0-62533 GCF_059090205.1 Arthrobacter sp. CMU6
ACGAAGCTCAACGGCTTGAGCCCGATACAATACCGAAGCCAGGCCCTTGCAGCCTAGGCCTTACTAACCAGGTCCAACTATCGGGGACCAGTTCATTTGGTCTCTTCTCGCCGAACGCTTCCTCACTCGTTGAGGAAGCGTTCGGCCTGAAGCGACAAGATCTGAGGGAGCGTCAACTGCCGTAGTGCACCACGATGGTCCGGCGGGGCGTGCTGCTGGGGAAGCCGTCGCCGTCGTCCGAATAGGCCACGGTGCTCACGCGCACTCCGTAAAGGTCCGACAGCTGCGCGTCGGTCAGGAGTTCCGCGGCAGCGCCGGTCCGCACACCGGACCGCCCCAGCAGGACCACGCGGTCGGCGAGGTGCAGGGCGTGGTCGGGATGGTGGGTGCTGAGGAGCAGGGCCATTCCGTCCGCCATCAGTTCGCGCAGCAGCGTCAGGACGCGGGCCTGGTTCTTGAGGTCGAGGCCGGTGGCGGGCTCGTCCAGCACCAGGACGGGCGAGCCGGCGGCAATGGCCCGGGCGATCAGGACCAGCTGCTGCTCGCCGCCGCTGAGAGTGGGGAAACGCCGGTCCCACAGTCCGGCCGCGCCGACCCGCTCCATCGCCTCCAGCGCTGCCGCATGGTCGGAGGGCCCGGGGGTCCGGAACACTCCAATGTGCCGGGCGCGCCCCATCAGGACCATGTCCAGTGCCCGGTAGGCAAAGGCGCTGCCGTGCGCCTGCGGGACGTAGCCGGCGCTCTCGCTCAGCCGGACCGTTCCCTCCTGTGGGTCCAGCAGTCCCGCGGCACAGCGCACCAGCGTGGTCTTGCCGCTGCCGTTTGGGCCCAGTACGGCGGTGGCCGTTCCCGGCGGGACGCGGAAGCTGACGCCGCGGAACACCCAGTCCCGGGGCGAATAGCCGAAGCCCACGCCGTCGAGTTCAAGCACTGTCCCAGACCTTCTCGCGGTTTCGGCGCAGGAGCAGGAAAAAGACCGGTGCGCCGATCAGGGCCGTGAGGACGCCGAGCGGGATCTCTCCGGCGGTGGCTGTGCGGGCGATGGTGTCCACCAGGACGATGTAGGCGCCACCCAGCAGGAAGGACACGGGCAGCAGGACACGGTGGTCCGGGCCCACCCACATCCGGGCAAGGTGGGGGATCACCAGGCCAACCCAGCTGACGGCGCCACTGACCGCCACCGCACCGGCCACGATCAGTGCCACGGACACGAGCACCACCCACCGGAGCGGGCGCGGGCGCACGCCCAGAGCCGCCGCGTCCTCGTCGCCGAGTGACAGCACGTTGATCCGCCAGCGCAGGGCCACGAGGACGGCGGCTCCGCCCAGGACCGGTATGAGGGCCACCGCCACTTTGGCGAAGGTGGCCGTGGACACGCTGCCCAGCAGCCAGAAGACGATGGCGGGCAGTGTGGTGTTGGGGTCCGCAATGTAGGTCACCAGGGAAACCAGGGCGGAGAAGAAGGACCCCGTGACCACGCCGCCGAGCACGATCATGAGCATCGGCGTCCCCGCACGGCCCGAGGTGATCAGGAACAGGGTTCCGAGGGCCAGCAGCCCGCACGCGAAGGAGCCGCCCACCAGGAGGAACGGGCCCAGGCCGAGCAGCAGCGCCAGGGCACCGCCGAAGGACGCGCCGGCGGAGACGCCGATGATCTCGGGGCTGACCAGGGGGTTGCGGAAAATGGCCTGCAGCGCTGCGCCGCCGATGGCCAGGCCGCCGCCCACCAGCAGTGCGAGCAGCACCCGCGGCAGCCGCACCAGTAGGACAACATTTTGTTCGGTGGCGCTCGCGTGAACCGGGACCGGCGCGAGCTGTGCGGTCAGGATTTGGACCACGTGGTCCAGCGGCACGTTGTAGCGTCCCAGCGCCAGTGCCACCACCGCCACCGCGGCAAGGAAACAGGCAGAAAGGGCAATGGGTACGACGACGGCGGGTTCCCGCCGTCGTTCTGTCGCCTTTCGTTCGCCCGCCTCAGCCGCGGCAGACGGCGGGCCTGCCCGCGGCATTGCCGGGTGCGCCGGCCGGTGCCGGGATCCAGCCGGACCCTGCTTGTCCGGACCTTGGCCGCCGGGGCGCCGCTTTCGCAGGCGCAGGAAACCGGTCTCCTCAAGCATTGAACTGACTGTAGTTGGCGGATTGCCCGTTCTCCGCGGTCCAGAGGATCTGGTCCAGTTCACGGTCCGTGAGTTCGTGGTTGTACAGGAACCTGAAGTAGTCGGTCGCCTTGTCCCGCACCGTCGACTTCTGCTGCGGGAAGGCGATGTCGCCCAGCCAGTGCCACATCAGCGGCGACTCCTGCCCGGGCGGATCCCAGCGGTAACCGCCCAGCGGGACCTTGTACACGCGCTTCGCACGGACCGCGGCCACGTTCTGCCACACCGGGTCCGAGTAGATGTCCCGCGGCATGGCGGCGTCGAAGTTGCCCAGCAGGATGACCTCGGGGTCCCAGCGCAGCACCTGCTCGATGTCCACGCCCACCATGCCGGCCCCGGTCAGCGGATCCTTGCCGGTGGGCGGGTTGGAGCCGCCCACCAGCTTGATGTAGAAGTCGTTGTAGCTGTTGGCGCCGGCGACCTTGAGCCCGCCTGTGAAGCGGTTGAAATACAGGATACTCGGGCCCTTGGACGCGCGCCCTGCCGCCAGGGACTTGACCTCGTCAAGTTCCCCGTCGCTGCGGGTCTTGAGCTCTGTGGCCCGTTCGGGCTTGCCGAGCATGGCGGCGAACATGGTGACCCAGGTATCCACATCCTCCTGCGTGCCGGAGTTTTTCAGCCCCAGCACCTGCAGCCCGGCCTTCTCCAGGGGCTCGACGAGCTCCCCGTCCGACCACTGGACCACCACGTCCGGGTTGAGGGCCCGAACGCTCTCAACGTTGGCGGTGAAGTCCTGGGTGGCGATGTCGTGCGGGAGGTCCAGGGCGGCGGGAAACATGGCGCCCATGATGCCGTCGCGCATGGCCACCCAGGAGGCCTTGTGCATGGCCGCGAGATGGTCGGCGCTGCGGTCAACGGCTACCAGCAGGGACGCCGACGGCATGGGGATGGTCACCACCCGGGCCACGGGCCGGGCAAAGGACAGGGTCTTGCCGCGCTGGTCCGTGAGGCTGATGCTGTTGGTGCTGCCCGGAGGGGACGACGGCGGGGCGGTGCCGGATGCGCCGCATCCTGCCAGCAGGGCGGCGGAGCCGCCTGCCATGAACACCTGTAGGGCGGCGCGGCGGTTGAGGTCTGCAGCTGTCATCGTTGACTCCCTGCGAGTGGGTCCTCACAGCATCCGCTTCGAGGGCAGGGCTGTCAACGCCCTGCCCGCCTTACCGAAGGGGAAGGGCTGCGGGCCGTCCCTTGTCCGGGCCATGGCCCGGTGCTACTTTCAGAGGACGCTCGCAGAAGGTGGCCACGGGATGGTTATCGATGGTGCCCAGTTGTTTGTCCGCTATGCCTATCCGCCCAATTCGCGGGGCAGCTGCGGGCCGCCGGACAGTGACGCCCTGCTGCAGTACGGGCAGTCCGGGGTCACCGACCAGGGGCTCCGCGAACTGGCCAGGGGTTTTGCCGGTGCCTGGCCCTACCTCGAACTGATTGCGGGATCACACGGCATTGCCGACCCGCTGGACGCCCGTGTGGTGGAGGCTTACTGGGTGGGCAACAGCCTGCTGGATTCCGTCGGCATCACGAACATCGGCAATTCCATGGAGGATCGGTTCCGGGCGCGCACCGGCCGGCAGTTCCCACATCTGGTGGAAGGCGTGCTGGCGGGCGGCGTCCCGCACCACAGTTTCCACGTGTTCGAGATCTACCCTTGGCTGGGCCTGCTGCGCGACGAACGCCGGCACGCCACCGCGCTGAACGTGCTGGACAGATGCCGGATCCGCTGGGGCCAGGTGCTCGCGATCTCCGGGGATGACGCCGTCGTGCGGTCCCGGCCGCTGGTATGGGACGGCACAGCCCTGGACATCGGCGAACCAGTGGTGGAGTCGGCCAAGTTTGCCGTGAATGGAACCGGTTTCGTGCAGGGCCTGGCCGTGGGCGACGTGGTCTCACTGCACTGGGACTGGGTGTGTGACCGCCTCTCGGCGCACCAGCTCCAGCAGCTGAAGCACTTTACAGCGCGGCACCTTCTGATCGCCAACAGCGGCGTCGAACACCGCGGCGCGGCCATAGCGCTCGAACACTAGCCCCGGCTGCTAAGGCCCCCGATGGCTAAGGCGACTGCGGCGCCGCGCTGTCGGGATGTTCGGGGCTCTTGACGGAGGTGGCATCGCGGGCGGAGGACTCGCCGGTTGGCCTGCCGGCAGGAGATTCGTCGGTTCCTGTGTGCTCGCGCCCAGGCTCCGAACCCTCTTCCTTGATGACGTCCTCGCCCCTGCGCGTGGTGCTGACGCCGACCCCGGCCGGTGCCGGCGCGGCGTCTTCCGGGGTTTCGTCCGCTCCGGGCTGGGCGGGTTCCTTCAGCGGCGGCTCGCTGCCGAAAGCCCGTGCCGTGCCCGGTGCGGTGCCCTGTTCCTTGTCGTCGCGATCAGGCTGGTTTGTGGGTGACATGCTGCCCTCCTTGGGGTGGTTGTGCCGGCCGCCCGTCGGCGGTGTCCGCCGGGCGGCCCATCAGTTCCAGTCCTTCCATGGCCTGTTCGGCGCCCGCGGCGTCCACGCGTTCCAGTGCGAAGCCCATGTGGATCAGAACCCAGGTGCCGGGTTCGAGGGGGCCCTCATCAAGCAGCCCGATGTTGATCTTCCGCTGCACTCCGGCCACGTCGATGAGTGCGAGCTGGCCGCCGTAGCCCTCGAGGAGTTCAACGACCCTGCCGGGTATTCCGAGGCACATGGACAGACACCGCCTTAGCTTGGAGTGGAGGACTGCTGGCCGAGCAGGGACTCGACGGCACCGGCAGCCTCGGACACCGCCGCGGCCACCGCTGGCGAGAGACCGATGCCCTCGGACAGGTCTGCGGGGACACAGCCCACCACAAACGTGGCAGGCAGGCTGCCGCCCATGGACTGCAGCCTGCCGAGCACGGCCGCCGGGTCGATGCCGTGGGGATCGAGCAGGGCCCTACCGTCCAGGTCCGCCGCGCTGACCTGCAGCACACGGATGCTTCCGGGGACCGAGTTCCCGTCCGCGGGCACCGTGTCCACAAGGACCAGGATGTCGACGCCGGCGAGCAGGTCGTAGGCCAGATGCATGCCGCGAATGCCGTAGTCCACCACGCGGGCCCCGGGGTCCAGCGGCTGCGGGTGGGCGGCGAGGTGCCGGGCCACCTCTGGGCCGAAGCCGTCGTCGTGCAGGAACATGTTCCCGACGCCGGCCACGAGGATGCGGCCCGTGCGCTCGCCGGAGCCTTGCCGGGCTGTCCCTGCGCTGCCGACGGCGGTCACATCCGCCGCACTTTCATGTACCGCCGGATATCCGGAACTGCGCGGATCCCGGCGTAGATGCCCCAGAGGGCCATCGCCGCCAGCACGGAAACAGTGGCCATTCCTATTGCCTTCATTGCGGGTTTTCCTTTCCCTCCAGCGGTTCCAGTTCGTCGGGCGCGTAGTAGAAGGACCGGCTGTAGCCCTCATGGAGGTCGGCCGCCGGATCCTGCTCAAGGACGAGCCCGACGTGGGTGCTGCCGTCGACGTCGAAGTGCACGCTGGTGACCCGCCCGGTCTGACCGCCGAAGAACAGGTCCTGCGCGTCGGCGCGCCGCTTCGGGTGCACGCGCACGCGGCTGCCGCGCGCCACTGCGACGCCGTCAATCATGACGGCGTCCTCGTCCGGCCGGACGCTGGCCTCCGCCGCAGGATTCCACCAGGGAACGTCCTGACCGGCTGCGGTCCATGCGTCGGCGGGATCCGCGGCGAAGCCGTATGGGTTCCGCAGGGCGCCGTGCAGCTGCTGGAGGTCCTCCGGCGACATCGCCTCGCAACGGTCGATAACCGCCGCGGCCCGCGGATCCGTCGACCGCGCCTCGGCTTTCTCCTCGTCGGTCAGCGCCAGCACCCGCAGGGTGAGGATCTCGTCGATCTCTGTGGAGTCGTACAGTGCGACCGAACTTTCCGGGGCGACGGCGGGGTGGTCGTAGAGAATGATGGGCGAGATCAGCAGCACGTCGGTCTGGCCTTCGGGGCCGGCCAGCACGGGCCAGCAGCGGTGCTGCGAACACAGCCCTGCCGAGGACTGTGCCCATGCCGGCGGGTCGAGCAGCGAGACGAAATCCCCGTCCCGCACGGCGAGCAGCAGGTGCGCGCCGATGAAGGAGACCGCGGTGGCATCGTGCCGGTTTCCGGCCCCCGGGAGGGGCCGGGCCGTGTTGGCCGCGGCGATGCTGAGCCGCAGGAGGCCGGGGGAATCTTCGGTGGCCTGTATCCGCAGTTCGCCTTGGAGCGCACGACGCCGGCGCACCAGCCGGCCTGCCGGCCTCCCGGCGTCGTTCTTGAGTTCTTCGACGTCGAGTCCCTCCGGGACTTCCACGGGCAGGACCTGTCCGGCCCGGAGCTGGGCGACGGAGAACGGCCCGAACGTCGCCTCCTGCTCAACGGCCTCGTCCCAGCTCAGCCAGTTCGCGCTGCCCACGGTGAGGCTGTCAGCGGGAGTGAAGCCGCCGTCGTCCGCTTTTTCGACCGCCCGCGACTGCAGCTGCAGGAAGCGGAAGTGGATTTCAAGCCTGGCCTGGGCCCCCGGGGCAAGCAGGCAGTCGGCGGACATGGACGGTTCCTCCCCGTAACCGTCATCCGCGGCGCCCGGGGGACCTAGGATCCCGAACTGCCAGCGGGATTGGTTCTTCTGGGCGGAGGCACGGTAGGGGTAGAGCAGGTAGCCCTCGTAGAGGACGGCATCGGCGACGGCCCGGGCAAGGGCCAGGCTGGTGTTCATGGCCGCTCCCCGGACACATCGGCGGTGGCCTGGACGAGCAGCTTCTCCACCGTGGCTTCCCAGGACGTGAGGCCCCGGGAGGACCTGTACTGGGCGAGTGCTGCCACGACGTCGCGGTCCAGGCGGATCCATCCGGCGTTGGGGAAATACTGGTCCATCAGGCTGCGCCAGGCGGCGACGGGCAGCCGGTAGGACGCCTCAAGGTCCCATGGCACCTGTTCCACGGTGAAACCCGTCTGCCCCCGGGTGAACACCGTGCCGGAGAACAGCAGCTCCAGCGGTATCTCGCCCTCGTGCAGGGCATGGAGGTATTTGGCTGCGGCAACGTCGAAATCAAACGTGCAGGGCAGCGGGAGGTCCACCTCGGTGCTGCCCGTGAAACCCTGCACCATGGTGCTGCATTGCATCCAGACGAAGGACTTGAGGGTGGTGGGCCAGCGCCCGCGGCCGCCGAAGAGGTCCAGCAGGCCGGTCTCCTCCTCGGGGGCGTAGCCGCGGCGCTGCGGCAGGATCCGGACCTGGCAGCGCAGCGCCACCGCGTGCACCACGGCACCGGTGCCTTCCGCTACCTGCAGCCTGGCCGTCAGTTGCGGGGCGGCTGCGTAGGGTTCGGGCCGGATCTCCAGCACGGCGAAGGACAGTTCGGTCACCGGAAGCCTCCCGTGCCGGACGTCCTGCTGGACACCCTGCTGGACGTTGCGCTGCCGGATTCCCCGCTGCCGGGGTCTGCCGGTGCCGGAACACTGCGGCGGGTGATCCGGTCGAAGAAAGCGGTGAGTTCATCGCGCGCCTCCTGGCCGCCGTCGAACCCCCGCCAGAGGCGGCGCAGCCGGCCCACCAGCTCGTAGCAGGCGTCCACCGGAACGAGATGGCAGTCCGCGACCGGCCTGCCCGGACCCGGGCCGCGGATCAGCAGCGCCTCGGTGTCCGGCGCTGCGAGGCCGAGGGCAGGGTTGCGGGCCAGCACGCCGTCCCAGGCGGCGAGCGGCAGTTCCGATTCCGTGGCCCCGGCCGGGCCGGGGTAAAACGCCACCGTGCGGCCGAGTTTGGAGCTGCGGAAGAAGAATGCGAGGCCCACCGGAATTTCCAGTTCGTCCCACTGCCCAGGGCCCAGATCGAAGTCCGGGAACGAGAGGTATCTGTCCGGTACCGAGCGGTAGCGCAGGTGGGCGGTCGCGTCGGTGAAGAGGAGGTAGCAGGGCCGGCAGGTGCACATCATCGCGTGGCTCTCCAGGTCCACCACGTGCTGGTGTGCATCGGGAATCGGTTCGCCGCACATTTCGCAGCATTCCCCGGCGGCGGGAGCGGGCCGGTTCGCGGAAATCCGCCGCAGTAAGGCCACCGGCAAGGCGCCGCTGGCCTGTCCGGTCCCCGTGCCGCGCCCTGTACCTCCTCCGCTCTCCATGTTCATTTCAGCGGTCCTGCCCCCGCAGCTCCCTGCAGCTCCGGGGCCATGACGGCAGACGGCGCAGGTGTGGCCACCGCGGCCGCCGGCACGGATACGGTAGCCGGCGCAGATACTGGTGCCGGTGCCTGCACCGGCTCGGCCGATTCGCGGACCGCCTGCAGCCCTGTCGGCGTCACCAGGGGGAGCGCTTGCACCGGCGTCACCTCTGCCGAGGCCACCGGCGCGGGTGAAAGCGCGGGTGAAACCGGCAACGCTGCAGACTGCACGGACACCGTCGGGACCGCCACGGACATCACTCCGTTCCGGACCAGCAGCGGAAGCGGCTCAAGGTGCAGGTTCTTGTCCTCGAGGCACATGCCGGCGCGCCGGACGTCAAAGTGGCCGCGGCAGGTGGGGCAGGTCAGCAGGCCTCCGCCAGCCGGTGCCGCGAGAGCGCGCTGCAGCACGGCGCCGGCCATCGAGCCGGTGCAGCGGGGGCAGTAGTCGCGGTACGCGTAGATGTCCTGCCCGGTACGGCAGGCCAGCACCGGGTAGCCGCCCACGAGGAAACCTGCCACCTCGCCGGGTTCCAGCCCGGCGACCTCCGGTACGGGTTCCCACGTGCCGCCGGACATGTCGTGCCAGGATTCCGCGGGCGTGCCGCCCGCCGGATTGTTTACCCGGACCAGCAGCGAGTCCACCGGAATCAGCGCCGGTGCACCCGGCTGCTTTTCCGCCTCGACGACGTCGATGGCCGTCACTTCGGGCGCTGCGTTCTGGATGGCCTCCTCAACGGCGTACTTGAGGGTGACGGACGACGACGGGCAGCCCTGGCAAGTGCCCAGCAGCTTGAGCCGCACCACGCCGTCGGGGCTGACGCCCTCCAGTTCCACGTCGCCGCCGTGGGAGCCCAGGTAGGGCCGGACGCTGTCCAGTGCCGCCGCCACGCGTGCCTCCATCGACTGAGGGTGCAGCCCGTGGATGACCAGGAGGCCGGCCACCAGGCTGTCAGCGGTCAGCGCTTCCAGCGTGTCGTCGTCGAGCTTTCCCTGGGCCTCCAGGATCTCCATGATCCGCTGCAGTCCGGCGCCGTAGAGGTCTGTCACCTGCCGGACCAGGTCCTCGGCACGGCCGCGGGCCACCGCCCCGCCGGCGCCGAGGGCGTCGAGGAGTGTGCCGATTTGGTCACCGTTCTGCAGCGGTGGCCTGTCCCCGCCGAGCATGGCCTACTCGCCGGTCAGCGTCTGGGTGGGGGAGTGCAGCAGGTCCAGCGCCTGCCCGTTGCCCAGGTACATGTGTACACCGCAAGGCAGGCAGGGGTCGAAGCTGCGGACAGTGCGCATGATGTCTATGCCCTTAAAGTGCTCGCGGTCGTTCTCCTCGAAGATCGGCTGCCCCTGAACCGCATCCTCGTAGGGGCCGGCCACGCCATTGGAATCCGTGGGGCTGGCGTTCCAGGGGGTGGGCGGATAGGGGTGGTAGTTGGCGATCTTGCCGTCGCGGATCACCATGTGGTGGGACAGGACCCCGCGGACCGCTTCGGTGAAGCCGCAGCCGATGCCTTCCTCGGGGACCTCGAAGGTTTCCCACGTCTTGGTGCGCCCGGCCCGGATTTCCTCTAGGGCCTTTTCCGCGAAGTGCAGCGCGGCCGCCGCGGCGTAGGCCTGGAAGTAGGTGCGCGCCCGGTTGCGCTCCAGCGTGTTGCTCCACTGCGGGATGTTCCACTCGAAGGTGACGGGTCCCTTCAGCGCGGTTTTCGGCAGGTTGATCTGGACACTCCTGCCGGTGGCCTTGATGTAGCCGATGTCCACGAGTCCGGCGAGCGCCGTGGCCCAGAGCCGTGCCAGCGGGCCGCCGCCGGTGTCCAGGGCGAGGTTGTCCTGGCCGTCGAACCAGCGCGGGGACATGACCCAGCTGTACTTGTCCGAAAGGTCGCGTTTCTGGGGCCGCGGGTTGGTGTGCTGGTTCCAGGGGTGCCTGCGGTCCACGGGGTTGCCCAGGGGATCGTGGGTGACGAACATTTCCTGGTCTTCCCAGTCCTCGTAGTACGAGGAGCCGAGCATGATCCGCAGGCCCAGGTTGATCCGCACCAGGTCGGTGGTGACCAGCTGGCCGTCCACCACCACGCCCGGGGTGACGAACATCTTCCGGCCCCACTCGGTCATGTCCTTGTACTCGAAGTTGCAGTAGTCGGGGTCCTGCAGCGATCCCCAGCAGCCCAGCAGCGTGCGCCGCAGCCCCACCTGTTCGTAGCCCGGCAGCGCCTCGTAGAAGAAGTCGAACAGGTCATCGTGCATCGGGACGACCTTTTTCATGAACTCGACGTAGCGCATGAGCCGGGTGATGTAGTCCGTCATCAGCTGGATGGTGGCCACCGTCCCCACCCCGCCCGGATAGAGCGTGGAGGGGTGCACGTGGCGGCCCTCCATGAGGCAGAACATTTCGCGGGTGAGGCGACTGACCTGCAGTGCTTCGCGGTAGAACTCACCGGTGAAGGGATTCAACGAGCGCATTATGTCGGCTATGGTGCGGTAGCCGTGGTCGGCCTCGTGCGGGGCCCTGGTGTTCTCGGCCTTGGCCAGGACACCGGGGTTGGTCTCGGAGACCATCTTTTCGCAGTAGTCCACGCCCACCAGGTTTTCCTGGAAGATGTTGTGGTCGAACATGTACTCGGCGGCTTCGCCCATGTTGACGATCCATTCGCCCAGGCTCGGGGGCTTGACGCCGTAGGCCATGTTTTGCGTATAGCAGGAGCAGGTGGCGTGGTTGTCGCCGCAGATCCCGCAGATGCGGCTGGTGATGAAGTGGGCGTCCCTCGGGTCCTTGCCTTTCATGAAGAGGGAATAGCCGCGGAAGATCGAGGAAGTGCTCTTGCATTCCACGACCTGGTTGTTCTCGAAATCGATCTTGGTGTAGATGCCGAGGCTGCCGACGATCCTGGTGATGGGGTCCCAGTTCATCTCCACCAGGTTGTTGTTGCCCGTTCCGCTTCCGGAACCCATGGGAATTGTGGACGTCATTGTCTTCGCCTGTCTGGAAGTGGGTGGGTTACCAGGTGCGCCGGGCCCCGGTGAGGAGCTCGGGTCCGGGCCGGCGCCACTTGGGCTCCTGGTCCAGCGTGTGCGTCGTGATGCCCCTCAGGGTCCGGATGGCGGAGCCGTAGGGCCGGATGGTGCTGGTGGAAAGCTTTCCGCCGGGAGGCTCATCCATGAAGGGCATGAACTTGTCCGGGAAGCCCGGCATGGTGCAGCCGATGCAGATGCCGCCGACGTTGGGGCAACCGCCGATGCCGTTCATCCAGCCGCGCTTGGGCACGTTGCACTTCACCACGGGACCCCAGCAGCCGAGCTTGACGATGCACTTGGGGGAACCGTACTCGGTGGCGAAGTCACCCTGCTCGTAGTAGCCGGCCCGGTCGCAGCCCTCGTGGACCGTCTTGCCGAACAGCCAGGTGGGACGCAGTGCCTCGTCCAGGGGAATCATCGGTGCCTGGCCGGTGGCCTGGTACAGCAGGTACGTCATGGTTTCGGAGAGGTTGTCAGGCTGGATCGGGCATCCGGGCACGCACACAATGGGAATGCCTGCCTTGGACTTCCAGTCGTAGCCGAGGTAGTCCGGCACGCCCATGGCACCGGTCGGATTGCCCGCCATAGCGTGGATGCCGCCGTAGGTGGCGCAGGTTCCGGCGGCGATGATGGCGGTGGCCTTCGGAGCCAGGCGGTCCAGCCATTCGCTGGTGGTAATCGGCTGGCCGGTCTCCAGGTCGTTGCCGAACCCGCACCAGTAGCCGCCGGGGTCGTGGAGTTTCTCGTTGGGGATGGATCCCTCGACCACCAGCACGAACGGTTCCAGTTCGCCCCGGTCCGCCTTGCGGAACCATTCCAGGAAATCGTCGGCCCCCTCCTGCGGGCCGCATTCGAAGTCGATCAGCGGCCAGTGCATGGCGATCTTCGGCAGGCCGGGCAGCGCCCCGAGGGCGATCTCCTCGACGCTCGGCTGGGTGGCCGCGGTCAGCGCCACCGAGTCGCCGTCACAACTGAGCCCTGCGTTGATCCACAGCACGTGGATGAGGGCTTCTTCGGCCTTAAGGGAAGTTTCCGTAGGCATCGTTGCCTCTTTCAGTGGCCCCTTGCGGAGCTCAGTGTGCTTCTGTCAGGGAGCCGGCCAGGGGTTCTGGCCGGGCTGCCCCGGGGGTTGGCGCCGCCGCCGGGGAGGCGGCGCCGTCGAGCCAGCCGTACCAGCCGGCGAGGCCTTCGCCGGTGGTGGCGGACAACGTGAGGAATTCGGCCCGCGGATTGATCTGCCGGATGCGGCGCAGGCACTCGTCGACGTTGAATTCGACGTAGGGGAGCAGGTCCGACTTGTTGACGATCACGAGGTCGGCTGCCATGAACATGTGCGGGTATTTCTGGGGTTTGTCATCACCTTCCGTTACCGAGACGATCACCACCTTGGCTGTTTCGCCGAGGTCAAAAAGCGCGGGGCAGACGAGGTTGCCCACATTTTCGATGAAGACCGTGGAACCCGGCTCCGGGGACAGCGCATCGAGGCCGTGCCGCAGCATGTCGGCGTCGAGATGGCAGCCGGCCCCGGTGTTGATCTGGATGACCGGTCGCCCGGTGGCGCGGATGCGGTCAGCGTCGAGGGACGTCTCCTGGTCCCCTTCGATGACGCCTGCCTTCAGGCGCCCGCCGAGTTCGGCCAGGGTGCGGACCAAGAGGGTGGTCTTGCCGGCACCGGGTGAACTCATGACATTGAAGGCGCGGACTCCGCGGCCGGCGAGCCAGCCGCGGTTGGTGGCGGCCAGCAGGTCGTTCTTGGCCAGCAGGTTCTGTTCGAGCACGACGGTCTCCGTGCCCGGTGCCGCATGGTGGTGCCCGTCCGAGTGCCCGGGGTGGTGGTCATGGGAGTCGGCATGGACGTGGGTGTGCGCATGGGAGTCCGGGTGCTCGTGGGTGTAGGTGCGCCCGTGCTCATCTGTGTGGCTGTGCTGGTGGCCGGGGCCGGGTGCCTGCAGTTCGCCTGCGAGATTTGAAATGCGGGTTCCGGCCTCGTCGCCGCAACCGCATGTTGTACACATGTCCTATGCCACCTCCACTGACATCAGCATCAGCTCGCGGCCGCTGAGGACTTCGACGTCCGCGCTTCCGCAAGGGCAAAGCAGAATGAGATCGCTCAGGGTGAATTCGTCCTGGCAGCTGCGGCACCGGCCGCGGCCTTGCGGCTCCTCGATCTGCAGCTGTGCGCCGGCCAGCGGGGTGCCGGCCGCTGCCACGTCAAAACAAAAGCGCACGGCATCAGCTAGTACGCCGGAAAGGGGACCGATCCTCAGGTTGACCGCCGTGACCGTCCGTTCGCCTGTGCGGTTGAGAACGGCGTCGACAAGGCCCTGCGTGATGGAGAGTTCGTGCATAATCGCGCCCCTTCCTGCCAAGATAGGCTCGCTCCAGACAAAACGCAACTGTCCGGATGCGGGGGCCTAGCTCCCGGCGCGAACGCACAGTTGAGGCCCCCCGGAGCCACGAATTTGGGGCTTTAAATGTCCGTTCGCGCTATGTCCTGCGCCGGGCGCTAGGGTGGGATGATGCCGTCCTTCCAGACCAGACTCAAGATCACCGGGCTGAGGCCGGGCAACCCTCCGGAAGCCGTAATGGACACCGCTGTGGCGGCGCTGGGATCGCGGCACCACGTGGAGTCGCACCAGCTGGACCTGGCCGGCGGCGTGCCGCAGCTGAACCTGCGGTTCCTGGTGGAGGCCACCGAATACAACAGTGAGAACAGCGCGGCCAGGGAGTCGGCAGCCGTGATGCGCGACGCCGTCGAACGCGTTGCGCTGACAGGCTCGCTTTCTTTGCTCCGCCGCAGCCGCGGCCGCTGGGCGCCCGTCTAACGCTTAGACGCCCGGACCTTAAGCGCCGGAATCGGGGGTTCCGCCCGGTTCGTCCACGGGGGAGCGGTCGCCGCGCCGGCGGGTGGCGATCAGACCTACGACGGCGCCGATCACCAAGCCGGCGGCCGCACCGATGAGCGAACTCGCCCAGAAGGGCAGCCGCGTGGCGGAGCCCGTGAAGTAGCCCAGTCCGACGAGCCAGGTCGCCCACAGCACAGCTCCCAGCCCGGCACACAGGCTGAACCCCCGGGTGGAGACGTCGGCGATGCCCGCGGCGGCGGACGTGGCGAGCCGGCCCCCGGGGATGAACCGCGCACCGATGATGGTGCCGTAGGCGGAGGACCGGCCCGCCTTGGCGATGGCTTCGTGGATGCCGTGATGGATTTTTCGGCCCCACGCCCAGCGGTCAAGGATGTGGCTCAGCCGGCGCTTGAACAGTTGGAACACCACCATGTCGCCCAGCCAGGAGGCCGTGGCGGACAGGAAACCGACCAGGAAGAGGTTGGCGCGTCCCGCCGCTGACAGGGCACCGCCCGTGATCAGCACCATCTCGGAGGGTATCGGCGGAAAGATGGCATCACCGAGGACAGCGGGAATGATCCAGAAGTAGATCGCCGTGCTCCAGGTGTCCGGGTTGCCGAAGTCCATTTGCTCAACGTACCGCACCCGGAACCAGAGCGCCCCGCCCGGACCGCCGTGGAATAACGTCCGCCGGACAGGACCCCTACGCCTGACCGGGGGCACAATGCCACACTGGCTGCATGCGGATTGAGATCGTTGAGGGTGACATCACCGAACGGCCGGTTGACGCGGTGGTGAATGCGGCCAACTCTTCGCTGCTGGGTGGCGGTGGCGTGGACGGGGCGATCCACCGGGCGGCGGGGCCGGAACTGCTGGCCGCGTGCCGCGAGCTACGGGCAACGACGCTCCAGGACGGGCTGCCGGTGGGCGCTGCCGTGGCCACCCCCGGGTTCGGGTTGCCGGCGCGCTGGGTCATCCACACGGTCGGGCCCAACCGCCGCGCCGGGCAGACCAATCCGGCCTTGCTGGCGTCCTGCTTCACCGAGAGCCTGCGTGTTGCCGAGGGCCTGGGTGTCCGGTCGCTGGCTTTTCCCGCAGTGAGCGCCGGGGTCTACGGCTGGGACGCCCGCCAGGTGGCGCAGGTGGCCTTTGATGCCGTCCGGTCGTACGCCGCCCGCCGTTCTGCCGAAGGCGGCGAGGACGGCGTCGAGCTGGTGGAGTTCGTGCTCTTCAGCCCGGAAACCGTGGCGGTCTTCCGGGATGTCCTTGAAGGTGCTGAGTAGCGTACCTCGGCCTGGCTAGCGGACTTCGCTCAGCTCGAGGCGGCTGCGGTACTCGACGGGCTCTTTGGTGATGGGGTCCACGAAACGGATGCCGCGTGCCAGCAGCTGGAGTGGCTTGGTGTAGTCGTCCGGGGCCTTGTCCAGCAGCTCGGGGTAGAACGAATCGTGCAGGATGCCCAGGCCCAGTGAGGCCATGTGCACCCGAAGCTGGTGGGTTTTCCCGGAGTGCGGTTCAAGCCGGTAGAGCCCGCGGGAACAGGTGGCGGGCGAACCGCCGTCGGAAGTTTCGGCGTCGAACGTCCGCAGCAGGTCGATGCGGGTCTCCGCATTCGGCTCGCCGTCGATCACCTCCGCCAGAAGGTAGCTGCGGGACTTCGTCATCCGGTTGCAAACCACCACCGGGAAGTCGACGACGGGATGCCCGGCAGCCGGTTCAGCGGCGGACACGCACTCGTATTCCTTCTGGACCTGGCGCTTCTCGAACAGCACCTGGTACTTGCCGCGGGTCTCCGGGTTGGTGGAGAGCAGGAGGATGCCCGCGGTCATGCGGTCCAGGCGGTGCATCGGGATCAGGTCCGGGAGGTCCAGCTGGTTCCGGAGCCGGACCAGCGCGGATTCCTGGATGTACGTGCCCCCGGGCGTGGTGGGCAGGAAGTGCGGCTTGTCCACCACCAGGATGTGCTCGTCCTGATGCAGGATGTTCAGCTCGACGGGGAGGCGGGTTTCCGGCGGGAGCGTGCGGTAGTACCAGATGAAGGTGTGGTCCTCGAGCCTGGTGCCGCGGTGCAGGGGGATGCCGCCCTCGCCCACGATCTCGCCGGCGTCGAACCGGTCCTCGATGCCCTGCGGGTCAATGTGCCCCCAGCGGTGCATCATGTAGTCCATTGCGGTGGTCCAGGGGCCCTCGTCCGGGAGGCGCAGACGGGTGGCGTTCACGCCGTCGCGCACGGGAAGGGGGGATTGCATCACCGGTCCATTCTACTTTGCCCCCTCCTGCCCCCGTTTCGACGGTTCCCTGCCGCGCTAGACGATGCCCCACGTCGAGTGCGCAGGGGACCATCGAAGCGGTCACGGACGGGAAAAAAGTTCTTGACAAATAAAATTGTCGGTAGGGATACTTGAGCCATGTTGGACATCGAAGTGATCGAGGACCCGGCGGCGGCAGAGGCTTCGCTGGATCCCATCCGGACCCGCATCCTACAGGAACTGGCGGAGCCGGGCTCGGCAACGCAGCTCGCCGCGAAGGTGGGGCTGCCGCGGCAGAAGGTGAACTACCACCTCAAGGCACTGGAGCGGCACGGCCTCGTCGAGCTGGTGGAGGAGCGCCGCAAGGGCAACGTCACCGAACGTGTGCTGCGGGCCACGGCGGCGTCCTACCTCATCTCCCCGGTGGCGCTGCAGTCGGTGGCGCCGGATCCGCGCCGTTTCGCGGACCGCTTCTCCGCCTTCTGGCTGCTGGCGCTCGCCGGCCGCATGGTCCAGGAAGTGGGGAAGCTTATCGCCGGTGCTGCCGCCGCGCGGCAGAAACTTGCCACGTTCGCGATCGACGGCGAGATCACCTTCCGCACCGCCGCTGACCGTGCGGCTTTCGCCGAGGATCTCGGCGTGGCGGTCACGCGGCTTGTGGACCAGTACCACCATGGCGGCGCGGGGGGACGGAAGCACCGGCTTGTCGTCGCGCTTCACCCCGCACTCAAGCCGATAGCACAAGACCCATCCAAAAAACATTCCAGCCAAGGAGCAGGACAATGACTGATGACAGGAAATTCGAGATTGTTTTTGACACCGAGCTGCCGGGCACCCCGGAACGGGTCTGGGAGGCCGTAACCAAGGGCACTCCGGGCTGGATGTTTCCCACGGACCAGTGGCCGGACGTCAAAACCGTGGAGGAATATCCGCAGCATCTGGTGTCGCGCATGGACGGCCCGGACGGCTGGTTCAACCAGCTGGAGCATGTCCTGGAGCCGTTGGACGGCGGGCGGGCAAGGCTCCACTACGTCCACAGCGGCATCTTCGCGGACAACTGGGACGAGCAGTACGACGGCGCCAGCAAGCACACGGAGTTCTACC
This sequence comes from Arthrobacter sp. CMU6, assembly GCF_059090205.1. Taxonomy (NCBI): domain Bacteria; kingdom Bacillati; phylum Actinomycetota; class Actinomycetes; order Micrococcales; family Micrococcaceae; genus Arthrobacter; species Arthrobacter sp. CMU6. The sequence goes on from NZ_JBNHFL010000031.1 coordinate 17,507, forward strand.
TTCACACGCTGGGCCAATACCTGAAGCACTTCGACGGCCAGCCCGTCGTTTTCACGGACATCCAGGCCCCCGCCGGCTCGCAGACGCCGGACGGCTTCGTGCGGCTCAAGATGGCCCTCGGCGTGGAGGGCGCCTCCCAGGGGGACGCTCTCAATGTGGAGGTCGACGGCGTCGGGCGGCTGAGCGGGCAGGTGGACTTCTCCAACGAAAACTTCCTGGGCCTGCGGACCGCGGACGCCATGTATCGGTTCTTTGGCCGCAATGCGTTCGGCGCGCCGGTGGGCATGACGGTGCATGACTTCAGCGGCAGCGGCGATTCCGAGACCACGGCAAAAGCGTGGGGTGCATTCCTCGAAAAGGTCTACGCGTAGTTCCGGACCGCGCCGGGGTGTCAGGCGGGGCTCGGCGTGAACTCACTGTAGGCCGCCGTTGCGCCGCCGAACATCAGGCGGCATGGGGCCTCGTGGTCGAGTGCCCAGGTCCTGTAGGCCAGGCCCAGGGCGCGGTGGCCGCCAGTTGCAGCGGCCACCTGCGAATCGCGGAACGAGCGGAACCCGTCGTCCACCGCCCGCACTCCCTGATCAGGCGATGGCGGCCGCGGGGGAATCCCGGAGGGTCCGCCTTAGCTGCGGCGCGGCGTCCAGCCTGTCCTGGGCGGCCCGCAGCGCGAGGACTGCGGTCTCCAGCTGGTCCGGGGGCAGTGTGAACGGAATGCGGAGGAAGTTTTCAAACACCCCGCCCACGCCGAAACGCGGGCCGGCAGCGAGGCGGATGCCGAGTTCCGGGGCTATGACGGTCAGTGCAGTGCTGCTGGGTGACGGCAACCGGCACCAGACGGCCAGGCCGCCGTTGGGCCTTTCCGCCTCCCACCGCGGCAGGTGGGCCTTGAGCAGTTCCAGCAGTGCGGAGCGGTTCTCGCGGAGCGCGCACAGCCGGGCAGGCAGCGGACCGGCCAGGTTCCGCACCAGGTGGGCCGCCGCAAGCTGCTCCACCACCGGGCCGCCAAGATCCATCGTGGTCCGGACGGCCGCGAACCGCTGAATGAGGCTTTCCGAGGCGCGGATCCAGCCCGTGCGCATTCCCGCCCAGTGTGACTTGCTGAGCGATCCGATGGACACCACGGACGGACTGAACGATGCCAGCGGAGCCGCTGTGCCGCCGTCGAGGTTCAGCTCACGGAGGGTCTCATCCACCACCAGGACAGTGCCCGACGCTGCGGCGGCGCGGACCAGCCGGCGGCGCTGGGCGTCGGGCATCAGCCGGCCGGTGGGGTTGTGGAAATCCGGAACCGTGTAGGCCATGCGGGGCCGCTGCTGCAGGAGGGCAGGCTCGATCGAGTCCAGATCCCAGCCCCGCTCCGACGCCGGCGGAAGGGGCACCGGCACCATGCGGCAGCCCGTGGCGCGGATGGCATCGAGCGCGTTCGGATAGGTCGGCTGCTCCACGAGGACCTTGTCCTGCTTCCCCACGAGCGCCCGCAGCACGATGTTGAGCGCATGCTGCGCGCCGGATGTCACCAGGATCTGCGCGGCCGTGGTGGGCACGCCGGCGTTGGCATAGTGGCCGGCGATCGCCTCCCGGAGGGCCGGGACGCCCAGGGCGTCGTAGCCGAAGCCGGGCAGCAGGGCGGGCAGTTCCGTGAGGGCAGCGGCGAACGCCTGATGGACCGCCTCGCCGCTGGCCGGGAGCGACGCATACGCGAGGTCGATGACGCCATCGGGAACAGCAAGGCCCGGCGCCCCCGACAAGCCCGCACCCTCGTCCCGCCCCTGGCCGGCCGCGTATGCGGTCCGCGGCAGGCACGTGCGGCTGCGCGTGCCTTGGCCGCTGCTCAGGAACCCCTGGTCGCGGAGGCTGGAATATGCCGCGGTCACCGTGGTGCGGCTGACGGCAAGGGCGGCGGACAGCGTCCGCTCGCTGGGCAGCGCGGTGCCCAGCGGGATGCGCCCGTCAAGCACCAAAAGGCGCACGACGTCGGCCAGTTCGCGGTAGGCGGGAGCGTTCCCGCGGTGCCACTGGCCCAGGAGACGGGCAAGGGCGGTGGGGTTGAGGGAGCCGGACATCAGGCCAGTATCTCAAACTGGCCATGGAAAACAAGGCCAGTTCTGCCGCAGGATGGTTCAATGATGATCCGCAGACTTGCACAGCTCTTCACCGGCCTGGCCATGTATGGCATATCCCTGGCCCTGTTTATCCGGGCCGGGCTCGGACTCGACCCGTGGGACGTGTTCCACCAGGGCGTTGCCGGCAAGACCGGGCTGAGCATCGGCGTGGTGGTCATCATCGTCAGTTTCCTGGTGCTTCTGCTGTGGATTCCGCTACGGCAGCGGCCGGGCTTCGGCACACTGTGCAATGCCGTCCTCGTGGGGGTCTTTGCCGACGTCGGGCTCGCCCTGATCCCGGCGTTCTCCCACCTCGGCGGCCAGATCGCGATGCTGGCCGGCGCGGTGCTGCTCAACGGGATCGCCTCCGCGTGCTACATCGGCGCCCGCTTCGGCCCGGGGGCCCGCGACGGGCTCATGACCGGCCTGGCACGGCGCAGCGGCTGGTCGGTACGCCTCTCGCGGACACTGATCGAGGTTGTGGTGCTCGGCGCAGGCTGGCTCCTCGGCGGTTCGGTCGGCGTGGGGACCGTGGTTTATGCCCTGGCGATCGGCCCTCTGGTCCAGCTCTTGCTGCCGTACTTCATGGTTCCGGCCCGGGTGCCGGCAGGAGATCAGGCCGCTCGTTCGAAGCCCGGGGACCAGCCCGCCGATCCAGCGGCCGGGGACCGCAAGGGCGGGTCCGGGGCGCCGGTCGCCGTTCCCTGACGGGCATCTTCCCGGGGGACGCGCATCCTTCCCCGCGACGCGCTACCAGTGTGGGGACGCCCGCATGTGCGCGTCCCCCGGCCGGTTCCGCGTCCTTCGGCTGTTTGCTTGTCCCGCGGCGCGGTTGTCAGGTTTCGGGCGCGCCCAGCAGCGGCTGGCACTTGGGACAGAAGTAGATGTCGCGTTCCTCCGTGACTATCCCGGCTTGGCCGCCCCGGACGCTGTTGCCCGGCACGCTCTTGCCCAGCACGCCGTGCCGGATGGGGGTCCGGCAGCGCAGGCACGGCTGGTGCTCGCGCCGGTACACCCAGTAGCCGGGACGGCCGGCAGCCCGGCCCACCGGAGTACCACGGGCGTTGAGCAGTGTTGTCCGCCGGCCCGGTCCGAGGTTCGCCTCGAGCAACTGCTTGGCGGCGGCAAAGATCGCGGGCCAGTCGGTCACGGCAGCAACAGGCGTCGCCGGGTGGATGCCGGCCAGGAAGCATACCTCGCAGCGGTAGATGTTCCCGATGCCGGCGAGGTTGCTCTGGTCCAGGAGGGCCACCCCAACCGGCACCTCGGGCCTCGCCGCCACGCGGCGCTCGGCCTCGGCCGGGTCCCAGTCCGGGCCCAGCAGGTCCGGGCCCAGGAATCCCACAGCCTTGTCCTCTTCGCCGGTCTTGATCACCTCCAGCAGGCCAAGGGAAAATCCGACGGCGTCGGCAACAGCCGTGCGGAGCACGCACCGGGCCGTGAATCCCGGCTTCCGCCACCTGCCTCCTGGCGGGTAGATCTGCCAGCTGCCCTCCATTTTCAGGTGCGAGTGGATGGTCAGCCGCTCGTGGTCCGGGCCGGCGAGCCGCATCAGCAGGTGCTTGCCGCGGGGGACAACCTCCTCCATGGTCCAGCCGGCCAGGTTCAGGGTGGCGAAGCGGGGCACGCGGAAATCGGACGCGAGAAGTTTCTGGCCGGCGAGGGCAGTGTGCAGTTGGTTGGCGGCGCGCCAGACGGAGTCGCCTTCAGGCACGGATCCTCAGCCCCTTCGGTGTGGAGTATGCGCCGGCAGCAGTCAGTGCCAGTGCCGCAGGGGTGTCGAGGATGCCGTGGCCGTTGACCTTTTCCATGACGAGCTTGTCCACTGCCCCGCGCTTCACCACGTCCACGAGGGCTCCGGCAGCGGCGGCGAGAACGGATTCGTCCTCCGTAAAGACCAGCAGCGTCTTCCCGCCCCGTTCGACGTACAGCGCCAGCGCGCCGTCGACCAGCACCACCAGCGCACCGGCCTTCCGCCCCGGGCGGTGCCCGCTGCCGGCTTCGACGTTGCCGGCGGGCCACGGCAGGGCGGCGCCGTAGGGGTTGGCCGGGTCTGTTGCCGCCAAGGCCAGCGCCACGGGTTCCGGCTTGGTCAGTTGGGCGTCCTCGGTATACGAGCGCAGCCGGTCGACGGTAGCGGGCACGGCGAACTGGGCAGCACCGAGGTGTTCGATGAAGTACCCCCGCCGGCACCGTCCGGCCTCCTCCAGCCGGGCCAGGACCTTGTACATGAGCCCGAATCCGCCCAGGATGTTCTCGGCCATGACTGATCCGCGCGTGACCACCCCGTACCTGTCAAGGAGCAGCTCCGCGGTGGCACGGGCGTGGATGGTGGGATCGAGCTCGGGTGTGGGCAGCGCGGACCAGCGCCCGGCCGCGAGCGGCGGAGTGGGGACCGCGCCGCCGACTGATCCGTAGCGCCCGCCGGAAAGCCCGGGCGAACCGAGCAGGCCCGTGCCGTGCGAGCGTCCCAGCCGGCTGAGGCGCGGGGCCCGGGCCCGTGGGGCGCGCGCGACCTGCCGGTGGGCTGTGTGTCCGCCCGCGATCAGGGCCCGGACCGGGGCGAACGTGTCCCCGGTGATCCGGCCGGCCCAGGCAAGGTCCCAGATGGCGGACACGACGTCCTGGTCGCCCAGCACCGCGTCCATGCCGCCGGCAATGTCCGTCAGCTGCCGGAAAAAGTAGCCGCCGCCGTTGGCCAGCAGGTGGTCCAGCAGCCGGCGCTGGGCATCACCCGGTTCAAAGTCAGGGGCCGGATTCAGCGTCAGCTCCATCGAATCCGCCAGGTGCAGGCTGATCCAGCCGTCGTTGCCCGGCAGCGAGCCGGCGCCAGACCAGAGGACCTCGCCGGCGGCCATGAGCTCGTCCAGCATGGCGGGCTGGTAGTTGGACACCCGGCCGGCAAGCACCAGCGGTTCCCAGGCGGAGGCGGGTATGGGCATGCCGGAGAGCTGGTCCACGGCGGTGATGATGCCGTCCAGCCCGCGCAGTGCCGGCTGTCCCCGTCCGGCGCCCGGCGTGCAGACATGCTGCCAGGCCGGCAGGAACCTGCCATAGGCGGTAACGTCCACGGGCTCCACCTCTGCCCGCAGTGCGGCGAGCGAGCGCCGTCGGAGCTTGCGGAGGACTTCGGCGTCGCACCATTCGCTGCCGGCCAGGGCCACGGTGGCTGAAGCGGCGGCCGACGCAGCCGCCGCTTCGGCGACGGGGTCAAGGCCGGAACCGGAATCTGCCTCGGACATGGCAGCGGCGCGTCCGCCGGCAGCGGATTCGGCGTGGGGCCGGAATTCGCCTTCCACCACGCGGCCGTCGGCCGCGAGCCGCTTCAGGGCGGTTCCCACGACGGCGGCACCAAGTCCCAGCCTGGCTGCCGCTTCGGTGGCGGTGAACGGGCCATGGGTGCGGGCATAGCGCGAGACGAGGTCGCCCAGCGGGTCCGCCACCGGCTCGATGAAGGCGAGGGGGACGCCCATGGGCAGGGGGACGCCGATGGCGTCGCGCAGCCTGGCGGCGTCTTCCACCGCGGCGAAGCGTTCGACGCCGGCAATGGTGACCTTGATGGCCCGGTTCGCCCGCTGGAGGGCGGCGAGGTGGGCAGCGGCCTCGGCCGTTGATGCCTGTGCTTCCGCGGCCTCGGCGGGCTCAGCCAGAGGGGTTTCGGCGGGCTCAACCAACGCGGTTTCGACGGGCTCAACGAACGCGGTTTCGGTCTCGGCGGGCCCAGTCAAAGGGGCGAGCCTGGCGGCGACTTCCCCGGCGTCCAGCGGTCCGAGCAGCCGGAGAAGATCGGCCACCCCCTCCATGCCCCGGACTTTCCGGTCAGGCACAAGGCGCTGCAGCTCGCGTTCTGTGGCGTCGATGACCCGGGCGTCCAGTAGTTCGCGCAGCTCCACCCGCCCCAGGAGTTCGTTGAGCAGAGTGGAGTCGAGCGCCAGCGCAGCCGCCCGGCGTTCGGCGAGCGGGGAATCGCCTTCGTAAAGAAACTGCGCCACGTAGCCGAACAGCAGGGACTTGGCGAACGGGGACGGCTGCTGGGTGGTGGTCTGGACAATCCGGAGTTCGCGCCGTTCAACCGAGGCGGCGATATCCTTCAGGGCCGGCAGGTCGTACACATCCTGCAGGCATTCGCGGACGGTCTCCAGCACGATCGGGAACGACGGGAATTTCCGGGCGACATCCAGCAGCTGGGCGGACCGCTGCCGCTGCTGCCACAGCGGCTGCCGTTTGCCGGGTGTCTGCCGCGGCAGCAGCAGGGCCCGCGCGGCACACTCGCGGAAGCGGGAAGCGAACAGGGCACTGCCACCCACCTCGGCGGTGACAATCTGCTCCAGCTCCTCGGGGTCGAACAGGAACAACTCGGCGCCGGGAGGCTCGTCCTCCATCATCGGCACGCGGAGCACGATGCCGTCGTCGGCCGCCATGGCGGACCCGTCCACGCCATACCGCTGGTGCAGCCGCTGCCCCACGGCCAGGGCCCAGGGCGCGTGGACCGGCATGCCGAACGGGCTGTGCAGAATGACCCGCCAGTCGCCGAGTTCGTCGTGGAAGCGCTCCACCACGAGGGTGGTGTCGCTGGGGACCACCTCCGTGGCCAGCTTTTGTTCGGACAGGTACTGCAGGAGGTTGTTCGCGGCGAAGTCGTCAAGGCCGCTGGCCTTGCAGCGTTCGGTGGCGGGGCCGACGTCGGACGCCGACAGTTCGCGGACGAACGCGCCGAGGGCGCGGCCCAGGTCCACGGGCCGTCCCAGCGAATCGCCCTTCCAGAAGGGAAGTTTGCCGGGCTGGCCGAAGGCGGGGGAGACCAGCACGCGGTCGTGCGTGATGTCCTCGATCTTCCAGCTGGTGGCGCCCAGCGCGAAGATGTCGCCGACGCGGGATTCGTAGACCATCTCCTCGTCGAGCTCGCCCACCCGCCGGCCGCCCTTGGCAGGGGCCGTGCCCGGGCCTTTGCCGTCACCCGCTCCGGCCGGCGAGGCCGACCCCTCGGTCTCCGTGCCGATGATGTAGACACCGAACAGCCCGCGGTCCGGGATAGTGCCGCCGGACGTGACGGCCAGCCGCTGGGCACCGGGCCTGCCCTCGATGGTCCCGGCGTTGCGGTCCCAGACGATCCGGGGCCGGAGCTCGGCGAATTCATCCGAGGGGTAGCGGCCGGCCAGCAGGTCCAGCGTGGCCTCGAAGGCGGACCGGGGGAGCGTGGCGAACGGGGCGGAGCGGCGGACGGTGGAGAACCATTCCTCCACGTCGATGCTGCCCAGCGCGGTTGCCGCCACAGTCTGCTGGGCCAGGATGTCCAGGGGGTTGGCCGGCACGCTCAGCCGCTCGATCTTGCCGTCCAGCATGCGCTCAACGGTGATGGCGGTGTGCACGAGGTCCGCCCGGTGCTTGGGGAACAGGTAGCCCTGCGAGATCTCGCCCACCTGGTGCCCGGCGCGGCCCACGCGCTGCAGCCCGCTGGCCACCGACGGCGGCGATTCGACCTGCACCACGAGGTCCACGGCACCCATGTCGATGCCGAGTTCCAGCGATGACGTGGCCACCACGCAGCGCAGCCGGCCGGACTTGAGGTCGTCCTCGATCAGGGCACGCTGGTCCTTGGACACGGAGCCGTGGTGGGCCCGGGCCAGCAGCGGCTCGGCCCCCGCGGTGGCTCCCGCCTGCGCCATCATGTGCGCGGGTGTGGCGGTGGACGCCGGAACGCCGCCGGGCGGGGGTGGAGCGGGATCGTCCCAGCCTCCGCCCACCGTCAGGAGTTGGCGTTCCGCGTGGATTTCGTTGAGGCGCGCGGTCAGGCGTTCGGCAAGCCGGCGCGAGTTGGCAAAGACGATGGTGGACTGGTTGGCCAGCACCAGGTCCACGATCTTTTCCTCCACATGCGGCCAGATGGAGGCCTGCGGCTGCAGGCCGGAGGCCGGCCCGGAATCGAAGGCTCCGGCGGCGCCCTGGAGATCGGACATGTCCTCCACGGGGACAGATACGGTGAGGTCCCAGTTCTTCTTCGAGGGCGGGGCGACGATCTCCACGGGTGCCGAACCGGCCAGGAACTGCGCCACGAGTCCCCGCGGCTCGACGGTGGCCGAGAGCCCGATCCGCTGCGCAGGGGCAGCGAGCAATGCGTCAAGCCGCTCGAGCGAGACGGCCAGGTGCGCACCTCGCTTGGTGCCGGCCACGGCGTGGACCTCGTCCACGATGACGGTGTCCACCTCGCTGAGCGTTTCCCGCGCCCTGGAGGTGAGCATCAGGAAGAGGGACTCGGGGGTGGTGATCAGGATGTCCGGCGGGTTGCTGAGCAGGGCGCGGCGGTCGGAGGCGGGGGTGTCGCCGGACCGGACTCCGACGGTGATCAGGGGAGCCGGCAGGTCCAGCCGTTTGGCGGTCTGGGTAATGCCGATGAGCGGGGACCGGAGGTTGCGTTCGACGTCGACGCCAAGCGCCTTGAGCGGGGAGATGTACAGTACCCGGGTTTTCCGCTTGGGCTTCCGTGCCCGAGGCTGTCTGGGTTTGGCCCCGGTGGAGGGTTCGTCTAGCCCGGGCAGCACTTCAGCGTCGGGCGGCACGGCGGGGGCAGGCAAGGCGCCGGCGGGTGCTGACGATCCGGACACCAGGAGCCGGTCCAGCGCCCAGAGGAACGCCGCGAGGGTTTTGCCGGAGCCGGTGGGGGCCACCACCAGGGCGTGTGAACCCGATGAAATCGCATTCCAGGCACCCTGCTGGGCGGGGGTGGGCTCGGAGAATGCACCGAGGAACCACTCCCTGGTGGGCCGGCCGAACTGGCCCATGGAGTCCCCGGCGGACGTGCCGCCGGAATTGCCGGCGGGCTCCTGCGACTGCATGCCTCCATCATGCCTCAAGGTACTGACACGTAGAGGAACATCAGGTCGGCCCTACCCGGCCGGGGGAAGGTCGCGCGTGGCCGGCCCCTCAAGGACCTGCCCGTCGCTGCTGAACCGGGAGCCGTGCAGCGGGCAGTCCCAGGATTTCTCGTTGTCGTTCCAGTGCAGGATTCCGCCCAGGTGCGTGCAGACGGCGGACAGGCTGCACGTCGTTCCGTTAACAGTGGACGTGCCCACGGGCTTCCGGTCCCGCAGCGCCACAGTGCCCGCGCCCTCGGCCGGTACTGCGCCGTCCGAGGGTGGCAGCTTTCTCAGCCTGCCCCAGTCCTTTGCCAGCGTGGCGGCCACTCCGGCGTTCAGGGTCACGGCCGAGGCTGCGCCCGGAGGGGATGTCACCCGGCGGTGGATAGTGTTGGCCCACGGCAGCTGGCCGCCGAGGATGTCCGCGGCGATGCCCAGGGAAGCGGCCACCGCGTTGGTCATGCCCCACTTGTTATAGCCGGTGGCGAAGAAGATGCGCCCGCGGCCGCGGGGGAGCTTGCCGAAGAACGGCATGAGGTTGGTGGCCTGGTAATCCTGCGCGGACCAGGTGTGGGTGACGGCGGCAACAGGGAAGTGCTGCCGCGCCCAGGACAGGACGTCCTCCAGGTGCGCCTGTTCCGAGCGCGCCTTTCCCACCGGGTGCCCGTTGCCGCCCACGAGGAGCAGATTCCGGCCATCCGCGGGGTAGTCCCGGATGGAACGCACGGGCTGCTCGACGGACAGGTACATGCCTTCCGGCGGTGCCGCATCTCCGGTCAGCTCCAGGGCTGCGGCGTAGGAGCGGTTCGGCTTGAGCTTGGCGAAGTAGAGGCCGCGGTTCAGAATCGGGCTGCCCGTGGCCAGCACCACCGAGTCGGCCTGGACCGATCCGCGGTCCACGTGGACGGTTGACGGCCCCGCGCCGGTGACGTTCCGGACCCGCTCCCCGGTGACAATCCTGCCGCCGTGGCTACGGACGTCCTCCGCCAAAGCAGTGAGCACATCCATGGGGTTGATCTGGGCCTGGTTGCGAAGTCGCACGGCTCCCCGCACAGGAAACGGCAGCCCCGCGTCCCGGACGTAGTCCACTTCCAGATCGGCGGCGAGGGCTGCGACAAGTTCCCCGCGGACGGCTTCCGTGCCCTGCGGCGTGGTGGCGTAAGTGTAGGCATCGCGCACCTGGAACGGCACACTGCGCTGCTCGAGGTACCGCAGCAGCCACGCCTGGCCCTCCCGGTTGCCTGAGACGTACGCGTCCACCACCTTCTGGGGGTACTGCTGCCGGAGGGCGGACAGCACGGTGCCCTGCAGCAGGGTGACTTTGGCGGTGGTGTTGCCGGTTGCCACGGCGCCCAGCCCGCGGGCCTCCAGGACAAGTACGTCCTGGCCGGAGCGGGCCAGCAGCAGCGCCGTGGTCAGGCCGGTCAATCCCGCACCCACCACCACGGTGTCAAAGGTTTCGCCGGGGGTGAAAGGGTCGCTGGTGAAAGTGTCGGTACGGTCCAACCAGAGTGACGTCACGTGTCTCAACCTGCCTTTGGCCTGCGTCTTTGCCGCGGGGCGTTCCCGCGGCAGGCCTGGTGCTGCCACCCAGGGCCCCGACGTAATCGTAAGTGTACTTACGGAGTCAGGGCCCGAACAGGCTTGGAGCAGGGCACGCTGCCCGGGGCAAGCTTTGCGTCAGCGGGCCTGGAATGCGCCGATGCTCAGGAGCTCAATGGAGGCATTGCTGCAGGCATCCGAAGGCCGGGCCACGAAGAGCGATGCGGTGTCCTCCGGAGGGTAGATCCGGAATCCGGCGGCAGCGGTCTTCTTGCAGTCCGGGTAGTTCCCTGCCTGCGTGTAACGGAGCACCGCGGTGCCCGACTTTCCGGGTGCCAGCAGGACATCCTGGACGGCGACGGAGGTGTCGCGCTGGGCCGGGGCGCCGATTGGCTGGCCGTTGGGTCCGGCGGTCAGGGACACGCCTGCGAAACCCTTGAGGTGGCAGGCGGTCTGGCCGCTGTTGGTGAGGATCAGCTCCATGTAGACACTGCCGGCGGCGCCGCCGCCGGTGGCATCCGTGGTGGCCTTCAGCCCGGATGCCTTGCACAGCTGGGTGCCGGCGGCGGTGGACTGCGGTGCCCCTGAACTCGAAGTTGGCGAAGCCGGCCGCGGCTGAGTAGGTGAAGCAGAGGACGACGGCGGTGCGGATGTTGCGGGGGCCGCCTGCGTGCTCGGGGTGGCTGTGCCGGTTGCCAGTTCGGTGGTCCCCTGGGTGGCGGGCTGGCTTGGTCCGCAAGCGGTGAGCAGCAGAGCCAGTGCGGCAGCCGCCGTCGTGCCTAATAGTCCGTTGGTGATTCGCTGAGGCCTCATGGCTCTAACATTGCGGGCATGACTGCCGGAGTCAACGACGGCGCGGCGGACGGGCAAATTAATGGCAGGATTGTGACCTGCACGCGGGGACTCCCTTGGTTCGGGTTGGGACCGTTTGTGCCGAGCGAGATGCAACGATTACCGAATTGCCTAGCGCAAAATTTGCTCGTTCAAGGGAAATTGTTGCGTTGATATGCAGATTTCGCTGTGCCAAACTGATCTTGGTCTCGCTTGTCCACACCTTGCAGGAATCGAAACGCCGGCAAGGAAAAGCCGGTAAGAAAATATGCTCATCGTCTGGCCGCGGTCCATCATTCATTTCCGTGGCCAGAAGTGTCCTTCGGTAAGGGGGATGCGCAGGGTTGAGGGGAGACAGCTCGGCACTCGTCCGCGGCAACGCCGCTGCGGACGTTCCTGAAGAGGCGCATCAGTCATTGGTTTCCGGCAACGCCGCCGAAGCCAATAACGATGGGGGCTGAGGTTATGACCGGTTGGCTTGTCCGCTGGAGTCTTAAGTTTAGATTGATTGTTTTAGCCGCTGCTGCCGGCATTCTGGGGTTCGGATTAACCACCCTGCCGTCAATGCCAGTGGATAACCTTCCAGAGTTCTCTCCGCCGCATGTGGAGATTCAAACCGAGGCACTGGGCCTGTCGGCCGTGGAGGTCGAACAGCTTATTACCTCTCCTATGGAGGCCGACCTGCTGAACGGGGTTGCCTGGCTCGACGAAATACGTTCGAAGTCAGTCCCTGGCCTCTCCTCGATTGAAATGGTTTTTGAGCCTGGCACCGACATCCTGCGCGCCCGGCAGCTCGTGGCAGAGCGGCTGACGCAGGCTTTCGCGCTGCCCAACGTGTCGTCTCCGCCGGTACTGATGCAGCCGCTCTCCTCGACGAGCCGCGTCATGATGGTGCAGATGACTTCCCAGGACGTCTCACCAATCGACATGTCCGTCCTGGCCCGCTGGGACGTCAAGCCCGCACTGATGGGTGTCCCGGGGGTGGCAAACGTCTCCATCTATGGCCAGCGCGAACAGCAGCTGCAGGTTCAGGTGGACCCGAAGCAGCTGCGGGCGAAGAACGTCACCCTTAACCAGGTGGTGGAGACTGCCGGAAATGCGGTGTGGGTGTCGCCTTTGAGCTTCCTGGAAGCATCAACCCCGGGCACGGGCGGCTTCCTTGAGTCCGCCAACCAGCGCATCGGTATCCAGCACGTGCTTCCGATCCGGACACCGGCAGACCTCGGCAAAGTCAGCGTGGAGGGTGCCGCTGACAAGTCGCTGACGTTGGCCGACGTCACCACCCTGAGCGAAGACCACCAGCCGCTGATCGGCGACGCCGTGACTGGCAAGTCGCCGGGCTTGCTGCTGGTCATCGAGAAGTTCCCGGATACGAGCGTCGCGGACGTGACGAAGGGTGTTGAGGCGGTGCTGGACGGCCTGCGTCCTGGCCTTTCCGGCATCACCGTGGACTCCACCGTGTTTCGCCCGGCCTCATTTGTTGAGTCCGCCGTCGGCAGCCTGGGCCTTGCCCTGCTGGTCAGCCTCCTGGTGGTCACTGCGGCGATCGGCATCGCATTCCGCTCCTGGCGGTACGCCGTGCTGGCCCTCGTTTCCATTTCCGTGGCGGCCATGGCTGCGGCGCTGGTGCTGCAGTTCCAAGGCGCGGTCCTGAACATCATGGCGTTCGCCGGTCTGGTCCTTGCCCTCCTCGTGGTTATTGGCGACGTCATCACGGACCTGCACAGCTTCCGGCGGGAATCGGCCGATGACCGGGTATCGCGCGAAGCACTGCTTGCCCACGGGCTGCAGCGGTCCCGCGTTCCTGTCCTCTTCGCCGGGCTCACCGCGCTGCTCGCACTTGCTCCGGCGCTGTTCGTTCAGGGCGTGGAAGGTGCGTTCCTGAAGCCTCTGGTGCTGTCCTACCTGTTGGCTACCGCCGTGGCGATGCTGATTGCGCTGACTGTCACGCCTGCCCTGGCGAGCCTGCTGCTGCGGGGTCGCATGCGGCCCCGGCGCAGCCTTTCGATGGTCCGCAAAGCCCGGCTCGGCTATGAGCGCTCGGCGCGGGCCTTCACTGGAACGGTTGCCACGGTGTTCGCCCTTGCGGCGGCTGCCATGGCCATCGCCGCGCTGGCGATCGTCCCGGGAGCCACGAAGGAACTTCCCGTAGTGGCCTCTGTTCCCGACCGGACCCTGCTCGTGGAATGGGCGGCGGGGGCCAGCACAGGGGCCGACGTGATGAACAGGGTCATGACCAACGCCAGCGAAGAGCTCAGCGGAATCCGCGGAGTCTCCTCCGTGGGCGGCCATGTGGGACGTGCCATTACCTCCGATAGCTCCGCTGACGTCAATGCAGGCGAGCTCTGGGTGACCATGGAGGACGGCGTCAACGTCAGCAGGGTGCGCTCAGAGGTGCGGGAGATTGTTGAGGGATACCCGGGCCTGACGGCGAAGGTGACCACCTACCCGGAGCAGCAGGTTGCTGCTGCCAGCGAAATCGACAACCGCCAGTTCCGGGTGCGCGTTTACGGTGTGGACCTGGACATCCTCCGCCAGAAAGCAGAGGAGATCCGCGGGATCCTGTCACGTACGGCCGGCGTTGTCGAGCCGCAGGTGGAGGTCACGGTAGACCAGCCGGTAGCGGAAATCGAGGTTGACCTCGCCAAGGCGCAGAAGCAGGGCATCAAGCCCGGCGACGTCAGGCGGGCAGCTGCGACCGTCCTGCAGGGCATCGAAGTCGGGTACCTGTTCGAGCAGCAAAAGGTCTTCCAGGTGATCGTCAAGGGTACGGAATCCACGCGCAACAGCCTGAGCAGCGTTACCGACATGATGGTCGACAAGCCTGAAGGCGGGCAGGTCCGGCTGGGTGACGTGGCCACGGTCACGCTCCGCCCCAACCAGACCGTGATCCACCATGACGACACCTCCAGGCGCATCGACGTCGTGGCCAACATCCAGGGTCGCAACCTCGGTGACGTGACCAAGGACGTCCAGGCCGCCATCAAGGGAATGCAGTTCCCGGTGGAGTACCACGCTGAGATCCCGCCGCAGTACGCCGAAAAGGAAGCCGCCGGCGCGTTTATCTGGTGGCTCGCCCTGGCGGCGGCAGCCGGCATCCTGGTCCTGCTACTGACGGTCCTGGGCAACTGGCGGCTCGCTGCCCTCGTCTTCGTGCTGCTTCCGGTAGCGCTGTCCGGCGGCATCCTCGCCGCCGACCTGGCAGGCGGTTTCGGCTCTGTGTACGTTCTGGTGGCCCTGGCGGCAGTGCTCGCCCTGGCAATCCGGGACGTGATCATGCTGATGGGAACGTACCAGTCGCTGCAGTCCCGTGCCCCGGCGGACTCGCCGGCGCACCTCATGCGGCAGGCGGCTGGAGAGCGGCTGCTGCCAACTGTTCTGACCACCGTGATCACCGGACTGGCACTGGTGCCGCTGGTGCTGCTCGGCGGGCCGGTCGGCGGAAGCATGCTCCTTCCGCTGGCGCTGGTTGTGTGGGGCGGGCTTATTACCACTGCCCTCCTGACCCTCTTTATTCTGCCGATCCTCTTCCTGCGCGTTGGTCCACGCACCAACACGGACTGGGGGAGTTCATTGGTGATTAACAACGGACCGGTTCTGGCAGAGAGGTCGGAATTGTCATGAAAAGCAATAGTGATTTTGGGGGCTGGCGTTCTGTTCTGGTGCTGGTCTGCGCAGCATCGATCGGCCTCTCCGGATGCGCCACGGTAAAAACCGCCGCGACACCCGCCGGGCAGGCAGCGTCGACCATGGAGAAAGCCGGCCCGGACCTGAACAAGCTGACACTGACCGACAAGGCAGTGGAACGTCTCGGAATCACCACGGTCAAGGTGACCAAGGGCAAAGGCAGTCCCCTCCAGGTGCCCTACGGCGCCCTGGTCTACGACGCCAACGGCAAGACCTGGGTCTACACCAATCCCGAGCCGCGGACCTACATCCGGGCCGCGGTGACGGTGGACAAGATCGCCGACAACAACGTGCAGCTCCGGTCCGGTCCGGCTGCAGGAACCGATGTTGTCACCGTTGGTGCCGCGGAACTGTTCGGCGCCGAATTCGGCACTAAGGGTCACTGACATGCGCCGGATCGTCGGGTTCAGCCTGAAATTCCGCGCCTTGGTGGTGGCCATCGCGGTGGCAATGATGGCGTTCGGCGGCGTCCAGCTCAGCACGGCCTCGGTGGACGTCTTTCCCGAATTCGCGCCGCCGAAGGTGGAGATCCAGACCATCGCCATTGGCCTGACCGCCGCCGAGGTGGAGCAGCTGGTGACCGTTCCGCTCGAAGACGCCCTCAACGGCGTCGAAGGGCTGGACGAGATCCGCTCCAAGTCTGTGGAGCAGCTCTCCTCAATCGTGCTGATCTTCGCTCCGGGGGCGGACCTGCTCAAGGCCCGCCAGCTGGTTTCGGAGCGTATCGCCACCGTCACGCCGTCGCTGCCCACCTGGGCGGCGCCGCCGGTGATGCTGCAACCGCTGTCGTCCACCAGTCGGGTCATGAAGATCGGGCTGACCTCGGACCAGCGTTCGCTCATGGAAATGTCCATGATCACGTACTGGAAGATCCGCGCCCACCTGCTGCGGGTTCCCGGCGTGGCCAACGTGGCCATCTGGGGTGAGCGTCTGCAGATGCTGCAGGTGCAGGCCATTCCGGAGAAGCTGAAGGCCAACGATGTCAGCCTGAACCAGGTGATGGAGGTCACGGCCAACGCGCTCGACGCCGGCCTGCTCCAGTATTCACCGGGTTCCGTCATCGGCACCGGCGGCCACATCGAGACGCCCAACCAGCGGCTCAGCATCCAGCACGTGCTGCCGATCACGACACCGAAAGACCTCGCACAGATCACCATCGAGGAGAAGAACGGGAAACCGCTCCGGCTTGGTGACGTGGCCAACGTCGTGGAGGACCACCAGCCGCTCATTGGCGACGCCGTGATCAACCAGGGCCAAGGCCTGATGCTCATCGTCGAGAAACTTCCCTGGGGCAACACCCTGGAAGTCACCCGGGGTGTGGAAGCAGCGCTGGAACAGATGGAGCCAGGGCTCAGCGGCATCGCGGTCGATACGGAGATCTTCCGTCCGGCCACCTTCATCGAGGAGTCCCTGAACAACCTCAGCCGCGCGCTGATGCTGGGCTGCATCCTCGTGGTGCTGGTACTGGGCGCCTTCCTCTTCCAGTGGCGGACGGCGCTGATCAGCCTGATCGCCATCCCGCTGTCGCTGGTGACGACGGCATCCGTCCTCTACCTCACGGGTGCCTCGGTGAACACCATGGTCCTGGCGGGGCTGGTGATTGCCGTCGGGGTGGTGGTGGATGATGCGATCATCGACATCGAGAACATCATCCGAAGACTCCGGCAGCACCGCGCGGAGGGCGGGACACGGTCCACGGCCTCGGTGGTCCTGGAGGCCTCCCTGGAGGTCCGCGGACCGATCATCTACGCCACGCTGATCATCATCGCCGCGGCGGTGCCGATCTTCTTCCTGCAGGGACTGACCGGGGCCTTCTTCAGGCCGCTGGCCATCTCTTACACCCTGGCGGTGCTGGCGTCGATGCTCGTGGCGCTGACCGTTACCCCCGCACTGGCGCTGATCTTCATGCGGAAGGTTCCCCTGAAGGAACAGGAACCGCCTCTGGTGAGGGTGCTCAAACGCGGCTACCGCGCGGTCCTGAGCCGGATGGTGAAGCGGCCCGTGGCGGGGTACGCGACCTTCGGGGCCATGGCGGCCATCGGTGCCATCACCGCACCGCTGCTCGGGCAGTCGCTGCTGCCTGACTTCAAGGAGCGCGACTTCCTAATGCACTGGCTGACCCAGCCGGGCACGTCGGTCACGGAGGAGTACCGCGTCAGCCAGAAGGCCTGCGAGGAACTGCTCACGATTCCGGGTGTCCGGAACTGCGGCTCCCACATCGGGCAGGCATTCAACGCAGATGAGGTCGTGGGTGTGTACTTCGGTGAGAACTGGATCAGCATCGATCCCGCGGTGGACTATGACCAGACACTGAAGTCAATCCATGAAGTGGTGGATGGCTATCCGGGTATCGTCCGCGATGTCCAGACCTACCTGAAGGAGAGAATCCGCGAGGTTCTCACCGGAGCCAGCAACGCCGTCGTCGTCCGGCTTTACGGGGATGACCTGGCGCTCCTGCGCTCAAAGGCGGCGGAAATCCATTCCATCTTTGACGCCACCGAGGGAGCCATTGACGTCCAGACGGCCCTGCAAAAGGACATTCCTCAGATCAATATCGAGGTTGACCTGGCCAAGGCCCAGAGCTACGGGCTGAAGCCGGGCGACGTCCGCCGGGCTGCGGCAACCATGGTGGCCGGCGAGGAAGTCGGCGACGTCTACCGGGGCGGCAAGGCCTACGACGTCCAGGTCTGGAGCCCGCCGGAGGTTCGTTCGGACATCACCAGCATCCAGAACCTGCCGATCGACACACCGAGCGGGAAGAAGATCCTGCTGTCCGATGTGGCGAGCGTCCAGGTCAAGCCGACCCCGAATGTCATCCAGCGCGATGCACACTCGAGGCGGATCGATATCCAGGCCAACGTGAAGGAAGGCACGCTGGGTACCGTGGTTGCGGCCATGGAGGAGGGGCTCAAGAAAGTGGAGCTTCCCCCGGGCTTCCGTACGCAGATCCTGGGTGAGTTCCAGGAGCGCCAGGCGGCAACCAACACCCTGCTGACACTCGCCATCGGGGCGCTGGCCGTGATCTACCTGCTCCTGCAGGTCGCCTTCGGAAGCTGGCGGCTGGCGACGCTGGTGATCCTCACACTCCCGATTGCCTTGGTGGGCGGGGTGTTTGCCGCCTTCATGGGCGGAGGCGTCCTGTCACTGGGGTCCATTGTGGGCTTCCTGACGGTCATGGGCATCGCGGCCAGGAACGGCATCCTGCTCATCAACCACTGCCAGCACCTGGAGAAATACGAGGGTGAAAAGTTCGGCCCCGAACTGGTGCTGCGGGGCGCCGGGGAACGCCTCTCGCCGATCCTCATGACCACCCTGGCCACCGGGCTTGCCCTGGTGCCGCTGGTGGTCCTGGGGAACATCCCCGGGCATGAGATTGAACATCCCATGGCCCTGGTGATCCTCGGCGGGCTGGTGACGTCCACGCTGCTCAACCTGTTCGTGGTCCCGTCGCTGTACCTAAGGTTCGCCAAGCCGAAGGCCAGCCGGCACCAGGCACCGCCGGAGCCCGTACTGGTTAACGCCTAGCCACGGGCCCGCAAGTCCAGCCGCCGCCCACGCCCCGCCACCCGCGGGAACGTGGGCGGCGGTGGTGCGGGGACGGAATGCGTGCTGGAGCCCGCACGGCGGCGGCGCAGCTCCAGCGCCAGGCTCTCTTGCCCGCGGGCCATTGCCCAGCGGTGGTTGGCCTCGAAGCCGGGCTTCAGCAGCCAGCTGAGCCGCCTCAGCAGCGGCTTGGTGGCAGTGACCCGCCAGTCGTAGGTGACCAGGACTTCCGGCCCGTCCTGCTCGAACGTCCAGCGCCCGGTCCCGTCCAGGTCGCCGGTTGCCCGGATTGCCATACCCCTGCTGCTGATGGGTTCCGTGACGGTCAGGGTCCAGCGGAGCGTGTAGGGGAGCCAGCCCTTGGTGCGGAGCCTGGCCATCCGCCCCATACCGTTCTCCTGGCCCGGATGGATGGGGTCCACCCGGAGGTACACGGACGGCCACCAGCGGGCGAGTCCGACGGGGTCGCCGAGGATCTCGGCAACCTCGTCCGCGCTGCCGGCCACCCGCCAGACCGTAAAGAAGGCGTAGTCCGTGCTCCCGGTGCCCCTGGCGTTCATGTGAGCCTCCTGCCCGCGAAAAGATCTGCCACCATTCAAGCGCGTGCCGCCCGTCCGCCATAGACTGCTGGCGTAAGTCACGACGCCCAGATTGAGGAGTAGCGATGAACTACAGCGGAAGCCAGTATGAGAAGGCCGTGACGGCGGGGGAGCTTGACCGCAGCCACGTCGGACAGACGGTGAGCTTTCAGCCGAACGATTTCACCGTGGTGTTCGGCCGGATCGCAGGAATCGCCCGCACCGACGCCCAGGTGTACTTGACCCTGGACGGGGTGGGCGGCGGCACGCACCTGAAGGATGAGTACGACCTGCCGGCGGCACACGAGGTGTATGTGCAGCTGGATCCGCTGAGCAGCGCGGGAAAGACCATTTCGGATGCGGAGCGGGTCATCAAGGAGAAACTGGACGAGATCAAGAAGAACATCCTCGACCGGGAACAGAAGTCCGGCTCCGAGTAGCAGCCACCAGCTGTTGGCATGCACAGCGAAGAACCCCGCTGCACCGGAGTGCAGCGGGGTTCTTCTAGGCAACCGCTCCGCATATGGGGGAACACGGAGCGTCGCTGTCAAAACTAATGGAAAGCTTGCTTAGGTTTCAAATCGGCGCCACCTTTTCCCAAGCCGGCGGCGGTATTATCCCGCTACCGTCGCCGTAACGGGTCTCCTGGATCTACGGCTTCGGTAGGTGGCCCGCTCTGTGAACCGGGGAATGAGCGGGCCGCCGCCCCGGGCACGGGAGTGGCCCGGCAGCCGCCACGCAGCGGAGAGAGTAGGCGGGCAAAAGCAAAAGGCGCCCGGTCCGTTGAGAAATCAACGATCCAGACGCCTTTGCTACGTGGCGGTGACGGTGGGATTTGAACCCACGTTGGCTTTTACACCAAACAACATTTCGAGTGTTGCACCTTCGGCCGCTCGGACACGTCACCAACCTGAATAGGGTACCGGAGCATGGCCCGCATCCCCAAAACGGCATGCCTTTCGCCGGCGAATACAGTGGGTGGCCCGGCGTTCGGAGCGGCCACGCCGGGAGGCATCTTCCCGGAAATCGGGGCCGGGCAGTAGATTCATAAGCAAGATGACTACTTCCCAGCAGCAGACCAAAGCAACCGCATACTGGACCGTGGGCCCCGGCCGGGGTGAACTGCGCAGCGAGGCCTTGCCCGCCCCCGGCCCGGAGGAGGCCCTGGTGCGCTCGCTGTACTCGGGCATCAGCAAGGGCACCGAGCTCGTGGTCCACCAGGCCGCCGTTCCGCCCTGCGTCGCCGAGGAGATGCGCGCCCCGCACCAGGAGGGCTCGTTCCCTTCGCCCGTGAAGTTCGGCTACCTGTCTGTGGGGGTGGTGGAGCAGGGCCCGGATGACTGGGTAGGGCAGACCGTGTTCTGCCTGTACCCGCATCAGGACCGCTATGTGGTGCCGGTGTCGGCGCTCACCAGGGTTCCCGACGGCGTTCCTCCCCGCCGCGCGGTCCTCGCCGGCACGGTGGAGACGGCCGTGAACGCCCTTTGGGAGGCGGGGCCGAGGCTGGGCGACCGCGTCGCCGTGATCGGCGCCGGGCTGGTGGGCGGCATGGTGGCCACGCTGCTGCGCACGTTTCCCCTGGCGCGGCTCCAGCTGGTCGACCTGGACCCCGGCCGCAAGGACCTCGCCGAAGCGCTGGGAGTGGACTTCGCGCATCCGGACGACGCGCTGCCGGACTGCGACATTGTGTTCCACTGCTCCGCGTCCGAAGGCGGGTTGGAGCGCAGCCTGAAGCTCGTCGGGGATGAGGGCGACATCATCGAGATGTCCTGGTACGCCGACCGGAAAATCACGATCCCGCTTGGCGAGGACTTCCACGCCCGCAGGCTGTCCATCCGGGCAAGCCAGGTGGGCGCCGTCGCACGGGCCCGCAGGCACCGCCGGACCAACGCCGACCGGCTGGACCTCGCCGTGTCCCTGCTGGCTGATCCGGTGTTCGACGCCTTTCTCACCGGTGCCTCGGCGTTCGCCGAACTGCCCGGCGTGGTCCAGGACCTGTCCGGCGGCCGGCTCGAGGCGCTGTGCCATGTGATTGAGTACCCGGGCGCTGATGATCCCCTGACCGAAGACCGCCAGAGTCCCACCACCGAAACAGCGAGGTAACCATTGTTCAGCCTGACCGTTCGCCGCCACTTCATGATTGCCCACAGCCTTCCCCGAGAGGCGTTCGGGCCTGCCCAGGGCCTGCACGGCGCCACCTTCGTGGCGGAGGTGACGTTCCGCCGTCGTGCCCTCAATGACGACGCCATCGTGTTGGACATCGGCGCTGCCGGCAGCATGATCGAAGAGGTGCTGGCCGGGCTCAATTACCGCAACCTGGACGACCACCCGGACTTCGCCGGGAAACTGAGCACCACCGAGGCGCTGGCGCAGTACATTGCCGGTGGCGTCGCAGAGCGCCTGCGGGAGGACAAGGACGGCCGGGAACTCGCCGGCCTGGACGTCACCCTGCGGGAAAACCCCGACGCCTGGGCGAGCTATGCCCTCGAGTTCGAGGCCCCCGAGTCCCGGGCCGCCGAGTCCCAGGGCGCCGAGTTCGAGCGCCGCTGAGGCCGCCATGCAGCCCCCACCGTCAATCCGGCTCCTGGTACCGGCGAACATCCGCCACAACTCCGGCGGCAACGTCTACAACGCCGCGCTGGTGCAGGGCCTCGAGCAACTGGGAGCCGGGGTAACCATCCAGCCGGTCGCCGGCCACTGGCCGGTGGGCAGCAAGGAAGAACGACGCCGGCTGGCCGGCTTGCTCGGTTCAGGAGCCGCGGCAGGGGGCCCGGCTGGGGCGGTGCCCGCCAACACGGTCACGATCGTTGACGGTCTGGTGGCGTCCGGAGCCCCCGAGGCGATGGAGGCTGCTGCCGCCGCCGGCCATGCGCCGTGGGTCCTGCTGCACATGCCCCTGGACGATTTTCCGGACCTCGAAGTCCGGGCGCTCCGCGCGGCTGCCGGCGTGATCTGCACCAGCGGCTCGGCCGCGGCCGAGATCAGCCGGCGGCACGGCCTGGACGGCGTCCGCGCGGCGCTGCCGGGAACCGCACGCGGCCGGCTGGCCCGCGGGTCCGAGCCGCCTCGCCTGCTTGCCGTGGCCGCACTGCTGCCCAACAAGGACCAGCTTGTTCTCCTCGGTGCGCTGGCCCGGCTGCAGGACCTGGAGTGGACGGCAGTCCTCGTGGGTTCAGCTACGGCGGACCCCGACTACGCCCGCCAGGTCGCGGCGGCGGTCGAACGGCACGGGCTGGGCGGCCGGGTCGAGCTGCCGGGCGAACTGACGGGCGAGCCGCTCGAGCAGCAGTGGTACGCCGCTGATCTGAGCCTGCTGGTCTCCAGGGTGGAGGCTTTCGGCATGGCGGTCACCGAGTCGGTGGCCCGCGGGGTGCCGGTCATCGTCCGGGCTGGCACCGGTGCGGTGGAAGCGCTGGGACTGGGTGCAGAGACTCCGCCGGGGGCCCCGGAAGGTGCGGCGCCCACCCTGCCTGGCGCCGTCGTCGAACTCGGTGACGCCGGGGATCCTGAGCCCGGGGAGGGGGACCCCGAGCCGCTGGCGGTCCTGCTGCGCAGCTGGCTCACGGACGCCGCGCTGCGGGCCGAGTGGCGGCGGCGGGCCGTCGCCGGCCGGGACCTCCTGCCCGGCTGGGATGCCACGGCGCGGCAGGTGCTCGGCTATGTGGCGCCGGAAGCATCGGCGGGTGGCCATTCCTCGCAACCGCCTGCTGATGGAGAATGAGGAATGACCAGCCACGTCCCGACTGCCGCCACCCTGGAAACCGCCGCAGCCCTCACCCCGGAGCTGCTCCGGGCGTGGGCCTGGCACCGGCAGGGGCTGGACGGCACCCTCGAAGGCCGCACGTCGCAGGAGGTGCTCGCCTCGGCGGGCTGGGCGCGGTCCGTGGGCGGCGCCAACCCCTACCTGACCCTCTTCGCCCGTGCCGGAATCCGCCGGGACCAGGTGGACACGGACGTGCGCGAGCTCAGGATCCACGAACTGCCCACCGCGCGCGGCTGCACCTACGTGCTGGGCGGGGAGGACTTCGACTGGGCGCTGAGCCTTGGCAAGAGCGCTGAAGAGGCCTTCCGGGTGCTGGCCCGGCTCGGCGTGGACCGCGGCGAGATCACGCTGCTGGAGGAACAGATCCTGCACGTACTCGGCGAAGCCGACGGTCCGCTCGATCCCAGGCAGCTCAAGGAGGAGCTGGGGGAGTCGGTGCGCAGCCTGGGCGAGGAAGGCAAGAAGAAGGGGGCCGCCACCACGCTGCCCACCGCGCTGGGGTTGCTGCAGGCAGACGGCCGGATCCGCCGCGTCCCGGTCAACGGGAGGCTGGACCAGCAGCGCTATGCCTACACGCTGTGGGGCCTGCCGCCCAGCCGGCTCGGCCCGGAGGGCGCCCGCGAGGAACTGATCCGCCGCTACCTCGGCTGGACGGGCGGCGCCACCATCAAGCAATCCCAGTGGTTTACAGGCTTCACCCTCACCGACACCAAAGCGGCGCTCGCCGCCGTCGCGGCCGTGGAGGTTCCTACCGCCGCGGGCGACGTGCTTTGGATGCTGCCAGCCGACGTCGAACGCCTCGCGGACTTCAGTCCGCCGGACCGGGAGCAGATCCAGTTGCTGGCAGGCACCGATTCGCTCGTGCTGCACCGCCGGAACGCGGCGGACCTGTTTGCGGACGCGGACCGGGACCGGAAGCTGCTGAACGCCACCCTGGCGCTGCAGGCGGACCTCCCGGACCACCCCATTGTTGACCGCGGCACCATAATCGGGCTCTGGCAGTACGATCCCGGCAAGGAAAGGATCGCGGCCTGGCTCTTTGCCGGCCGCACGCCCGCCGTCGATCAGCGCATCGCTGAGGTTGAGGCGTGGATCCGGGAGGACCTGGGCGACTTCCGCTCCTTCAGCCTGGATTCGCCAGCGTCCCGCCAGGAGCGGCTCGACGCCCTGGACGCCGCCGGCAGCTAACCGGACAGGTTCCCCGGCATCTAACTGCTGGCGCGGTGCGCCGCGAAGAACTCCCGCAGCAGCAGGCCGCATTCCTCCTCCTGCACGCCGGCATAGACTTCCACCCAGTGGTTCAGGCGGCGTTCGCGCAGAATGTCGAACACGGAGCCCGCCGCCCCGGCCTTCTCATCCCAGGCCCCGAACACCACACGGTGGATCCTGGCCAGCACGATCGCTCCGGCGCACATGGCGCACGGTTCCAGGGTCACCACCAGCGTGCAGTCCTCCAGCCGCCAGCCGTCGCCCCGGCCGCCGTCGAGAGCCGCGCGTTCCCGCAGCCGGGCGGCAACCTCACGGATGGCCACCACCTCGGCGTGTGCAGTGGGGTCCCCGAAGGCCTCGCGTTCGTTGCGTCCGCTACCCAGGACCGTCCCGTCCGGACCGATCACGACGGCGCCAATCGGCACGTCCTCGGTTGCCAGGGCCCGCCGGGCTTCTTCGAGGGCAAGGCCCATCCATTCCAGGTGTTGCGGATCTGCCGGGGCCATGGGTCAATGATAGTTTCGAAGGATACTTAGCATTGGACACACGCAAGCGCCGGGAGTAACGATGAAGTCCCTGACTGAGCGGTACGGCAGGTGGCTGGGGCCCTACGCGGCCCTGTGGATCACCCTCATCATCGGAGGCTTCCTGGTGGTCTCCCTGACGCTCCTCAGTGCCGAGGTATACAACAGCGTCGTGGACCAGGACGGCGTTTCGGGGCTGGACAAACCCGCCCTCCAGCTCGCCAAGGAATACCGGAACCCCGGACTCGACTCGGCTGTTACGGCCTTCACGAACATCGGCGGCGGTATTGGCATGCCCATCCTGGCGAGCATCCTGGTGGCCTGGCTGATCTATGTCAGCCGCAGCTGGCGGCCGCTCATCCTGGTGGGCGGCGCAGCGGCAGTCTCGATCACCGCCACCAGCGTGGGCAAGACGCTGCTGGGCCGCACCCGTCCCGACCATGTTGACGCCGTCCCGCCGTTTGAATTCTCACCGTCGTTTCCCAGCGGGCACACGCTGAACACCACCGTGGTGATCGGCATCGTGGTGTACCTGGTGTGCCTGGAGTTCCGGAAGACCTCGGCACGGACGTGGGTGATCATCGCGGGCGCGGTGTTCATCATCGCCATGGGACTGAGCCGTGTGTTCCTCGGCCACCACTGGCTGACGGACGTGATGGCAGCCTGGCTGATCGGGGCGGCATGGGTGGGCGTGGTGATCCTGGCCCACCGGCTGTTCCATGTCATCCGCCGGCGGGAGCATGCCGGCCCCGCGCCCACGTTCGAGCACCCGGCCCATCTCAAGGGCAGCAAGGCCGAGCAAAAGGAGCGCCTTCAGGGCACTCCCGATGCCGCGGGAGGAGCCGGAACCCGGGGCGGGGAGGCAAGCCCCGGGTGATAGTTTTGACCCATGCGCACACTCGTCGTGGACCATCCGCTGGTCGCCCACAAGCTCACCGTCCTGCGGGATAAGAACACCCCCTCGCCGGTCTTCCGCCAGCTCACCGAGGAGCTGGTCACGCTCCTCGCCTACGAGGCCACACGCGACGTCCGCACCCAGCCGGTCACCATCGAAACCCCGGTCGCCAAGACGGTAGGCACCGCGTTCACCAAGCCCACGCCGCTGGTGGTCCCCATCCTGCGCGCCGGGCTGGGCATGCTCGAGGGCATGACCAAGCTGGTCCCCACCGCCGAAGTGGGATTCCTGGGCATGGCCCGCGACGAGGAAACCCTGGATATCATCACCTACGCGGAGCGACTGCCGGAGAATCTTTCCGACCGCCAGATCTTTGTCCTGGACCCCATGCTCGCTACAGGCGGCACCCTGCGTGAAGCCATCAAGTTCCTGTTCAAGCGCGGCGCCGCTGATGTCACCTGCATCTGCCTGCTGGCCGCGCCGGAGGGCCTGGCCAAACTGGAGGAGGAACACAAGGACGCCAACGTCACCATCGTCCTCGCCTCCATCGACGAGAAGCTGAACGAGAAGGCCTACATCGTGCCGGGCCTGGGTGACGCGGGCGACCGGCTCTACGGCATCGCCGGTTAGACCTTAATTCCACCGGCAAAGTTCACCGGCGGAGGCCTTCCGGAGCGCAGGGCGCCCCGGCTAGCCTGTGCACCATGGACTGGAAACTTGAACTCGTCTTCGTACCCGTGTCCGACGTGGACCGCGCCAAGGACTTCTACGTCAACAAGGTCGGTTTCAACGCCGACTATGACGAGCGGCCCATGGATGGCATTCGCTTCGTCCAGCTGACCCCGCCTGGTTCGGGCTGCTCGATCGCCATTGGGGAGGGCCTCAACGATGCTCCTCCGGGCACGGCACCCAGCCTCCAGCTGGTGGTGAGCGACATCAACGCCGCCCACGACCAGCTCAAGGCGAACGGCGTGGACGTGAGTGACGTGGACGTCCAGGACTGGGGCCACTTCGTCTACTTCGCCGACCCGGACGGCAACAAGTGGGCGGTGCAGTACCTCCCCAACCGGCCGAACGGCTGAGTCACAAAGGGCGCGCCTGCAGACCGGATGAGGCAGGATGGAAGCCATGAGCCTTCCTGCCGACTCCGCCACCATCACGCTGACAGCCCGTGCCGTCCTGTTCGACATGGACGGCACCCTGGTGGATTCCACGGCCATCGTGGAGCGCGTGTGGACAGAATTTGCCGGACGCTACGGCCTTGATATCGCGGAAATCCTCCGCACCTCCCACGGAGTGCGGGCGCTGGATACCGTCCGCCGCTTCGCTCCCGAGGGTGCCGACATCCACGCCCTGGCCGCCGAGCTGGGACACATGGAGCTGACCGAGACCGACGGCATCGTCGCGGTGCGGGGTGCCCTGCAGCTGCTCGACTCCCTGCCGGCCGGCGCCGTGGCACTGGTGACCTCGGCGTCCCGCGACCTCGCCACCGTCCGGATGGCGGCGGCCGGGGTGGCGATGCCGGCGGCGGTTGTCACCTCCGAGAACGTCTCCCGCGGCAAGCCGCATCCGGAGGGTTACCTGCTCGGGGCGTCCCTGCTGGGGGCCGACCCCTCGGAGGCGGTGGTGTTCGAGGACGCTCCCGCCGGCATCGCGGCAGGAGTTGCGGCCGGCATCCGGACCGTAGCGGTGGGCCCGAACACCGGCGTCCTTCCCGACGGCGTGCTGCACATTCCGGACTACACTGCCGTTTCCGCGTCCGTGGAGACCGGTGAGGACGGGCGCCCGGCTATCTCGCTGCGGCTGTAGCGCGCCTGACCTGTCGCTGGGCCAGCTGTCCCTGGGCCAACGGCATGGGTCCAAAAGCATGTTCCCGTCAGGACAAGTCGTACACGGTGGCGCCGCCGATGGTTTGGGCCTGGAAGCTGGCCGCCACCCACTCCGAGATCCGCACCGCCGCGTCGGACCCGGTTTCACCCTGCATCATGCTTCCGCCGATGAAGTAATGGATCCTGCCGTCCGCCACGAGCTGCTGGAACTCCTCCAGCGTGGGGGCGGGATCGGTCCCGTTGAAGCCTCCGACGGCCATGACCGGCAGTTCGGCGGCAAGCTGGTAACCGGACGCCGGAATTAACCGTGCCCGGATTCGCCAGGGCGCCCGGATTCGCTAGGATACCCGGTCCGGCGGGAGTGCCCTGGCGGCCGAAGTTGCCCAGTCCGGCGAGGTTGCCGCGGGCTCCGGTCGCGGACGGTCCGGCACTGACGATCGCGCCGGAATGGGTGGTCGCCGCGGTGGTGAGGGAGCAGGCCAGCGGCGCGGCGAGCGCCGCCGCAACCGCGGCAGCGCCGGCGTACGCCGTGGAGCCCTGCCGGGTCCGGCGCCGGGTGCGAGCGGGGGCAAAAGCAGAATCACGGCCAACAACGCGAAGACCAGCACACGGACACGCCCCGGCGCAGACCCTCATCAGGCACACGCGGCGGCGGCCACTGTTGGATGCATAACCATCACTGACCAGGCCTCCGGACCACAGCCGCACCCGCCGGTGCGGCGTCGTGCCTCCCGGCAGTGCGCCGCTGTGGACCAGGCTCCCCATCGATACCGCCGCCGCGGTACCGGTCCTGGACGTGACCATCCCGGTCTACAACGAGGAACGCGACCTGGAGGAGTGCCTGCGCCGGTTGCACGCCTACTTGCGCGATACGTTCCCGCACTCGTTCCGCTGTTATGAGGCTTTTGGGGCGAAGCTGTGCGGGGGCTGTGGAGTTCGCATTTCTGCGCCACTTTGGCCCCGCGGGCATGGCGGGGACAGCAGAAAGGCCCCGGATCCTGGTGGATCCGGGGCCTCTCGCCCGTATACCGGACACCCTAGAGCGGTGCAGAAATGCGCGGCGTCAACCGGTTCGGCCGCGGCAACCGGTCAGTACCAGTTGTTGGCGAGGTGGAAGTTCAGCGCACCGCACGGGGAGCCGTAGCGTTCCTTGATGTAGTCCAGGCCCCAGTTGATCTGAGTGCGGTAGTTGGTGCGGTAGTCCGCCCCGGCGCTCGCCATCTTCTCGGCGGGCAGAGACTGGACGATGCCATAGGCACCGCTGCTGGCGTTCGTGGCCGTGGTGCGCCACTCCGATTCCTTGGTCCAGAGCCGCTTCAGGCACTGCATCTGGTCGGCGGACCAGCCGAAGGACCCCAGCTTGCTGGCCGCGTAGGCCTGGGCTCCGGCGGGATCGTTCAGGGCCACGGGCGCAGCGGCCCTGGCCTTGGCAGCGGCAGCCTTGGCAGCGGCGGCCTTGGTGATGGCAGCCTTGGCGGCTGCGGCTTTGGTGGCGGCAGCCTGTGCAGCTGCGGCCTTCGCGGCGGCAGCCTGTGCGGCAGCGGCCTTGGTGGCGGCAGTCTTGGCAGCGGCGGCCTTCGCAGCGGCCGCCTTGGCAGCGGCGGCCTTGTTTGCCGCAGCAGCCTTGGCCGTGGCCTCCTTGTCGGCGGACTGCGGAGCGATGGACGCCGCGGACGGGGCCGGGAGGGCGGAAATCAGCGTTTTATCGAAGCTCAGCGTCTGCCCCGCGTCAGCCGTGGCCGCGGATGTGTAAGACGCGGAGGTGTAAGACGCGGACGGCGCGGCCTGGTCTGCCGCCTGGCCTGCGGCGCCGACGCCAACGAGTACGGCGGCGGCGGTGGTCAGGACGGCTGCCCGGCGCCCGAAGGACGGAAGGCCAGCAGCGAAACGGCCAAATGCAGTCTTAGGCTGGGCATCGTCGGCGCGGTGCCGGGAAATCGTGCGGCCAGACTTATGCGAGGCGCGCTCAGGGCGCACCTGTGGCTTAAATTCAGACATGGTGGATTGCCTCTCAACACCTGCGGAGTTAGCTGTCGGGTTCGGATGAGGTCATCCGGCCGCACGGAAAATGCACGTGTCGGCTTCACCCCAAGGGCTAATGCGGAAAGCCCGGGACTCTGGTTCCCCCGCCTCTGCCTGATCTAGCGGAATCCGGGAAGCGGCAGAGCTGGGCGTCAATCCGGACATGCGACTCTAGTGGCGGCCGCACGTTATCGACCGTACAGGAGGCTTTTGATTAAGTCACATTTAGGTAACGGACATCATGACGCCGGCGCGGCGCCTTGCATGGGCAGCCGGACAGCAAATTCCGTCCGACCGGGCCGGGACGTGACCTCCACCGTGCCG
The DNA here is from genome assembly GCF_059090205.1 of Arthrobacter sp. CMU6. Taxonomy (NCBI): domain Bacteria; kingdom Bacillati; phylum Actinomycetota; class Actinomycetes; order Micrococcales; family Micrococcaceae; genus Arthrobacter; species Arthrobacter sp. CMU6. The sequence continues at coordinate 47,210 of NZ_JBNHFL010000031.1, forward strand.
CCGTGCGCCTCCACGATGGACTGCACAATGGACAGGCCCAGGCCACTGGTTCCCTCCGCCGAGGCAACCCCCCGTTCTCCCTGTGCTGCCGCGGTACGCAGGGCCGTTCCGGCGCTTTGGCCATCGGCCGCAGAATCCTTCGCCGCGGTGCCTGCCGGCGTCAGGGGCGGCTGCACCGGCGTCGCCCGCGACGCGTCTGCGCGGGCGAAGCGCGCGAACACCTTGTCCACGAATTCGGGCGGGATGCCGGCGCCATCGTCTGTGACTGAAATCACCGCGCTGCCGTCGGCGGACCGCATCACCCCGGTGGTCACAGTGGTGCCGGACGGCGTGTGCTTGCGGGCGTTGGAGACCAGGTTCACGAGGACCTGGTGCAGCTGTGAGGCGTCGCCCCGGACTGTCACAGGTTCCTCCGGAAGGTCGAGGTGCCACGCCCGGTCCGGTGCCATGACTTTTTCGTCGCTGACCGTCTCGATGACGAGCTGCGTGAGGTCAACGTCGCTGAGCTTGAGCGGCTGTCCCTCATCGAGCCGGGCGAGCAGCAGGAGGTCCTCCACCAGGGCGGTCATGCGCTCTGACTGGCTCTGCACGCGCGCAAGGGACCGCTGGCCGTCCGGGGTGAACTTTTCGGTCATGCGCATCAGCTCGGTGTAGCCGCGGATGGCGGTGAGCGGTGTCCGGAGCTCGTGGGAGGCGTCCGCCACGAACTGCCGCACCTTCATTTCGCTCTCCTGCCGCGCTTCCAGCGCGTTGGAGACGTTGTCCAGCATCTGGTTCAGGGCGTGCCCCACGCTGCCCACTTCCGTTCCGGGATGGGCGTTCGACGGCGGGACGCGGACGGCAAGTGCCACCTCGCCGGCGTCCAGCGGCAGGCGCGAGACCTGGGTGGCCACCTCGGAGAGCTGTTCCAGCGGTTTCATGGTGCGGCGGATGAGCACCGTCCCCGCCAGGCCGATCAGCACGAGTCCGCCCAGCGAGACTATCGTGATGGTCCACACGAGCGATGTCAGGGTGTTTTGCTTTTCCGCCAGGGGCAGCCCGGTGACGATGACATCCCCGTAGGGCGCCTGTGCCGCCACCAGCCGGTAGGTGCCGGAGGACAGTGTGCGTTCGATCGGTACGCCGTCGCGGCGGAGCTCCAGGAGAACCTGGTCGTCGTCCGCAGACAGCGAGGCGACCGTGGCGTCGGGGGTAATGAAACCGGCGCTGATGACTGTGCCGTCTTCGATCCTGGCCGTTACCGTGCCGACGCGCTGGCCGCGGGCGCCCAGGGGGTCGGGCCTGGTGTCGGGATTTGCCAACGGCGGCCGGCCGAAGTCGCTTGACCGGCGGGCCGCCTCCGTGAGCTGCTTGTCCAGCTGCTGGGTAAGGAACGAGTCCATCGAGGCGTAGCTGAACAGGCCGATGGCTCCGCAGATCGCCACCAGTAGCGCCATGGCCACCAGGACCAGGCGGGTGCGCAGATGCCAGGTACCCGGCTTCAGCCAGCTTCGGCGCTGGGAACGGACTGCCACGGAAAGGTTTGCCACGGCCTACTCTGCCGGTTTGATGACGTAGCCCGCGCCGCGGACCGTGTGGATCATCGGCGGATGCACGGCATCCACCTTCTTGCGGAGGTACGAGATGTACAGTTCGACGATGTTGGCCTGGCCTCCAAAGTCGTAGTTCCACACCCGGTCCAGGATCTGCGCCTTGCTGACCACACGCTTGGGGTTCTCCACGAGATAGCGCAGCAGTTCAAACTGGGTGGCGGTCAGTTGCAGCTCGTCGCCGGCGCGGGTGACTTCGCGGGTGTCGAGGTTCAGGACCAGGTCGCCCACCACGAGCTCAGCGGAATCCATGGCGGCCACGCCGGAGCGCTGGACCAGCCGGTGCAGGCGCAGCAGGACTTCCTCCATGCTGAACGGCTTGGTGACGTAGTCGTCGCCGCCCGCGGCGAGACCTACGATGCGGTCCTGCACCGCGTCCTTGGCGGTGAGGAAGAGGGCCGGGACTTCCGGCGCGAAGGCGCGGATCCTGCCCAGGAGTTCGACGCCGTCGAACCCGGGAAGCATCACGTCAAGCACCAGCACGTCCGGGCGGAACTCCTTGGAGAGTTTTACGGCCTCGGGGCCGTCGGCAGCGACGGCGACCGACCAGCCGGCCATGCGCAGGCCCATGCTCATGAGCTCGGAGAGGCTCGGCTCGTCGTCAACCACAAGGGCGCGGATAGGGGAGCCGTCCGGGTGGGTCAAGTGGGGAAGGTTGTTGGTCATGGAGTGCGAAGTGGCCATGTGACAACTCTCCGTACTGGTGTTTAGCCGCCGCTTTGGCAACCCTGTGCGCGGGCTGTGAATCCCAGCCTAGCGAGCTGGAAGGGCCCAGGTACGCATTCAGGTGCCGCACCGCACGCCGCCGCACCGAACCCAGCCGCCCCGGGCGGCGACCCCAACTTCCTGGCCGCGAACTCTCCGGCCTCCGCCACTCCGTACGCCGGCTGGGGTGCCGGCGGCGCCCAGGCTCCCGCCGACGGCGCCGCGGGCGCCGGTTGGGGCATCACGCGCACCTACACACTCAGCGACGAAACGGTGGTGAGCAACCTGCTGCAGAGGCGGCAGCAGTCAGCCACCGGCGACCTGACAGTGGCCGACATCGTTTCCGGGGCCACTGTGCGGATTGTGGCCGGCAAGGATGGCTCGGCCTTCGCAGCGGAGAACGTGCAGGTGAGCGGGACTACAGCGCAAGCGGGAACCAGCGGCTCGAGCCAGTCCAGCTGATCAGTGCTGGACGGCGCAGCTTAGTGCTGGAGGGCGCAGCGCCTGGCCGAACCTGGCGCTGACGCCGCAGTCCTGCGGATTTGACCCCGGGCGCTACGTGCGCTTGGGCAAAAAAGTTCCGTCCCGCCTGCGTCATAGCTGGACAATCGGCGTATCGGGGCTGCTGGTTTCCGGCAATTCAGATGTCATTGAATATTCAGCGCGTATTTCTGGAAAAATCGAAGAAGATTCTGTAGGGGCAGCTTTCCGACCGTCCGTTCAGGAAAATAAATCAAAAAAATGGCCACTTGCAAAACTGTGATTTACCACACAAAAGAGCCGTTTGTCTCAGCATGCGGACGGTTCGGTCCATTGTTACTTGCAAGTTTTCATTGTTACGTTGCACACTTTCAAATGTGAACAAGAACTCAACAGCACCTGCAGCCGCAGAATACTGGCCCAGCACACCCGTTGCTGCCGACATGCGCTGTTGTCGAATGCACGCCTAACTTTCACCACCCCACGAAGTTTTTAGGCATTCGCCCCCAGCCCAGCGTAGGGCGCCCCTCCCCAGAATCATTGCGGGGACCCAAGCATTCGAGCCGCGATGACGGCCATTCACATTGAGGTAAGCATTCATGTCAGTTGCATCCGGATACGTCCACATCTCCGTCCGTAACGCCAACAAGGCAGGCCAGGCGCAGGGACTGCGCCAGGGATTCGGCGCCCGCCCCGCTTTCGCCCCCGCAGGCCAGGCCAATGCCGTTCCCGCGGCCCCGGGCTACGCACCGCAGGGCTACAACCCCAATTCGTACGGCCAGCTGCGCGCCGTGCCGGCTGAGGAAGCCGCGCCGTTGACCGCGCCCACGCCTCTTGTGGCCCCGGCTGCCACCGCCCCGGTCCGCCCGGTGCCGAACGAAAACGTCGCCCGCGGGTTCGTCCTGTACATGGGCATTGACGAGGAAACCGCGGCTGCCGCCGGCACCTCGATAGCCAAGCTTGCCCAAGAGATCCGGGCCTACGCCCAGTCGCTGGTGACCGGTGCCGAGAGCTACGCCGCCGTCGCCGTCGCACCGGCCAGCGCACCTGGTTCGGCGCTCGACGTGGTCCGTTCCACCTTTGGTGACCCCACCGTCAATGCCCGGCAGCGCACCGAGACTGCCCGCGTGCAGCCGGCCCAGGATCCCCGTCCCTCCGGTGTCCTGATCGACCTCGCCCGCCGCGAAGTGCACCTCGACGGCGAGTCCCTGAACCTGACATTCAAGGAATTCGAGCTGCTCAACTACCTCGTGGAGAACGGCACCCGCACCGTGGGCCGCGACGAACTGCTCGAGGGCCTGTGGCGCAACGCCGAAGAAGTGCCGAACGAGCGCACCATCGACGTCCACATCCGGCGCCTCCGCTCCAAGCTCGGCCGTCTCGCCAACACCGTCCGCACGGTCCGCGGCCAGGGCTACCGCTTCTACGAGCACCCTGAGGTCGTTGTCTGGGCCGCTCCGGAGTACTCGATCTAGCCTCCTCAGCACGATTGCTGGCTTCCCGGCCAGGCCAGGCTGCTGGCGTTAGGCTTGGGCCATGAGTGCGCACCATAAGAAGCGGTTGGTCCTTATGCGCCACGCCAAGGCCGACTGGCCGGGCGGGGTAGCGGACCACGAGCGTCCCTTGGAGGAACGCGGCCACCGCGAGGCTCCGCTTGCCGGCAAATGGCTGCTGAAGCACAACATCGTCCCGGATTTCATCCTGTGCTCGAGTTCGCTGCGGACACGGCAGACGTGCACGTGGGTGTGCAGTGAACTCGGTGAGAAAGCCCCGACGCCGAAACTTGAGGACGGCCTCTACGCCGCCTCCGCGCTGCGCATGCTTGCGGTCATCAACCATGTGCCGGACACCGTGACCACGCTGATGGTGATCTCCCACATGCCCGGCGTGCAGGACCTGGCCATGCATCTGGCATCGCGGGATTCCAACCACGACGCCTATATGGATGCCGCCACGCGGTTTCCCACGAGCGGGCTGACGGTGCTGGAGACAGATAAGCCCTGGGCCGAACTGGATGGCCAGGACGCCAAGCTCACGCACTTCAAGGTCCCGCGCGCACACTAGCCCTGCACATTTGCGCCGGCGTTTGCGACTGCGAGTAGGCTTGTCCCCAGCGTCGTCTAGTGGGGAAGGGCCGCCATGCTGAATTCCGTATCCGCCCGGTGGCGGGCCGGTGCCCGGCGGTGCGCTGCCGCCGTCGTTGTTCTGATCATGCTTGCCGCCGGGGCACAGCAGGCAACCGCGGCACCTTCCGGCGAGCCGCTGTCCACACAGGTGGTGTCGAACCCCGGCCATGCGTGGGTCCTGGTGAACAAGTCCCGCCCGCTGAACCCCCGGCAGTTCGCGCCGTCAGACCTAGTCAGCTGGAACGGCACCGGTCACCTGCTGCGCCGGCAGGTCGCAGGTGCCCTGGGCCAGCTGTTCGCGGGGGCGCGTGCCGCAGGACATTCGCTGGAGGTCATCAGCGGCTACCGGTCCTACGCGTCCCAGAGTGCCCTGTACAGCTCCTACGTGCAGATGTACGGGCAGGCCTATGCCGACCAGATTTCGGCAAAGCCCGGCTACAGTGAGCATCAGACCGGGCTGGCGGCGGACATCGGCAACGCGGGCGGCGCCTGTGGCCTGACCGCGTGCTTCGGGACCACGCCGGGGGGGCGGTGGGTGGCGGCGAACGCCCACCGCTATGGCTTCATCGTCCGTTACCCGCAGGGATACTCCGGCATCACCGGCTACACGTATGAACCGTGGCACCTGAGATTCGTCGGCGTTCCGCTGGCCGCGGACATGAAGAGCCGGGCCATCGCCACCATGGAACAGTTCTTTTCCGCCCGCCCCACCATCAGGAGCGGGGCCGACGTGCTCGCTGCCGATTCCAGCGGCGTGCTCTGGTCCTATCCTGCCAACGGCCGGGGCGGCTTCGGCACCCGCGTTCGGATCGGGCCGGGCTGGTCCGGCCTGAAGGCCGGCTTCGTCGCTGACTGGAATGCCGACGGCGTGAACGACACCGTGGCCCAGTGGAAGACCGGGACGCTCTCCGTGTACCGCGGCAAGCTCTCCGGCGGATTCCTCAGCCCGATACGCGTGGGCAGCGCCGGTTGGCAGTCCATGAACATCACCGTGGGCAAGTGGCACAGTGGCAGCCGCTACCCGGGCGTGGTGGGCGCCGCAGCGGATGGCGCCATGTATTTCTACCCGAACGCCACGGGTGGGGCGCTCAGCGCGCGGCTGCGGCTCGGGCAGGGATTCCAGGGCATGAAACTGGCCATGGCCGACTTCGACAATGACCGCCGCCAGGATCTGCTGGTCACCCGGGCGTCCGGCGAACTCCTGCTGTACAGGTCCGACGGCGCCGGAAAGTTCACCGCGGAATCCCGCCGCCGGGTGGGGACAGGCTGGAATGCGCTGGTCCAGTCGCACGCGTCGTTCGGGTTCCAGGGGCCGGGGACCCGCGGACTTGCCGCGAAGAGCACTGACGGGCGGCTCGTCTACTACAGCCTGGGCAACAGCCAGTTCACGGGTATCCGCTCCGTCGGGCCGGGCTGGCAGTCGTTTAACATCTTCCGCTGACGGGCGCGGACTGCGTGTTGCCGGATTCAGCGGCGGGGTTTGCTGCCGTCCGGTTTCCCGGTGCTGTTCGTACGCGTGCCGGACGGACGTGGCGCGGCAGGCCTTGGTGCGGCTGTCCGCTGGGCCGGCTTCTGCTGGCCTGTCCGCTGGGTTGACTGCCGGGCGCCTGCGGGAAGCCGTGCCGCAGGACGTGCCGGGGCTTGCGGCGCCCGGGTTGTGGATGCGGATGCCGGCCTTTTGGTGGTGCGGGCCGGGCTGGTGCTCCGGGCCTTGGCGGTGCCGGCAGGCCTGGGAGTGCCGGTGGGCCGCGTGGGTTCCTCGTGCCGGAGCCGCTGGCGGGACGGCCAGACCGCGGCGCAGAACAACACCAGCAGGGTCACGCATCCCGAAGCCGCGGCCAGGTAGAAGTAGATGTCCGAATCCCGGGTGGTCACGGCCTTGCCCAGGGCTGCTGCGTCCTGGTTGAAGGCCAGCCCCCACATGCGCAGGAAGGCAATGCTGCAGCCGATGAACAGGCTGGTTCCGGCGCCGCCTGCCAACAGGGCAAGGTAGCGGCGCCGGGCAAAGGCTTCCGCCACGGACGCCAGATACCCCACGGCCAGGGCGCCCAGGAAGGCGAGCAATGCGGCCTCCTCCAGCGTGACGGCCGTCAGCACCAGCAGCCCTGCTGCTGCGGCAAACGCACCGATCGCTGTCTTTCCGCTGTTACCCATGTGGCGCATGGGACTAATCATCCCTGAGGATCGGGTCCCTTCAGCACGTAGCCGCGCATGATTGTCATGATGGCTGCAACGCTTTGGTCACGGCTCCGTTCCGGTTTGTACGTCTGGCGGTCCAGGCCCACCACAAAGCACGCACCAAACACGGCAGCTTCCAGGCTTCCCCGGGAAATCGTGTCGTCCACCGGGTACTGCGCGGCAACGCCCTCGATTGCCGTGCCGATCACCTGCAGCAGGCGGGTCCGGAGCTCTGCGAAGGTGTCCTGCCATTCGCTCGGGGTGCGCCACTGTTCGCCCACCCACAACCGGGCGAAGGACGGATACTCGGCCATGAAGTCCATGGCCTGGCCGATCATCGCCTCCATGCCGGCCAGCGGGTCCGCGGTGCCGCCCTTCACGCTGAGCAGCCTGGCCTCGAGGATGTCCACACCGTGCCGCAACAGCTGGGCAATCAGGTCGGATTTGCTGCCGAAGTTGTAGTAGACAGTCCCCTTGGAGACGCCCGCCGCGGCGGCAATCTCGTCCACCGTCACCCCTGACGCGCCGCGTTCCCCGATCAGGTCCATGGATGCCTCGAACAGTTTCTGCTTCGTGGCGTTGGTCCGCCCGGGGCGGAGCTTCCGCGGCGCAACGGGTTCCTGGTCCGCCTCCAGCGTGCTCATACGGCAATCTCCGGTTTCAGGGTCTTAAGGGTCCAGGACTTGTTCCTGCGGGCGGCCAGCGTTGAAAGGGCTATCCCCAGCAAAGTGTAGCCAAACAGCCCCGCCACGGTGGCCGGGATCAGGGACAGGTCTGCGCCGTAGACCAGGTGCCGCATGCCGTCCACCACGTAACCCATGGGCAGGACCCGGTGGACGGCGTGCAGCGGCTCAGGCGTGGTCTGCCACGGGAAGGTGCCGCCGGAGGAGACCAGCTGCAGCACGAGCAGGATGAGCACCACGAGCTTGCCCGGCGAACCGAGCAGCGCCACCACGCCCTGGATGATGGCGCTGAATGCCATGGCGGCTGCCAGCAGGAACAGCCACATCAGCCAGGGATGGGCAGGATGCAGCCCAAGGCCCGCATTGACGACAACCGTGAGCAGGCTTGCCTGCACGGCAGACACCGCCAGGAACGGAAGCCAGCCACCGACGGCGATCTTCCAGGCCGGCGCGTTGGAGGCCAGGGCGCGCTGGGTGATGGGCCGCATGGCCTGGACCAGCATGAAGATGCCGATCCACAGGGCCAGGGTCATGAAGAAGGGGGCGAGTCCTGCACCGTAGGAGCCGGCCTTTGCCTGTGAGACGTTGCTGACGGACACGGGGTCGGACATCACGGCGGAGAGGCTGCTCTTCTGCGAGTCGTCGGGGTGCGGGACCTTGCCGGCGCCCTGCGACAGCCCGTCAGCCAGTTTCCCGGCACCGGCCGCGGCGGTGCCGGCTCCGCTCTCCAGTTGCGCCGCACCGTCGTCGAGCTTCTGGGCGCCGGCCGAGAGGGCGGCGGTACCGTCCACCGCCGCCTGCTCACCGGACGCCAGCGCCGATGCGCCGGCCGCCAGGCGGTCCGCCCCGGCGGACGCGCTCGAGATGCCGCCAGTCAGCGCAGGGGTGGCGGCGGCCAGGCGCGCCGCACCGGCACTGACCGCAGCTGACCCGTCCGTAAGCTGCTGGATCTGCGCGGCGTCTGCCTGGATCTTCGCCCTGGCATCGCTGACCGGGCCGGAGGCAGCCGCGGAATCAACTTCCGCGAGCACCTTGTCCGCCTGTTCCTGGGTCAGGACCCCGGCGGCCACCAGCTTTTTGTTGGACTCCTGCAGGCGGCCACGGAGACCGTTTTCAGCAGCCTCGAGCTGCCCGACGGCGTCCTGCACCTTGGTGTTCAGCGTCGCGTTTCCGGCCGCAACCTGCGCGGCACCGTCAGCGAGGCGCTGCGAGTCCGCCGGAAGTCCGGCCGTCCCGTCCCGCAGCTCCGCCAGCCCTCCGCTCAGCTGCCCGGCGCCGGCCGAAAGCCCGTTGGCCCCGTCACGGAGCCGGATCTGGCCGCTGTGAAGGTCGGCAGCTCCGGCCTCAAGCTTCCCGGTTCCCTCATGCAGGGTGACCGTGCCGTCGCGGAGGCGGGTGACGCCGTCGGCCAGCTGGGCGGCACCGTCCGCTGCCTTCACCATCTGGGTATGGATGGTGCCGAACCCGGTGAGGAGCTGGTTGGCGGTCTCGGCGCCGACCTCCTTGGCCACCGACCCATGCACTGCCGTGGTCAGCTTGTCCACGATGGTGCTCAGCAGGTAATTGTTGGCGTCGTTGGTGGTGACGTTGAGCATGGCTTGGGTGGCAGAATCGAAACTGCCGGGCGAGGCGAGGTTGGCGGAGAAGTCCTTGGGGATCTTGAGCGCGAATGCGTACTTCCCGTCGCTGACGCCCTGGTCCGCCTCTGCGGCGGTCGGGACCGTCTGCCAGTTGAACACGTGCCCGTCCAGGAGGTTGTCCGCCACCTTCTGCCCGGCCTCCAGCCGCGCTCCATTGCCGGTGGCCGCCCCGGCGTCCTCCACCACGAGCGCGGCGTCGATCCGGTTGAGGTTGCCGTACGGATTCCAGTTGGCATAGAGGTACACCGCGCCGTAGAGCAGCGGCACCAGGGTCAGGGCCAGGATGGTCAGCTTGGGCAGCAGCCCGCCAGTCATGCGCTTGAGTTCGGAGCGCGCCAGCCGCAAGACGGTCACTTGCCCACCTCACCGTTCAGGCTGGAGTTTTTGTCCAGATAATCGGACTTCGGGGGCGTTTTGCGGCCATTATCTGGACAAAAACTCTCCCCGGGCGAAGCGGAGAGTCGGCTGTCCGCGTTGCCGAGTGCTGCGGACGGTCCGGTCCAGCCGTCCGGGAGGGCCGTGACGGTTGCCACGACGGCGAGGGGCCGGCCGCCGTCGTACGCCAGTTTGGTGAGCCGCGGCAGCCAGTCGGCGGGGTCGGCGCCATGCCGGTCGGGGGAGTCCATGACGAGGAGGTCCGTGCCGGGGTCGGCGAGGGCCAGCGCCGTGAGGAGCTCGGTGCGGCGGGCAGCAGGCAGCTGCTCCGTCCACATGCCGGCCACATCCTCGAACCGGTTGACCTTCAGCCACGGCCTGCTGAGCAGGGCGCCACGGTATCGGCGGGGAATCAGGGCAAGGTCCTCCGTGACGAGATCCGCGACGCTCAGGTGCTGTTCGGGTTCATTGACGTCGGGGGAGTCCACCAGGGCGCTGGCGCGCCGCAGGGGCCTGATCCCGGCTGAGCCGTCCCAGGTGACGGTGCCGCCGTCGGGCTTCATCCGGCCACTGAGGACCAGGGCGAGGGCCGTCCGCTGGTCCTGGCGGTCACAGGTCACCAGCAGCAGTTCGCCGCGGGCCACCTGCAGGGAAGTCGGCGGCAGGAGCTCGAGCCGCCGGCCTTTCACGCTGAGCTGTCGTGCGCAGAGCAAAGGGAGCCTTTCGCAGAAGTTGTCTGCTTCAAGGCTAACTGAACTGACTAGTCAGTTCAAATAAGAATCAGAGGCCGCACTTCTCCAGCAGCCGCAGCCAGACTTCGCTGATGGTCGGGTAGGAGGGCACGGCATGCCAGAGCCGGTCCAGCGGAACCTCCCCCACAACGGCGATCGTCGCGGCATGCAGGAGTTCGGCGACGTCCGGCCCGGCGAACGTTGCGCCGAGGAGCACCTTGCGGTTCTCATCCACCACGAGCTGCGCCCAGCCGTCATAGTTGCTGGCATGCAGGGAGGAACCCGCCACGGCGATGGGAAGCTCCACCGATGATGCGTTGTAGCCGTCCTTGCGTGCCTGCTCCAGCGACCTGCCGACCTTGGCCAGCTCGGGGTCGGTAAACACCACGTTGGGAATGGCGTGTTCGTTGGCCGTCTGCGCATACCGGCTCCACGGCCCGGGGTCCCCGCGAAGCTCGCCCTTCGCCCGGGCCGCGATGGCGGCGCCGGTGGCCCGCGCCTCGTATTTGCCCTGGTGGGTCAGCAGCACCTTGCCCGCTGCGTCGCCCACCGCATAAAGCCATGGGCCGTCATCGTTGCCCGCCGCTTCCGCCACCAGGCCGGTCGAGTCCGTCCGGATCGCCAGGGGTTTGCCGTCACTGGCGGACAGCCCTACGCTCTCCAGCCCAAGCCCGTCCAGTGCGGGCCGCCGGCCGGTGGCTACCAGCAACTGGTCCACCGTGACGGTGTCGCCGCCGTCGAGTGTGAGCGTCAGTGAACCGTCGGCGTTCCTGTAGACGCTGCGGGTCCTGGTGTCAGGCCGGAGCTCCACTCCGTCGGCCCGCAGGCCAGCGGCTACCAGTTCCGCAGCCGCGGCGGGGAAGCTGCGCAGCAGCCTGCTGCGGGCGATCAGAGTGACCCTGGACCCGAGGCGGGCAAAGGCCTGGGCAAGCTCCGTGCCGGAGACGCCGCCGCCCAGCACGCCAAGCCGCTCGGGGACCTCCTTAGCCGAGGTGGCCTCCCGCGTGCCCCAGTACTCAACGTCCGACAGCCCGTCTACCGGTGGCTGGTTGGGCGTGGAGCCGTTGGCAAGGACGACGGCGTGACGCGCCGTGAGTGCGTAATCGGCACCGTCCAGTCCGGCTACTCCGACAGCCCGCTCACCGGTGATCCGTGCCCGGCCGCGGATCAGTTCGATGCCTGCGCCCTCCACCCATTCCACCTGGCTGGCATCCTGCCAATGGGAGGTGAAGGAGTCGCGCCGCTTGAGGACCGCTGCCGCGTCGAGCGTTCCGGTCACGGCTTCGCTGGCCCCGGGAACTGCCTGGGCCCCGTGCAGCGCGGTGCCCGGGCGCAGCAGCGCCTTGGACGGCATGCAGGCCCAGTAGGAGCACTCTCCGCCCACGAGTTCGGCTTCCACGAGGACCGCTGTCAGGCCTCCCTGCACCGCCCGGTCTGCGGCATTTTCGCCTGCCGCGCCGGCGCCGATCACAATGACATCGAATTCCCGTTCAACAAGAGGTGGCATGGCATCAGACTACGCCCACGCCTGACGCGGATTTCGGCAGGCGCAGCCGTAACAATGAATTGGCCCTTCCGGACAATGGACGCCCCGTTCCGGGGACGTGGGACATCCGCTACGGTGAGGAAAAGTACGGACAGTGCAAAGGAGTCCTCCATGCAGCCCTCCAGCGTGGTTCCGCCGGCCCGCTTCAGCGCCCACGCCCGCCTGCGTGCCCTGCAGTCGGACATCATGGAACTGATCCTGGACCGCGGACTGGAGCCCGGAGACGCCCTTCCCACCGAAAACGAGCTGTGCCTCGCCCTTGGCGTGGGCCGGAACACGCTGCGGGAATCGCTTAAGGTCCTGCAGGCGCTGGGGGTCATCGAGATCCGCCACGGTTTCGGAATGTTCGTCGCGCCCAGCAATTTCGAGTCCCTCGCCGACGGCCTGATATTCCGCGGGCGGCTGTCCCTGCGGCACCACGGCATGGAAGCGCGGCAGCTTGTGGACGTCCGCCAGGCACTGGAGGCGGGCCTCATCGGCAGTGCGATGGATGAGATGACGGCCGAACAGCTGTCCGTCATCGAGGAGTCCGTGATCCGCATGGAGCAGAGCGCGGCGGCGGGGGAGGCCTTCGTGGAGGCCGACGCCGAATTCCACCGCAGGCTCTTTGAACCACTGAACAATGAACTGCTGCTCAACCTGCTGGGCGTCTTCTGGAAGGTCTACCGCAAGATATACACCGAGGTCGGCCCTGGTGCGGAGGACCTTCCGGCGATCGCGGCCCTGCATCGGAACATTTTTTCGGCCGTCGCCGCCGGGGACAAGGCCCGGGCCGCGCGCGAGCTGACTCACCACTTCGACGGATTCCGCGGGCGGATCGTTGAGGCCGTCGGAGAATAGGTAGCCTGCGGCCGGAGTGGGCGTTGCCGGGCTGGTGGGTGCGGCCCCGCCGTGCGGCCCCGCCGGCCGGCCTAACGCAGGCAGGCTTAACGCAGGCAGGCTTAACGCAGAAGGTCCGCACCGGTTTCCCGCTGCGGACCTTCTCTTTGTGCGCCCAAAGGGATTCGAACCCCTGACCTTCTGTTCCGTAGACAGACGCTCTATCCAGCTGAGCTATGGGCGCATCTTCCGGTTCCGTTCGAGCTTTTCGCTCGCCCCGAACCTCGAATAACTTTACGCGAGGACGGCTGCAGTTCCAAATCGAGGACCATGTAATTTACGCAACTAGACCGGTCTATGTGACCTTCGTCACGAATTTCGAGTTTCCTAAATCCAAATTCCTTGAATTTCCGCGGAAGTTGCCTTCCGGCGCACAGGACATCCGACGTCTGACAGCGAATTGGTCCAGATCATCAGAAATAGCATTTAGCTCACACCACTGAACCCGAAGAAGGGAACTGCAATGGCCCACCTGGCGCGACTGCCGCTGCTTGAGAAAGCACCCACCACCCATGCCGGCCTGCTGGCGTGGGTTGAAGAGGTCGCTGGGCTGACCCAGCCGGACCGGATTCATTGGGTTGACGGCTCCGAGGAAGAAAACACCCGCCTCACTGATGAACTCGTCGCGGCCGGCACCCTGCAGCGGCTGAACCAGGACTTGTTCCCCAACTCCTTCGCGGCGTTCTCCGACCCTGCCGATGTTGCCCGCGTCGAAGAGCAGACCTTCATCTGCTCCGAGAAGGAGCACGACGCCGGCTTCACCAACAACTGGATGGCCCCGGCGGAGATGAAGGAGAAGCTGCGCGGGCTGTTCTCCGGCTCCATGCGCGGCCGCACCATGTACGTCATCCCGTTCGTCATGGGCCACCTCGATGCCGAGGATCCGAAGTTCGGCGTCGAGATCACCGACTCCGCCTACGTTGTTGCCTCCATGCGCATCATGGCCCGCATCGGCACCGACGTCCTGAATCGGATCACCGAGACCAACGCCTTCTTCGTTCCGGCCCTGCACTCCCTGGGTGCTCCGCTGGAGGCCGGCCAGGCAGACGTCCCGTGGCCGTGTAACCCGGACAAGTGGATTGTGCACTTCCCCGAAGAGCGCTCCATCTGGTCCTTCGGCTCCGGCTACGGCGGAAACGCGCTGCTGGGCAAGAAGTGCTACGCCCTGCGCATCGCTTCGGTCATGGCCCACGACGAGGGCTGGCTTGCCGAGCACATGCTCATCCTCAAGCTCACCTCGCCGGAACAGAAGACGTACTACGTCTCGGCAGCCTTCCCGTCCGCCTGCGGCAAGACGAACCTTGCCCTCCTCGACCCCACCATCAAGGGCTGGAAGGTTGAGACCCTCGGCGACGACATCACCTGGATGCGGTTCGGCAAGGAAGGTGAACTCCGGGCTGTCAACCCCGAGGCCGGCCTCTTCGGCGTGGCACCCGGCACCGGCTGGGGCACCAACCCCAACGCCATGCGCGCCATCGCCAAGGGCAACAGCATCTTCACCAACGTTGCGCTGACTGACGACGGCGGCGTCTGGTGGGAGGGCATGACGGAGGAAACCCCGGCCCACCTGACCGACTGGCAGGGCAACTCCTGGACCCCCGAGTCCGGGAAGCCGGCAGCCCACCCGAACTCGCGCTTCTGCACCCCGATCGACCAGATCGACATGCTGGCCGAGGAGTACCACAGCCCGAACGGTGTGGAGCTGTCCGCCATCCTGTTCGGCGGCCGCCGCAAGACCACCATCCCGCTGGTCACCGAGGCCCGCGACTGGACCAACGGCATCTTCATGGGTTCCACCCTGTCGTCCGAGACCACTGCTGCTGCGGCCGGTGCCGTTGGCGTGGTCCGCCGTGACCCCATGGCCATGCTTCCGTTCATCGGCTACGACGCCGGCGACTACCTGAACCACTGGGTCAACCTCTCGGCGAAGGCAAATCCGGAGCGGCTGCCCAAGATCTTCCTGGTCAACTGGTTCCGCCGCACGGCAGAGGGCGGCTTCGCCTGGCCGGGCTTCGGGGACAACGCCCGTGTCCTCAAGTGGGCCATCGAGCGTCTCGAAGGTAAGGCCGACGCCGTCGAGACCCCCATTGGCTTCGTGCCGACCGGTGACTCCATCGACCTCGAGGGACTCGATATGACCCCCGCTCAGGTTGAGGAAGCAGTCCGCGTCGATCCCGACGAGTGGAAGACCGAGCTCGCCTCGATCGAGGAGTGGTTCGCCAACTTCGGCGAATCCCTGCCGGCCGCGCTTCAGAAGGAGCTCGACGGCCTGAAAGCCCGCCTGGCCTAGTCCCCGCTGCCTCCGCTTGGGCCCACCTGGCCTAGACCACGCGGGGGATAACTAAAAGTACGACGGCGGCCCCGCACCTTTTCTTCAAAAGGTGCGGGGCCG
>NZ_JBNHFL010000032.1:0-60913 GCF_059090205.1 Arthrobacter sp. CMU6
GTCAACAGAGCAAGGCTGCGGTCAACCGCATCCAATCCGGAAGGAAGACTCTGAAGCGCGTTGGCACCCACAGACACCAGCCCGCCGGCACCGGGCCCTACGGACCGGTGTGCGGTGGATCCCCCAACGGCTTTCATGATCCCATTCTGGTTTGGGGGTCTGACATTATTAGCTGCTGCCGGCGACCAATCCCAAAGTTTTTCGGCGACGTTCTAGGCGACGTTCTAAAGGGGCAGTCCGAGCCATCGAAGCGAACTCGACGGGTCACCCTCCCGCCACGCGGTCTTGGGCCATAGACTCTAGCCAACTACGTGCAGCAGCGCCGCTCCGTGAACCGCCCGAAAGGGAACCGAGGGAGCAGAAGCGCCGCTGCACCCGTTGGAAGGACGTGGCGGGTGAAGCTGGGCATAGCGCGGGAGCGCCGGGAAGGCGAACGGCGGGTCGCTGCGACGCCGGAAACCGTAAAGCAGCTGGCCGGACTGGGCCTGGAGGTGCTGGTCGAATCCCGGGCCGGCGTCTCCGCCGGGCATGCCGACGATGAATACCGCCAGGCAGGCGCCCGCATCGTCGACGACCTCGATCCCGCCGGGCTGGATATCCTCGCCCACGTCCGCCCGCTGGAACTCCCGACGGCGACAGCCCTGAAGCCGGGCGCCGTCACCGTGGGTCTGGCCTCGCCCTCGTCCGAACTCGCCACCGTCAGGGCACTCGCCGAACGCGGGGTCACGTCCTTCGCGCTGGAACTCGTGCCGCGCATCTCCCGGGCCCAGTCCATGGACGCCCTCTCATCGCAGGCCCTTGTAGCCGGCTACCGCTGCGTCCTCGAAGCTGCCATCCGCCTGCCCCGCTTCTTCCCGCTGTACATGACAGCTGCTGGAACTGTCCCGCCCGCGCGGGTGCTGGTGCTCGGCGTCGGCGTAGCCGGGCTGCAGGCGATCGGAACGGCGAAGCGGCTCGGCGCCCGCGTCTCCGCCAACGACATCCGGCCCTCCTCCGCCGAGGAAGTCACGTCCATGGGCGGCACCTTCATCAAACTGGACCTGGAGACGGCCGAGGCGGCCGGCGGGTACGCCCGTGAGCTCAGCGCCGACCGAGGCGCCCTGCAGCGCCAGCTGCTGGCTCCGCACGTCGCCGATGCCGACGTGCTGATCACGACGGCGGCGGTTCCCGGCCGGCATGCCCCGCTCCTGGTGACCCGGGAGATGGTGCAGGGGATGCGCCCCGGATCGGTCGTCGTCGACCTCGCCGCGGAGTCAGGCGGCAACGTCGAGGGGTCCGTCCCCGGCCGGGACATCCATGTCCCCACCGCCGACGGCAAGGGGACCGTCACCGTCGTCGGCCTCAAGGACGCGCCGTCCGCCATGCCCACTGACGCCTCCCGGCTCTACGCGAAGAACGTGGCCAACCTGCTCGCCCTGATGACGCGGGACGGGACGGTGGCCCCGGATTTCGACGACGACGTAATAGCTGGTGCCTGCCTGACGCACGACGGCGTGGTGCGGCACCCGCCAACAGCCGACGCACTCGCGGCGCTCGCCGGAAACGACGCGCCGGGCAGCGCACAGGAGGGCGCGCCAGACGGCGGGCAGGACAACGCGCCGGGCGGCACAGAGGAAGATGCTGCCAATGAGGCAGACAGCGACCTTGCAGACCAGATGGCGAATGACCCGGTGAAGGCGTCGGAAAACGAAGGGGTGGTCTGATGGACGGCATCAGCCTGCTGACGATCACAGTGCTTGCGGTGTTTGTCGGCTTCGAAGTGGTGTCGAAGGTCTCCAGCACGCTGCACACGCCGCTGATGTCCGGCGCGAATGCGATCCACGGGATCATCCTGGTGGGCGCCATCATCGTCGCCGGCCAGGCGACGCACCCCTGGGTCCTTGCGGTGGCGCTGTTGGCGGTGGTTCTTGCGACGGCGAACCTGGTGGGCGGCTTCGTCGTGACGGACCGCATGCTTGAGATGTTCCGCGGCCGCAAGCCGGAGAGGCCGGTCAAGCCGGTGACGGGAGCTCCAGGGCAGAGCGTCCCGCAGAGTGAGACCCCGGAGAATACGGAGGCCACGCGGTGACCCTCCTCGACCCCAACGTCACCGCCCTGCTCTACCTCGCGGCCGCCGTCTTCTTCATCCTGGCGCTGAAGGGCCTGAATTCCCCGCGAACTGCCCGCCGCGGCAACCTCATCGGCGCCTTCGGTGCGCTGGTCGCCGTCGTGACGGTCTTTTTCTCAACCCGGCTGGACAACGTTCCCCTGATCCTCGGCGCCATCGCCGTCGGTTCCGGTGTGGCCGCCCCCGTGGCCCGGCGCGTCAAGATGACCCAGATGCCCCAGCTCGTCGCCCTCTTCAACGGGGTGGGCGGCGGCGCCGCCGGCCTCGTGGCGCTGCTGGAACTGCCGCATGCGGAGAATGCCTGGGTGCGCGTCGCCGTCGTTTTCACCCTGCTGGTGGGGGCGGTGTCCTTCGCCGGCTCAGCCGTGACGTTCGCGAAGCTGCAGGAGCTCATGACCACCCGGCCCGTGGTGTTTCCCGGCCTGCCGGTGCTCATGGGGGCGGTACTGCTGGCAGCCGTCGGTGCGGCGGCCGCCGTTGTGATGGGCGGCTCGCTCGTCCTGGCGCTGCTGCTCCTGCTGCTGGGCCTGGTGGCAGGCGTGCTGCTGGTGCTGCCGGTGGGCGGCGCCGACGTGCCGATCGTCATATCGCTGCTCAACGCGTTCACCGGCCTCGCCGTTGCCGCATCCGGGCTGGTGCTGGGCAACGTGCTGCTGGTGGTGGCGGGCACGCTGGTGGGGGCGTCAGGCACCATCCTCACCCGGGCGATGGCCGCGGCCATGGGCCGCAGCGTGGCCGGCATCCTGTTCGGCGCGTTCAAGGGAGGTTCGACGGCGGGATCCACCGCCGTGAGCGACCGTCCGGTCCGTTCGTCCAGCCCTGAGGACGTGGCAGTGCTGCTGGGCTACGCGCAGCGGGTGATCATCGTGCCGGGCTACGGGCTGGCCGTCGCGCAGGGACAGCACACAGCGGCAGAGCTGGCCCAGGCCCTGGAATCCCGGGGAATCCGGGTGGACTTCGCCATCCACCCCGTGGCGGGACGCATGCCGGGGCACATGAACGTACTCCTCGCCGAGGCCAATGTGCCCTACGAATCGCTCAAGGAAATGGGCGAGATCAACTCCGAGTTCCGCACCGCCGACGTCGCGTTGGTGGTGGGCGCGAACGACGTCGTCAACCCCGCCGCCAAGACCACCGCCGGTTCGCCCATCTACGGGATGCCGATCCTCGAGGTGGCGGACGCGCGTCAGGTGGTGTTCCTCAAACGCTCCATGCGGCCCGGGTTCGCCGGGATTGAGAACGACCTCATGTTTGAGCCCCAGACCACGCTGCTGTTCGGCGACGCGAAGGAGTCCCTGACGAAGGTGCTTGGCGCGGTGAAGGCCCTGTAGGGTGCTGGCTCTGCACCCCTTTCCTGCACTTTTCAGGAACGGTGCCGTTACCTAAATGTGACTTTGGTGCGTGGATGCGATAACCTCGGCCGGTGCCTTGGTTCCAATCAGGGCATTCCCGGGCAGAATGCCGAGCCCTGCCGCTGACCGGGATCCGTTCGCTATAACCGACAGGCAGGGACGGGGGAACCACCTTAGTACCGGCCTTGCGCGTCAAGGCCTTGGGGTTAAGTCCAGCGCTGCGCCTATTTGGCGGGCAGGACCGGGTGACTCCCATCCGAACCCGACAGCTCACCCCGCAGGCATGGGAGAGGCAATCCACCATGTCACGTAAGTCCACATCCGCGCGCCATCGCGCTACCCCCACGACGTCCATCGCCCTGCAGGGCCTGTCGTATTCCCTGAAGTCCAACGCTGCGTCGGTTGCCAAGCCGGCGGCTGCCGCCGCCGTCGCTTCCGGTCTCCTCTTCGGCGCCGGGGCACCCGCCCACGCAGGTGCCTACGCACCCGAGACGCCGGCTGGTCCGGCCGCTACCGCCCAGTCCGTCGCCAGCCAGGCGATCGCTGCCCCTGCCGCACCGGCAGTCCCGGCCCCGGCTGTTGCCGGTGCCTCGCACACCGTCGAGCCCGGCGACACCCTTGGTGCCATCGCAGCACGCCACGGTGTCAGCCTCGATGCACTTCTCGCAGAGAACGGCCTGTCCCTGGCTTCGGTTATTTACCCCGGCGACCAGATCTTCATCCCGGGGCCGGGCGCAGCCGCAGCTCCCGCGGTACCTGCGGCTCCGGCAGCACCCGCCGCGCCGGCAGCTCCTGCCGCGCCGACCGGCATGGGAATCTACAACGCCTCCGCGTCGATCACGCCGGCAGCATCAGCCGCTCCGGCAGCCAGCGGCGTGGGTGCAGCCATTGTGGCTTCGGCCCGGGCGCAGCTCGGTGCCACCCAGGACTGCACCATCCTGGTGGAACAGGCTCTGCGGTCCGTCGGCAAGTCCGTCGGCGATCTCGCGCCTGCGCAGTTCCACCAGTACGGCACTCCGGTTTCCGCCCCTCAGCCCGGCGACCTGATGATCAGCGCCGGACACGTCGGTGTCTACATCGGCGGCGGTCAGGCCATCAGCAGCGGCATGAACGGTGTCAACGAGACCATCGTGCACCCGGCCTCCTGGCTCACCGGCTCCACCTACGTGCGGGTGAACGCGTAACAACGGGAAAACTCCACACAGCAGCGGCGGGTGCATCGGCACCCGCCGCTGCTGCGTTTGGCGGCTTTCGCAGCACCGCGGGCCGCAGTGCCTAATTTGGGTGCGGCGGCAGTGTTTGGGCGGCGCGGACGACGGCGTCAGTCACCTCTTCAAGGCCCGGTGACTCCAGCGTCCACACCTGCCAGTAGAGCCCAAGGTCCTCGCTCCACGAGGGGTCGAGCTCCACGAGAGAGTGTTCCGGGTCCTGCTGGTCCGGCACCATGCCCCAGCCAAGGCCCGCGTGGACCGATTCGACGTACTGGACTGAATCAGGAATGAAGAGCTGCGGGGGTGTGGCGTCCGGCGCGATGCGGGCGAGGACAGCGAGCTGGTGGGTGTCCTTCCGGTCGTACTGCATGACGGGCGCTGCGGCGAGGGCCTCCGGGGTGGGGCCGTCGGGGAACCAGCGGGCCACGAACTCGCGCGACGCCTTGGCCCGGTACACCATGGTGCCCAGCGGCCGGATGGTGCATCCCTGCACCGGCCGGGGATCCGCGGTGATGGCGCCAACGGCATCGCCCGACCGCAGGAGGTCGGCCGTGGCGTGCTCGTCGTCGCGCAGCAACTCAAGGGCAACGCGGCCGCCGCGCGCAATTTCCCGGTAGGCCGCCGGCAGCCAGGTGGCGATGGAGTCCGCGTTGGCCACGATGGGAACCCGCAGCCGTTCGGCATGAGGCTGCCCGCCGTCGTCCCCCTCCGCGCGCCCCGTCCCCCGCAGGGCAAGGACCGCCTCGTCGGCGAGGAGCAGGAGCTGCCGCGCGGAACGGAGCAGCTGCTCGCCCGCCGGCGTAGGCCGGACCGGCTTGAGGCGCCGCACCAGAACGCTTCCCACGGAGCGTTCGAGTGCCTTGATCCGCTGGCTCACGGCTGAGGGGGTGAGCCGCAGTTCCCCCGCAGCGGCGTCGAAGGTCTCGTGGTCGACGACGGCGGCAAGCGCCCTGAGCTGATCCAGTTCCATGAAGATATTCTAATGGAACTATAGAAAAAGTGAATTGCTTTTCAGATTTCCGGCTCGTACCTTCGAAGAATGCTTTCCTTTCTGACCGGCCTCGGAGCTGGCCTCAGCCTCATCGTCGCCATCGGAGCGCAGAACGCATTTGTCCTGCGCCAGGGCCTCAAGCGCGAGGCCGTACTTCCGGTGGTCCTGGTGTGCCTCGCCAGCGATGCTGTCCTGATCCTGGCCGGGGTCGCCGGGATCGGCGCGCTCATCCAAGGCGCACCGGTGCTCCTCGCCGTCGTGCGGTGGTTCGGCGTCGCATTCCTTCTCGCGTACGGGGTTTTCGCCGCGCGGCGGGCAGTGCGGCCCGGGGCGCTCAAAGCGGTTGATTCCCCCGGCCGCGGAACCGTCTGGTCAGCTGTGCTCACCGCCGCCGCCATCACCTGGCTCAATCCCCACGTCTACCTCGACACGCTGGTGCTGCTGGGCTCGCTGGCCAACACCCACGGCGAACCAGGCAAGTGGCTGTTCGGGGCAGGGGCAGCCGCCGGCAGCGCACTCTGGTTTCCCCTCGTCGGCTACGGGGCACGCCGACTCAGCGGCTTTTTCGCGCGGCCGGTGTCGTGGCGCTTCCTCGACGGCGGTGTCGCCCTGCTCATGCTCACTCTGGCCGTCGTCCTCGCGACCGGACACTGACGCTCGCAACAGCTAAGGCGGGCCGCCGCCGATTCGATCCAGTAGCCCGGCGATGATGTCCAGCGCCCGGGCCAGCTGCAGATCGGTTGGCGCGCCATACCCGATGACCAGGCCGTTCTCCGGCGTCCGTTCTGCAAAATAGCTTGCCAGAGTCACCACCCGGACCCCCAGCCCCAGCGCTTCCCCGGCCAGGCGCTCGGCAGGAACATTAGCCTGGAGCCGGATGACGGCGTGCAGGCCGCCGTCCAGGGCCGCTAGCTGTACGTCTGTCCGGCCACCGAGGCGGTCGAGCAGCAGTTCACGGCGGTGGGCGTACTGGCGCCGTGCCCGGGCGATGTGCCGCGCGAGGCCTCCGCCGGCAATGTAGTTCGCCAAGGCAGACTGCATCACTCCGGGAACGGGCGTGCCGAGGTCAAGCCGCGCGTTCTTGAGGCGTTGCCCTGACGTGCCGCGCACCACGAGGTACCCGCATCGCAGCCACGGGCTCAGCGACTTGGAGAAGGTGCCCACCAAAACGACTTCGGCCGCGGAGGGCAGCGAGGCAAGGGCAGGCAGGGGCATCCTGCGGTGCCGGAACTCGCTGTCGTAGTCGTCCTCCAGGATGATCACGCGGTTGGCTTCGGCCCAGGCCAGCAGAGCCATCCGTTCCTTCACCGGCATCCGGCCGCCCAGGGGGTACTGGTGGCTGGGCGTCACCAGAATGGCGTCAGGATGGGGGCCGGGGGCCGCAAGCTGTGCCGCTTCCAGCCCGTCGTCGGAAACCGGAAGGGTTGCCACTGTGGCCCCGGCCGCGGAAAGCACGCGCCTGGCCGTGGGATAGCCGGGGTCCTCCATCAGGACGCGAGGCGGGCCGGCCGGGCAGCGGAGTGCTGCGACGATCAGCTGCAGGGCGTCACTGGTGCCCGCGGTGATGACGACGTCGTCAGCACTCACCGTCAGCCCGCGGGACGCGGCGAGGTGATCGGCCACGGCAGCGCGAAGGGCCGGGGTGCCAAGGGCGGCCGGAAGCTCAACCTCCACCGGCTCGGCCACGGCATTCCGCCAGGCGGCCCGCCAGTCGCGGTCACGGAACGGGGCGCCGGACGGCCGTCCGGGTGTGAGGTCGATCGTTGCGGTTTGCTCCATGCCTGATGCCGCCTGGGTGCCTTCGAACGCCATGCCGCGGCCGTCGGAGCGTACCGCCACACGGGTACCGCCGGAACCCCGGCTTTCCAGGTACCCCTCGCCAGCAAGCTGCTCGTAGGCGCGGACCACCACTCCGCGGGAGACGCCCAGTCCGGCGGCAAGGCGCCGCGACGCCGGGAGCGTGTGCTCCGGCCGCAGGGTCCCGTCCAGGATGGCTTCCCGCAGCCGGCCCACCAGTTGGGCGGCGAGCGGAACGCGGCTCTGGTGGTCAAGGACCAGCGGCAGTTCGGCTTCGATTTGGTCCTCCTGAATCGTGGATTCTTGGATCTATGCTAGGACCAATCCGGCTGTGAGCATGAAGGGAGAAACCAAAACTGACCTGAAGAGAGGACACCTTCCATGTTTGAAGGCCTTTGTGCGTTTCCCCTGACTCCGCTCGCTGGGGAGAGCGTCCACGAAGCCGCACTGGTGCGGCTGGTCGCCCGGTGCGCCGACGCGGGAGCGGACTCCATCGGTGTGCTGGGCTCGACGGGCATTTACACTTATCTGCTGCGCGAGGAACGCCGCCAGGTGGTGGAGGCGGCCGTTGAAGCCGCGCAGGGGACTCCCGTGGTGGCAGGTGTCGGTGCCCTGCGCACCCGTGACGTGCTGGACTGCGTCGACGATGCCCAGGCTGCGGGCGCCTCGGGCCTGCTGTTGGCGCCGGTGTCGTATCAGCGGTTGACCGAAGAAGAGGTCTACGGCCTCTACCGCGAGGTTTCGTCCGCATCCGATCTGCCGATCGCCGTCTACGACAACCCGGCCACCACGGGGTTCACCTTCTCGGATGAACTCCACGGCCGGATCGCTGAACTTCCCGGCATTGCGTCGATCAAGTTCCCGCCCCCTTCGCCGGGGCAGGCCCGCGGCCGCATCGCCCGGCTGCGGGCGGCAGTTCCTGGGGGCGTCACCCTGGGCATCAGCGGTGACTGGTCCGCAGCAGAGGCACTGCTCGCCGGTTGCGAGGTTTGGTATTCGGTCATCGCCGGGCTGTTTCCCAAAGCCGCCAGGGTGATCGTAGATCTTGCCCAGGCCCGCCAACCGTCCGGCCAGGGCGATCTGGCGCTGGAAGCATCTGCCGCGCTGGAGCCCGTGTGGGAGCTCTTCCGCGCGTACGGGAGCCTGCGGGTCGCTGCCACGATGGCCGAAGTGCTGGGCTTCGCGGAGGTGCCCTCCCTGCCCCGCCCACTGAAAAGCCTGGACGGTGAGGGCCGCAGCCGGGTCGAGGAAGCCCTGCGGCTCAGCGGCCTGGGCGCCTGAGCAGGTACGGCATGGGCAGCCTCGACCGCGGTACGGCGGAGCAGGAAGCACGGGTGGAGCAAGAAGCACGGGCGGAGCAGGACGGACAGGCGGATCAGGCAGCGCCGACGAAACAGGCCCCGGCCCGGGCCGGAGGATTGGGCCGCTACGTTGTGGCGGCGACGCTGGCACGCACGGCGGACGGCGGAGCCGTAGTTGCGATCGTACTCATGGTCACAGCAAGCGGGGCGCCGGGCTGGCTGGCCGGCCTGCTCGGTGCCTGCATCACGGCCCCGCACCTGCTGGGGCCGCTGATGGCACGGCGCCTGGATTCCTGCCGCGACGGCCGCGTCCTGATTGCTGGGGCATGCGTCGTCCATGGCGCTACCCTGGCGGCCGCGGTGCTGCTGTATCCGCTGACGTGGCCCGCGGTGACGGGTATTCTGCTGGTGCTGTCGGGGCTGGTCGGGCCGCTGCTGACCGGCGGCATCAGCAGCCGCCTTCCGGCGATCGCCCGCCCGGACCAGGCCAGCCAGCGCCGTGCCCAGGGCTGGGATGTGGCCACCTACGGAATCGGCGGGACCATCGGCCCGAGCGTCGTGGCCGCTGTCTCGGCCTGGGCCGGGCCCACTGCGGCCGCGCTGATCCTGGCGGCGGCCACCTTCGTTTCAGCCGCCGTCGTCCGGTTGCTGCCCTATGCTCCTCCCGCAGCAGTGGCAGCCGAGGTTCCTGGACCGGCCCAGACCCTGAGGCTCATGGCTGACACGGGCCGCCTTCGGAGGATGCTGTACTTGACCATCACGGTGGCGTTCGCCGTTGCGGCGCTGCCCATCGCGGCCGTCGCCTCCACCGCCATGTTCCAAGTACAACCGGCAGCCGCCGGTGTTCTGACGGCCGCGTACGGGCTGGGCGGCCTGGCCGGTTCGGCCGGAGTGATGTGCCGTCCGCTGCGGGGCGACGCCGACCGGCTGGTGACGCGCCTCGCGGGATTCGTCGCCGCGGCGCTGGCCGTCGCGGCCCTGTCCGGCTCCTTCGCGCCTGCCGTCGCGGCATACGCAGCCGCCGGGGTCACGAACTCGTACTTCTTCGCGGCAACCCTCGCCGCCCGCAGCGAGTTTGCCCCGCCGCAGGTCCGTGGCCAAGTGTTCGTTTGGGTTGGTGCCCTCAAAATTGCCGCCGGGTCCGCCGGAACAGCCGCGGCCGGCGTCGTCATCACAGGGGAGCCGCAGCTTCCGCTGTTCCTTGCCGCCGCACTCATCCTGGTCAGTGCAGGGGCGTCGGTCCTGGACCGTCACCGCGCCATCAGGACGACGGCGGCCTGAAGAAGGCGGGCTGAGGTTCGTGCCCATATCCCGGGAACACGGTTACGATTTGAGTTCCGGGGCTTTCGGGCCCGCCCGCAGCAGCCGAAGGACACCATGACAGCCCAAAATGCTTCATCGCCGCCACGGGCCGCCGTGATCGTCAATCCCGCCAAGGCTGTTGGCGCGGACCTCCGCGCCTCGCTGGTCCGGCTGTGCGACACGCAGGGCTGGGCCGAGCCGCTGTGGCTGGAAACCACGGTTGAAGACCCGGGCGTGGGCCAGGCCCGCGAGGCACTGGAAGCGGGGGTCGACGTCGTCATTGCCGCCGGAGGCGACGGTACGGTGCGGTGCGTTGCCGAGGTGCTGGCCGGCACCGAAACGCCGATGGGGCTGGTGCCGCTGGGAACGGGAAACCTGCTGGCCCGCAACATGGGCGTGGACATCTCGGACCCGGTCTCCGCCGCCTACGACGTTCTGAACGGCACCGACCGCACCATCGACGTCGCCAGAAGCACCTTTGACGGGTCCGACGACGAGAATGTCTTCCTGGTGATGGCCGGCGTCGGCTACGACGCCGCGATCATGGCGGACACGGTGGACGCGCTGAAGGACCGAATGGGCTGGCTCGCCTACGTCGAAGCCGGGATCCGCAAGCTCCCGGGTAAGCCGGTCCGGGCCACCATCAAGGTGGACGGCAAGCACCCGGTCAAGCGCCGAATCCGCAGTGTCATGGCCGGCAACTGCGGCAGGATCATGGGCGGCATCGAGATATTTCCGGAGGCGAAGGTCGACGACGGCGTCCTGGACCTGCTGATCCTCGCCCCCCG
This sequence comes from Arthrobacter sp. CMU6, assembly GCF_059090205.1. NCBI lineage: Bacteria > Bacillati > Actinomycetota > Actinomycetes > Micrococcales > Micrococcaceae > Arthrobacter > Arthrobacter sp. CMU6. The sequence goes on from NZ_JBNHFL010000032.1 coordinate 10,850, forward strand.
CGGGCGTTTCGGCTGGCTGGGCGTCGCGGCGGGCATCTTCGGGCGGAAGAAGAACCAGAAGGAATCCGCCGAGTATTTCCAGGGCAAGAGGGTCGAGGTCGCTTTGGACCATCAGGAGGAGTTCCAGCTCGACGGTGACCACGTGGGCCCCGTCAGGCAGCTGTCCATCTGGGTGGAACCCGGGGCGCTCAAGATCCGGATGTAGACCCGATCCGGGTTAGATCCCTTCCGGAGGGAGAGCGCCCCGGGCCTGGGGTGCCCGGACCTGTCCTATCTGGACAGGCGCGTCAGTCCCCGAGGAGCCGGCCCCACCTTGGTGCGAGCAAGGGGGAGCCGGCAAGTTTCAGGCAGTGCCACAGCGTCACGGCAACCGAATCCAGCACCGGGACGCCCGTCCCCGCCTCGATCTCTGCAGCGATGTTGGCGCCGTACAGGTTGGTGCACAGGTAGATCAGCGCATCCGGAGCGTCGGCCGCGAGCTCCAGGGAACCGGGACGCATTTCATCGTCGGTGACCCGGCCGAAGGATTCGTTGTCGCTCAGGCCCAGGCAGCGGTGGCTGACGGTCTTGATGCCGTCCCGCTCGTAGGACTTGATGATGGCCTCGTTGACGTCCTCCGTGTACGGCGTGAACAGCCCGATCCGCTCGGTGCCGAAGGACCGGAACGCTTCAAGGTACGCGAGCGTGGAGCTCGTGGCGGGGATGCCGGTGGCGTCGGTAATTTCAAGGACGAGGTCGCGGTCGTGCGCGGACCCCAGCCACGATCCGGAGGTGCCGTTCCAGGCAATCACGTCCACGTCCGCCGTCGCCAGCAGCCTGGCGGCCTCGCGCATGACGGCGGGGTCGAACTGCCTGTCCGATGAATCGTCCAGCGCGATCCGGGTGACCGGGATCCGGGTGAAGTGGATGGTGACGTCGGTGCGGTCGCCCAGGATGCGGTAGCTCTGCGGTTCCAGGCACGTGTTGGAGGACGGCACGATCATGCCGATCCGGGTGGGGCGTACAGCCGGGGTCGGACGGTCAGGTGAAGTCTGGCGGTTCAACGGGTGCTCCTAGAGGGTCGCGGCGGACAGGTCGGCGGAGGCAAGGTGTTCCCGGAACCCGTTCCGGGAAATGAAGCGGCCCACGGCGCCGGGATCGTGGAAGCCCTCCCGGTCCAGCACCACGCGGCCGACGGAAACCACGACGGCGGGCCAGCCGGCCAGCGAGCGGCCGTCGAAAGGCGAGAAGTCGGTTCCCATGTGCAGCGCGCCGCCGTCCACCGTCCTGTGTTCGGCGGGATCGAAGAGCACGAGGTCGGCGTCGAAGCCCTCGGCGATGGAGCCCTTGCCGGGCAGGGCGTTGATGCGCGCCGGTCCGGCGGAGAAGACCTCCACGAAGTCCTCCACGCTGCTGCCGGCTTCAGCCATCGCCGTGAACGTGACGGGCATACGGGTTTCCACGCCCGGGAGCCCGTGCGGCATGGCGCGGACGTCGTCGGTGCGTTCCCGCTTCTGGGTCAGGTCGTAGCAGGAATGGTCCGAGGAGACGGTGTGGATGGCGCCGCCGGCCAGCCGTTCTTTGAGGGCCGCGACCGTTTCGGGGCTGCGCATCGGCGGGCAGCAGGCATACCACTCCGGGAAGGCCGAGCCGTATACGGTGTCATCGAGCGTGAGGTAGTGCGGGCACGTTTCCGAGTAAGCCTGCTGGCCGTCGGCGCGGGCCTCGGTGACCAGGTCTACCGCCCCGGGCGTGGACTGGTGGACAAAGTACACCGGGGCCTTCGTGTACTCGGCCATGGCCAGGGTCTCCCTGACAGAGATTTCCTCGGCAAGTTCGGGGCGCGTGCGGTGCAGGTGCCCGATGCCGATCCTGCCGTCGTCGGCGTGCTGCGCCGTGCAGTCCGCGATGATGGGGTCGTGTTCGGCGTGGATGTAGGTGAGGCCGTCCAGCCGGACCATTTCGCGCATCACCTTCAGGATGGTGTCGCCGTCCGCCATGGTGGTTCCGCGGTTGGTGGTGTACATCTTCACGGAGCGGACGCCCTCGGCGGCGAGCTGTTCGAGCTGCCACGGCACGGTCTCGTCCCAGCTGATCACGGACCCGTGCAGTGCCACGTCGCAGCGGGACTCCTGCGACAGTTTCTTCTTGTTGAGCACGGCCGCCAGCGGGGTTTCGCGGGCGTCACGGGGGATGCCGAAGTCGATGATGGTGGTGGTGCCGCCCCACAGGGCAGCGGTAGAGGTGGTCCGGTAGTCGTCCAGGGTGCGGAACCGGCCGGTCACCTGCGCCACGTGGCAGTGTCCGTCCACGCCGCCGGGGATCACCAGCTGGCCGGTGGCGTCGATGGTGCGTTCGGCTTCGGGTGCGGGTTCCGTGGCGTCGACGAGCTGGCTGATCCTGCCGTCCACCACCACGATGTGGGCGGACCGGCGGCCAAAACTGTTGACTACGGTGCCGTTGGCGATGACGAGTTGGGGGATGCGGGACATCGTTGTCCTCCTGACTGGAAAGCTGATGGGATTAGTTGTGCGTGGGAGCCGCGGCGTTTTCTGCCGCCTGGGCGGCCGCCAGGGCGGCGTTGAGAATTTCGGACAGGCCCCGGCGGGCCTTCAGCGGTGGCGGGGCGAACGCGCCGGCCCGGTGCAGGCCGGACTGCAGTTCCACGATGGCCTCGGCCATCCGGATGCCGGCGGAGATGCCGTCCACCACCGGCACCGGGATCTGCCCGCGGAGTTCGCGGGCCAGCCCCGCGAGGGGCGCGCCGGCGAGGATGACGACGTCGGCCCCGTCCTCTGCGACGGCCTGCCGGCTGAGTGCCAGGAGGGTTTCCTTGAAGTCCTGCTGCACGGAGCCGATGCCGTTCAGGGTTTCGTTGATGGAGCGGATGGACGCCAGCCGTCCGCCGAGGCCGAAGTGTTCCACGCAGTCCCGGTACCACGGCCGGATCCGGTCCGAGATGGCGATGATGGAGAACCGGTGCCCCTGCAGCGCGGCGGCGCAGAGGGCGGCCTCGGTGATGCCGATGACCGGTACGTCGGCCAGTTCCTTCAGGGCCGGCATCCCCGGATCCCCGAAAGCCGCCACCACGACGGCATCGATGGGATCGCCGTCGATGGAATCGGCGCCGCCGCCTGTGGGGGTGTGTTCGGCGATGATTTCGGCGACGGCCCCCGCCGCGATGAGCGACTCAAAGCGGGTTTCGATGTACTCCACCCCGTGGCCGGCCGTGCGGACCACCAGACTGGTGCCGGGGGAGGCGGAACGCCGGGCCTCGGACTCGATCAGGGCAGTGACGTCATCGCTGATGTTGGGGTTGATGACAAGGAGTTTCATTTTTTCTTCCGGTGAAGGGCGGGTTCTGTTTTCTGGAAGTCGTCGGGGAACTGTTCACGGTATTTGCCGATGTGTGACGCCGACTGCGCGGCTGCCCGGTCGGGGTCCCCGCTGGCGATGGCGTCGTAGAGTTCCCGGTGTTCCTGGATCAGTTCCGGCAGGTCGCTGACGTGGCGGAACAGCCAGTGCATGCGGCCCTGCAGCGGTTCAAGGGCGGACTTGAGAAAGTTGTTGTCGGCGATGGCGGTGATCGCGTCGTGGAATTCGCTGTTGGCACGGTGGGCCTCCATGACGGCGCCCTTGGCGAGGTGTCTGTCGGCCTCGTCCAAGAGCCCTTTCAGGCGGCGGAGGTCCTCGGCCGTGGCGCGGGTGGCTGCGAGGCGGCAGGCCAGCACCTCCAGCGACTGCCGGACATCGAAGAGGTCCTCGACGTCCTTTGCGCTGAGGGTGCTGACTTCCGCGCCCCGGGCCCCGCGGTCACTGATGAGCCCTTCCTGGCGGAGCATCCGCAGCGCCTCCCGGACGGGAAGCCGGGAAACATTGAACTCGGCTGCCAGGTCGCGTTCCACCAGCCGGGTGCCGGGAACGTAATGCCCCTCGAAAATCCTGGTGCGAAGCGTGTCCCGGACGGCCTCGCGGAGAGGGCGTTCCTTGTCCTGGGTCTCGTCTGCGGTAAGCATGTTGCTCCATTCGGATTCTTGGTGACTTTGCGTTCCCGGCCGGCGGGAGAGGGGCTTGCTGCCCAGCTTAGACAGGCAGGCGCTTGTTGTAGTTGAGGGTGAGCACGGAGGCCCCCATGATGATGGCGGATCCCACGAAGTAGAGCAGCGCCCAGGTGTAGGAACCGGTGGCGCCCACGATCAGGCCGACGGCAATCGGCGTGACAAACCCGGAGATGTTGCCGCTGAAGTTCATGGCCCCGCCGAGGACGCCGGCGTTGGTGCGGCCACCCAGGATGGACGGGATGCTCCAGAACAGGCCCACCCAGCGGAGGAAGAACATCACCACGGAGAGAAGAACGACGGCGGTGGTCGGGTCGGCGACGACGGTCACCCCGACGAGTCCGCCCACCACCACGACGCTGGAGGTACCCAGCAGGGTCCGCATGACGCGGTTGGCGGAGGCGCCGGAGGCGCGCCACTTGTCGGCAATGGTGCCGCCCAGGATCTCGCCGACGAACCCGGCCCCGAAGATCACGAAGGTGGACCAGCCGATGGTCTTCAGGTCGAAGCCCTTGGCCTGGGCCAGGTACAGCGGGCCCCAGGTAAGCAGGCCGTAGAACACGCCGTTGAAGCCCAGCCAGCCAAAGCACATGGCCCAGAAGGAGCGGAACTTCAGGTACGGGAGCAGGGCGCGCTTGCCCTTGCTGCCGTCCATCTCGGCTTCGGCATCCTCCTCGGCGTGGGAGGCCTCGATGTATTCGGCCTCCGCCGCGTTGACGCCGCGGTGCTGCCGGGGGTTGTCCCGGACGTACCACCAGACTGCGATGCCCATGAGCACGGTGGCGGCGCCGGCGATGACGAAGGATGTCCGCCAGCTGCCGGTAGCCGCAATGAGCCCGGCGATGAGGATGCCGCCCAGTCCGGCGCCGAGTGGTGCGCCGGCATCCAGGATAGTGGCGCCGCGGCCGCGCTCCGACTTGTGCATCCAGATGGCGTTCAACTTGCCGCCTGCTGGCATGACGCCGGCCTCGGTGACGCCGATACCCAGGCGGGCGATGAACATGCTGAGGAAGCCGCCGGCCATGCCCGAGGCAGCCGTGGCGGCACCCCAGCCCACGCAGGACGCGGTCATGACCTTGCGCGGACCGAACTTGTCGATCAGCAGGCCGACCGGGATCTGCATCAGGGCGTAGGTCCAGAAGAACGCGGAGAGCAGGAGGCCCACGAGCTCGGGGGCGAGGTTGAATTCCTTTTGGATGATGGGGAGCGCCACCGAGATGGAGCCCCGGTCGATGTAGTTGACGGCGACCAGGACGAGGAGCAGCAGGAAGAGCTTCCAGCGGACGTTGGTGCGCCGTTGCACGCCGTCTTTGCCGGGCTTCGTGCCGCGGGAATCGGTGGATGAGGCCTGGGATGTCACTGCTTCAGTATCTGGGAGAGACACAGCTTCTCCTTTGCGGGAAGGGTGCGGACAGGGAAGGGGGATGAGTGTGTAAGGGCGGTGCGGCCGCGGTTGGCGGGGATCTCCGGAAGGGCGGGTTGTTGGGATGACGCCGCGGATCAGTCCTGCCATTTTGGGATCCCGTTTTGGGATCCCAAACTCAAGGTAAGGAGTGGCGTGGGACACTGTCAAGGGTTTTCGGAAAAGATGGCCATGGCCCACGAAAAAACCGATTGTGACCGCGGCCGACGGCAAGAGACGGCAAGACACCGACAGACATCGAAAGGAAGTACCGAGTGAAAACTGTCCGACTTGGAAACTCCGGGCTGGAAATCAGCGCCGTTGTCCTGGGCATGATGAGCTACGGCGATCCGGGCAAGGGGTCGCACGAGTGGAGCGTGGGCCTCGAGGAAGCCAGGCCCTTCGTCCGGCGGGCGTACGAGGCCGGCATCACCACCTTTGACACGGCGAATGTGTATTCAGCCGGCTCCAGCGAGGAGATCACCGGCACCCTGCTCAAGGAACTGGCGCCCCGTGAGGAGGTCCAGATCGCCACCAAGGTCCATGGCCGGATGCGCCAGGCCCGCAACGGGGCCGGCCTCAGCCGCGCCGCGATCATGCACGAGATCGACGCGTCTCTCACCCGGCTTGGCACCGACTACGTGGACCTGTACCAGATCCACCGCTATGACCCGGTGACTCCCGTCGAGGAGACAATGGAGGCCCTGCATGATGTGGTGAAGGCCGGAAAGGCCCGCTACATCGGGGCGTCAAGCATGTGGGCCTGGCAGTTCGCCCGCATGCAGCATGTGGCGGAACTGCACGGCTGGACCAAATTCGTGTCCATGCAGGACCAGTACAACCTCCTCGAACGGGAGGAAGAACGGGAAATGCACCCGTTCTGCCAGGCCACCGGTGTGGGCGTCATCCCCTGGAGCCCGCTGGCGCGCGGAAACCTGACCCGGCCGTGGGGTGCTGCCGGATCCGGGACCCGGCAGGACACGGACGAGTTCGGCAAGGGACTGTACAGGCAGGACGAGGACGCGAACAAGGCCATCGTCGATGCAGTCGCCGCGGTGGCGGACGAACGCGGCGTGCCGATGGCGCAGATCGCCCTGGCCTGGAGCGCAGGCAAGTCCGCCGTCACCGCCCCCATCATCGGGGCGACGAAGGAACGCCATATCGACGACGCCGCTGCCGCCGTCGAGCTTGATCTGACCGAGTCGGAGATCCGCCGCCTCGAGGAGAGCTACACGCCCCGCTACCCCTCCGGGTTCTGACCGACCCGCAGAGGCTCCCTCAGCGCCAGGATTTCGGCGAGCTCCGCGAGCCGGTGGGCGCGGGCCGACTCAGCGGGCGTGAACGGTTCGCCGGGACGGAAAAAGGTGATGGGTCCGTGCCAGGCGGTGGGGATCTTCAGGACGGTGCCGGCGTCGTTCGTGGCACCGCCGTGGCGGGCTGACTCGCTGCCGGGGTCCAGGATCCTTGCGGACAGCAGTTCCGCCACGGCTAGCGGGAGCTCCCCGGGCGTGGCGGCGATCCGCGTGGCCAGGCTCAGGGCCTTGGTCTGCCCGTCGGCCATGGCCAGGGCGGTGGTGGGCCAGACCTGCGTGCTCCGTCCGCCGCCGTCCGCCAGGGCCTCCAGCAGCTGGCGCTCGCTGACCTCGCCAGGGGCGGAGAGGACGAATTCATCCATCACCCCGCCCCGGACCGGATGGACATGGATGCCCAGGATGTTGGTGTCCAGCAGCGCCAGGGACCTGGTGATCCGCTTGAGGGAGCCGGGCTCGTCGCGGAGTACCGTCCGGGCACGCCACAGCGCCGGCGCCGTGCCCAGCCGACGCCGGTGCCGCAGCGCGGGCGCGTGGAGCCACCGCCGCAGGATCCGCGCGGCGGACGGCTCGGCCACCCAGATCACCAGGACCGTGGCCGTCAGCGTCAGGACCAGCACCTTGGCCACGTAGGGCAGATGTGTCTGCACCACCAGCGCGTGCACCAGCAGTTCGATGGGGAGCATGACGGCCACATTGGCCACAGTGAGGCGTGTCTTGGTGGGCTCGGGCATCTGCCCGCAGACTTCGCAGCTGAGTTCAGCAGCGGCGGGGGTCGGCTTGTGACGGTTCCACACGGGGGACTTCGGCGCCTGGGGCTTCATGGTCCCAGCCTGCCCGGCCGCTGTTTCCGGCGGGTTGCCCCCGCGTTCCGATCCCGCGAAACATCCCCGAGGCTGGAGTTTTTGTCCAGATAACGGCCTCTGATGGGGCTTTTGCGGGCAATATCTGGACAAAAACTCGGGGCTGATGAAGGGCTATGGCCACCCACCGGCGCCGTCCCTACACTGAAGGGACCAGCGTGCGGAGCTCCCGTACAACGGCCTGCTCGCACGGAAGAGTCGACTCGTGGAGAGCACCGCCATGCCCATCAGCACCAGTTCAGGCCATACACGCCGCCGCGCCGCCGCAGGGTTCCTCGCCCTCGCCGCGTTCCTGGTCCCCGCGCCGGTCGCCTCGGCCGGAGAGGCCCGGGCAGGGCAGTCCAGTTCGGAGGATGTCGCCCCGGTCATCCTGCTGGACGGGGCCAGGGGTGCCGAAGGCATCGCGGCCGCCGGCAGCACCAAATTCTTCGCCGGCGACCTGGTCACCGGGGACATCTACCGCGGTGACATCCGCAAAGACAAGGCAACCAGGTTCATTGATGCACCCGACGGCAGGGTGGCCGTGGGCATGAAAGCGGACCGGCACAACGATCTGCTGTTTGTGGCCGGCGGCGCCAGCGGCCAGGCCTATGTGTACGACACCGACACGGGTAAGACGGTCAGGACCTACCAGCTGACCAAGAAGGAAGCCTTCATCAACGACGTGGCACTCACCGACCACGGCGCCTGGTTCACCAACTCGCGGCAGGCTGAGCTGTACTTCATCCCGGTGGACGACGACGGCGAGCTTGGCACCCTGCGGACGCTGACCCTGAAGGGCCCCGCGGCGGACACCAGCAAGCAGTTCAACCTCAACGGCATCGCCTACTCCCGCGACGCCCGCCGCCTGGTGGTGGCCCACACGGGCAACCAGGCGCTCTACACGGTCAGCCCCCGGACCGGCGCCAGCACCGAGATCATCGGCGTGAAGGTTCCCAACGTTGACGGCGTCCTGGTCAAGGGCGACACCGTCTGGGCCGTTCAAAACTTCTCCAACCAGATCAGCAGGCTGCGGGTGAACTTCCACGAATCAACGGCAAGACTGCGGGAGGTCATCACCAGCCCGGACTTCAACATTCCGACGACGGCCGCACTCTTCGATGACACCCTCGCCGCCGTCAACGCCAAGTTTGGCGTGCCGAACGCCAAGACCTTCGAAGTGGTCACGGTGGACGCACGCACCAACGCCACGAAGTAGGAAGCGGCCGGGGAGACGAACGCAACAGGGCGGCAGGCGGCCTCCGCGGGAAAGGCGGGGGCCGCCCCCGTTAAACTGGTAAGCGGATGCCAGCGCCGCCGTCGTCAGTTCCCGACTGCAACGAAAGGCGCGATTCCCCCGTGAAGCTGCTGGCCGAGATGTTCACCCTTGCCCCGGCAAACAAGGACCATCATGTCGCCATGCGGTGCGCCGTGGGCGTGTTCGTGCCCCTGATCACCCTGGTGCTGCTGGGCCGACTGGACCTGGCGATCTTTGCCTCCTTCGGCGCGTTCACCGGCATCTATGGCCGTGGCGAGCTGCACCGCAAGCGGTTCTTCATCCAGGTCCGGGCGGGTGCGCTCATGCTCCTGGTGATCCTCCTGGCCACGCTGACCGCGCGGGTCGTGCACGCGGGCGGACTGTCCCAGGAGGCGGGCATCTGGCTGCAGGTCCTGGCCACCACCCTCGTGGCCGGCGGCTGTTCACTGGTGATCGCCCGGTGGCGGCACCGGCCAGCCGGCTCGCTGTTCCACATCTTCGCGTTCGCCGCGATCGCGTCCATCCCCAACCAGCCGCCGCTGTGGCAGTGCATGCTGGTGTCCGTCGCGACGACGCTTTTCTGCCTGGCCGTGGGGCTGTCCTCCCGCGTGCTGCGGAGCCACCGGACGCCGTGGGACATGCCTCCGCCCGTCCGGCTTACCGCTGAGGAGAAGCGTGCGGCCGGGCTGGAGGCCGTGGGCTACCTGGTGGCCGCGGGGCTCGCCGGCACCCTTGCCACCCTGGTGGGCCAGCTGCTCGGCTTCGGGCACAACTACTGGGCCATGGTGGCGGCAGTCGTTCCGCTGGTGGGACGCACCACCCGGCACCGCATTGCCCGCGGCATCCAGAGGATCATCGGCACCGTGCTGGGCCTCATCCTGCTGGCGGGCGTCCTGCTGCTGCAGCCCGTCCCGTGGCAGACGGTCCTGGTGATCGCCATCTGCCAGTTCGGCGCCGAACTTTTCATTGCCCGGAACTACGTGCTGGCCCAGGTCTTCGTGACGCCGCTGGCGCTGACCTCCACGCTGCTGGTCTCGCCTGCCGCGCCCGGGATCCTGCTCCGGGACAGGATCGTGGAGACCGTGATCGGCGCGGCAGTGGGAATCGCCGTGGTGCTCGCCCCCGCCGCGTGGGCCCGGCTTTCGCGGCGGACTTCGGCGGGGGCGCCGGCGCGGTAAGACGGGTCTCACCCCCGAGCGCTCAGCAGCACTATCAGCAACGGCCCGTTCAACCACCGCTCATTCGGCCACCAGGAGCGCCTGGGGCGCGGCCTGCTTCATCCTGGTCTGCAGCCACCGGATCTCCAGCTCCGAGTCGCCCTCGCACTGCTCCACGACGCCCTGGAGTTCCTTGTCCCGGCCACCCTTGGCGGCCTGCCCCACCATCATCCAGGTGACGTCGATGTGGCTGACCAAGTATGGGGCTGTTTAGGAACGCCCGACGCCGGACGGTTGGCCGGGTGCGGGGGCGATCGCGTGGGGGACGGTCACCAGGGCCAGCACGCCGAGCACCGCGGCGCCGGCAAAGACGTAGAAGCCCCACGGGTACGCGATGCCGGCAGCCACCAGTGTCCCCGTGACCGCCGGTCCCATGATGGCGCCGAGCCGTCCCACGCCCGCAGCAAAACCGAGGGCTGTGCCGCGGAGCCGGGCCGGGAAGAGCTGGCTGACCCACGCGTAAACGAGCACCTGCGAGCTGAAGACGAACACGCCGGTCACGAACACGGCGGCGTTGAGCAGGAATTCGCTCTGGATCTTGATGCTGAGGACGGCGAGGAAGAGGGCGGACAGGCCGAACCAGAGGAGCACGATCTTCTTGGTGCCGTGCTTGTCGGCCAGGATGCCGGCCACGATCAGGCCCACCACGGCGCCGACGTTGAGCACCAGCAGCAGCACCAGGCCCGTGCTGACCGTGTACCCGGCGGAGGACATGAGCTGCGGCAGCCAGGTGTTCAGGCCGTACACCAGCAGCAGTCCCATGAACGACGCCACCGCGATGCCCAGGGCGACCAGCGGATACGGCTTGCGGGTGAGATCCCGGAAACTGGCCCGCTCGCCAGCCGGGTCTTCAGCCAGGAGCGACGCCGGCGCGGCCTCGGGCTCTGCCGCAGGCACGGCGATGTGCCGGTGCGTCCGGGCGGCGCCGGCCTGCAAGCCTTCTGCGGCTTCACCTTCTGCTCCCCGGGCTATGGTGCCCTGTCCGGCATGGACCGCAGGCAGGGTCTCGGGCAACCGGAACCACAGGAACGGAACCAGCGCGAAACCGGCAAGTCCTCCCACCACGAACATAATGCGCCAGTCCGGCACCACCAGGATGGCCAGGAATGCGGTGGCCACGGCACCCACGTGGTAGCCGGTCATGGTCCTGGTGGTGGACTTTCCCGCAGTTCCGGCGGGGGCATAGTCGTTCATGTAGGCCAGTGCTGCCGGCAGGCAGGCGCCGAGGCCGACGCCGGCGAGGAGCCGGAAGACCCCGAACATGGCGACGTTGGGCGCAAAAACCACGGCGATGGTGAACAAGGAGAACCAGGCGACGCACGCAACCAGCAGCCGGCGGCGTCCAAAGCGGTCGGAGAGCGGTGCGATGAAGAGCGCGCCGATGCCCACACCCACCAGGGAGATGGTGGCAGCATAGGTGGCGCCCACGGCATCGAAGCCAAGATCCTGCGTCTTGATCAGGGTGGGAATCACGGTGCCCAGCACCACCAGGTCGAAGCCGTCCAGCACCATGGCCAGCCAGCAGAGCCAGACGGGCCACTGGGAGCGGCGGGCAACAGGGAGCGTTGACATGGGAACCTCATCGTTCGGGTTTGGAGAACTGTTCAAATAGTGGGCTGCTGAGGCCGGCCGCTTGGACTTTCCGCCCAGCGGCGGCGCCGGCGAGCCGCGGCCGCCTGCGGACCGCGGGGACGAATCGATATGAGAGTTGTATCACCGCCGGGTGTAATGTGGGACAACCCAAACCATTCAATGGAAGCAGGGGCGCGATGGCCAATTCAGTGTCCGGGGACTCGGTGGTGGACCGCGTTGTGCGCGTCATCGCGGCATTCCCGGCCGGCGTCACCGTCCTGACGCTGTCCGAGCTGGCGGAGCGCGCTGACCTGCCACTGACCACAGCCCACCGCCTGGTGCGGCAGTTGGCTAAGCACGGGCTCCTGGAAGCCAGCCCCGGCGGCTCGGTGCGCCTGGGCCTGCGGCTGTGGGAGCTGGTGAACCGCAATTCGCCTACGCTGGCCCTGCGCCAGGCAGCCATGCCCTTCATGGAGGACATCCAGCATGTGCTGAATCAGAATGTGAACCTCGCGGTGCTGGACGGTTGGGAAGCGCTCTTTGTTGAGCGGCTGTCGCGCCGCGGATCCGTGGCCAACCGGGCCCAGATCGCTGGCCGGATGGCAGTCCACGTGTCGTCCGCCGGACTGGCCCTGATGTCGCACCAGCCAAAGCACGTCCAGGCCGAATACCTGGACCAGTTCGCAGACCCCGCCGGAAAAATTGGCCGTGACGAGGTGCGTGCCTTGCTGGCCGAGGCCGCGAACCAGGGCTTCGCCGAACTGGCGGGCGTGATCGATCCCGACACCTGGGGTATTGCTGTTCCCGTGCTGGACGGCCAGAAACGGGCGGTGGCAGCCATCGGCGTCGTGGTTCCCCTACGGGAAATGCGTATGCAGGCGCTGGTGCCGGCGCTCCAAACGGCGGCGCGCGGCATCGCCCGGCGGCTCAGCGAGGGTGCCGGATAGGATTTCGGGGAGCGACTGCTTCCATTCAGCGGAATTGTTGTAACGCCCACCACACTCTCCGGCGCACACTGTTAGCCAGCAACCACCTTCCGCCCGGACCCCCGGGCCACGCAACGGAGCGAGGAACACCATGGCACGACAGATCATCACCACCCAGGTGGCCATCCTGGGCGCGGGCCCTGCGGGGCTCATGCTGTCCCACCTGCTGGCCAAAGCCGGAATTGAATCCACCGTGATCGAGATCCGCAGCCGCCAGGAAATTTCGGAGACAGTCCGCGCTGGCATCCTGGAGCACGGCACGGTGAACATGCTCGTCGACGGCGGTGTGTCCGACCGCGTGCTGCGCGAAGGAGACCGGCACGACGGCATTGAGCTGCGGTTCAACGGCGAAAGCCACCGCATTGACTTCAAGGACCTCGTGGGCGAGTCCGTCTGGCTCTACCCGCAGACCGACGTCTTCATGGACCTCGCCGCGCGCCGGGAGGCCGATGGCGGGGACGTCCGCTACAGCGCCACCGAAACGACCATCCACGACATCGAGGACAAGCCCAAGGTCTGGTTCACGGATGCGGACGGCACGGAGTACGAGCTCCAGGCTGACTTCATCACCGGTGCCGACGGCTCGCGCAGCCACTGCCGCTTCCAGATCCCCGAGGCGCACCGCAAGTGGTACTTTCACGAGTACCCGTTCGCCTGGTTCGGCATTCTCGCCGAGGCGCCGCGCAGTTCCGACGAGCTGATCTACGCCAACTCCGAGAACGGCTTTGCCCTCATCAGCCAGCGCACCGAAACCGTGCAGCGTATGTACTTCCAGTGTGACCCCAAGGAAAACGTGGCCGACTGGAACGATGACCGGATCTGGGCGGAGTTCCGCGGCCGGGTCAACGGCAACGGCTTCGAGCTGAAGGAAGGCCCGGTCATCGACAAGATGGTCCTGCCGTTCCGCAGCTTCGTGCACACGCCCATGCGGCACGGAAAGCTGTTCCTCGCCGGCGACGCCGCGCACACCGTCCCGCCGACCGGCGCCAAGGGCCTCAACCTGGCGATTCACGACGTGAAGGTGCTGTTCGAGGGACTGGACAGCTACTACAACAGCGGCTCCACGGCCCTCCTGGACTCGTACAGCGACCGCGCCCTGGACCGCGTGTGGAAGGCCCAGCAGTTCTCCTACTGGATGACCACCATGCTGCACACCCCTGCCGATGCCGGCGACTTCGCCCGGGCCCGTCAGCTGGGTGAGCTGAACTCCGTCGTGTCCTCGCGGCACGGCAAGGCGTACCTCGCCGAGGCCTACACGGGCTGGCCGTCCGCCTAAGTCCCCGGGCCGGTGTGCGGCCCGCACACCCGGCCGCCCGTCGTCGGGCTTACCATCGGTCCATGGAAGCCATAACCATCATCGGCGGCGGCATTGCCGGCCTCGCGCTCGCGGCCGGCCTGGATCCGGAGCAATTCGACGTGACCGTCCACGAACAGCGGCCCGGTGTGCCGGCGGTGGAGACCTCGCTGGCCATGTGGCCGGAGGCCCAGGCAGCGCTGGCGGTCCTGGGGGTCCTGCCGCAGATCAGGGAGGCGGGCACGGCCTTCGGCGGGATGGCCCTGCGCGACGCCGCCGGCACGGCCCTGGTGGCACCCGAGGTCCGCGGGGTCCTGGGCGTCTCCCGGGCGGATCTCATCCGGATCCTCGAAGCCGCCGTGCCCGCTTCCGTGCGCCGCGTCGAGGGCAGGGTGGACCACATCCCCGTTACCGGACCGCTGGCGTCAGGCCTGCTCGTGGGGGCCGACGGCGTCCACAGCGTGGTCCGCCGCTCCTTCTGGGGCGCGAGGTCGCAGGCACGGCTCACACCGTACCTGGCCTTGCGCGGCGTCCTGCCCGTGCCCGTCCAGGACGACGCCGGCGGGGAATACTGGGGACGCGGACAGCTGTTCGGCATCACGCCCGCGTCCGGCGGGAGGACGTACTGGTATGCCTCGTTCCGCTCGGACCTGGGGCCGGCAGGCGTCGACACGGCCGAAGCACTGAACCAGGCCAGGGAGCGCTTCGCCGGAAGCGCACCCGCCGTCCGGGCCGTGCTGGAGCAGGCCACCCCGGACGCCACGCTGGCGCAGCGGATCTGGACCACGCCCAACCTCGGCAGCTTTGTGCGGCCGGTCGCTGTCCTGGCGGGCGACGCTGCCCACGGCATGACGCCCAACCTTGGCCGCGGCGCCTGCGAGGCGCTCGTGGACGCCGTCACGCTGGCCGAACTCCTCAATGCCCGGCCAATGGAGGAAGCGCTCAAGGCCTACAACCGGCAGCGCGCCCTCAAGACCCAGCTGCTGCGGCTGGCCTCCTCCGCCATGGCGGGCGTGGCCCTCACCGAACGGGCGCAGCCGCTGCGCGACGGGCTCCTCAGGCTGGCTTCCCGTTAGTGCGACGGCGGCGCGCTAGTCCTGCTGCAGCGTTTCCGTGAGGTGGTGCGTGGGGATGCGGTCGCGGTCATAGGTGATTTCCGTGTAGCCGTGCGGCTCCGGCTTGCCAGTGGAACTGAGGTTCACGAACACAATCTCCTCAATGGTGAGGATGCTCTGCCGGGTGATCATGTTGCGCACCTCTGCGCGCATGGTCAGCGACGTGCGGCCAAAGCGCGTGGCGGTCAGGCCCATCTCAATCAGGTCGCCCTGGACCGCGGAGCTGACGAAGTTGATTTCGGAGATGTACTTGGTCACGGCGCGGCCGTTGCCCAGCTGGAGGATGGCGTAGATCGCGGCCTCCTCGTCGATCCACTTCAGCAGGCTGCCGCCGAACAGGGTGCCGTTGGCGTTGAGGTCCTCAGGCCGCACCCACTTGCGCGTGCGGAACGTAATGTCTTTGGTTTCCATAGCGCGAGATTAGCCGACGGCGGGCCGCCCACCTGAGTGTGACGGCAACCGCTCAGGCCATGGCGGTGTGCGCTGCGCTGTGGCTATCGATCTGCTTGGCGAAGCAGTACGAGTGCTCGACGCCGATGTACGGGCCGAAATTTGCCACCGGATCGAATCCGGAGTTCGCGTAGAAGTTGCGGCCGTCAGTCTGCACCGAGCCGGCCTCCGCCGTGATCCGGGTAATCCCCAAGGCAAAGGCCTCCGCCTCCAGGGCGGCCAGGATGGAACTGGCCACGCCGGAGCCGCGGGTGTAGGGGAGAACGTAGAGGCGCTTGATCTCTGCCGTTTCGGCATCGAGCAGCCGCAGGCCGCCGCAGCCCACCGGCTGGCCGGACCCCTTGTCGTAGGCCACGAGGAACACGGCCGTATCCACTTCCGACGGCTTTGGCCCCGGCTCATGGTCGGCGCATCCGAACCGGGCATCAAGTTCGGCCTGCTGGGCGGCCCGCAAGTCTGCGCCCACAGGGTTGGACCAGCTGACTTTCCGGATGTTGAGCCGGGGGTTGGTCTGCATCTGAGCCTCGATTCGCCGAAGGGGTGATGCACATCAAGGCTAGAAGCGCGCCGTTACCGCGGTGTTTCCTGCCGGTAAGCGCCGTGGGAACACTTGGCGTTGCCGTGTTACGGCCGGCCTTCCTATGGCCGCACCAGCGTCCGCAGGAGCTTCAGGGCCACCGAGATGGACGCGATGTTGACTTGCCCCGGCCTGGTCACCTCGGCGAACGTGTCCTTGATCCGGGCCAACTGCTCCTGGTGTCCCCGCTCCCAGGCCACAATGCGTCCAATCGGGTCGGGGGCAGCCGGATCGGTGTCCCGGGTGTGCTGCATGACCGACACCGTCATGTCCGCCACGGCGGAATAGACGTCGTCCCGCAGGGCTGCCCGGGCGAGGGCTTCCCACCGGTTCTGCCGGGGCAGATCGGTGATCCGCAGCAGCAGGCTGGCGGCACCGATGCGCTGGAACACCGTGTAGTACAAATCAACGATCGTGGCCAGGGGCTCCTGGATCTGTTCCGATACCAGCGAGATGTCCAGCAGTCCGAAGCTTTCCAGCAAGTCCGAAGCCCGCCTGCCCAGGTCGCGCGGCAGCCCCACCTGGTCCCAGTGGGACAGGCGGTCCTGCACGCGGTCCAGGTCGGAGCCGCGAAGGTAGTCCGCAGTGCGGGTCCGGAACATCTCCAGTGTTGGCGAGATCCGTGCCAGAGACTCCGCGACGGGACGGTCCCGGTGGTCGTGGGTCACGTACCAACGCGTGGCCCGGTCGAGCACCCGGCGCATGTGCAGTGCCACCTCGGCAGCATGCTCGGTGGGGAACTCGGGCGGAAGGGCGGCGATCCGGTCCACGATCCACGGCAGGTCGTAGACCTCGCGTGCCACCACGAAGGCCTTCGCCACGGCCGCAGGGGTGGCGGTTGTTTCCTCGATGGCGCGGAAGGCGAAGGTGATGCCGCCCAGATTGATCATGTCGTTCGCCACCACGGTGCAGATGATCTCGCGGCGCAGCGGGTGCATGTCCAGTTCGGCGCCGAAGCGCTCTGACAGCTGGCGCGGGAAGTAGCTGCGGAGCACGCCGCGGAACCACGGGTCATCGGCGAGGTCGCTTGCCACGAGGTCCGCGGCCAGCTCGATCTTGGCATAGGCGGCCAGCACGGACAGCTCCGGAGCGGTCAGACCGTGGCCGGAACGGAGCCGGTCATGGAGCTCCTCGGTGCCGGGCAGCGCCTCGATGGTCCTGTCAAGGTCCGCAACGGTTTCCAGCCAGTCCATGGCCCGTTCGAAGCCGGGGCTCCAGTTGGACACGAGGTGCCGGTCGTTGAGCAGGAGCACATTCTGGTCGGTGTTGTTCTTGAGGACCAGCCGGGCGACTTCATCCGTGAGTGAATGCAGGAAGCCGGTCCGTTCCGCGGCCTCCATGCGGCCGGCGGCGATCATCCGGTCAACGAAGATCTTGATGTTGACTTCGTGATCCGAGCAGTCCACCCCGGCCGAGTTGTCAATCGCATCGGTGTTGAGCAGGACCCCTCCCAGCGCTGCCTCGATGCGTCCGCGCTGGGTCAGTCCCAGGTTGCCGCCTTCGGCGACCACCCTCGCCCGCAGCTCGGACCCGTTGACCCTGATGGGGTCGTTGGCCTTGTCCCCGACGTCGGCGTTTGTTTCGCCCGTTGCCTTCACATAGGTGCCGATCCCGCCGTTGTACAGGAGATCCACCGGCGCCCGAAGGATGGCCTGCAGGAGTTCCTGCGGCGCCAGTTCGGTGGCGCCGCGTTCCAGCCCCAGGACGCGCCGAACGGGTTCCGTCACCATGATCGACTTGGCCTGCCGGGAGTAAACGCTGCCGCCTTCGCTGATGAGCGAGGCGTCATAGTCGGCCCAGGATGAACGGGGCAGTCCGAGCAGGCGCCGGCGTTCAGTGAAGGAGGTCGCCGCGTCCGGGTCGGGGTCCAGGAAGATGTGCCGGTGGTCGAAGGCAGCCACCAGGCGGATGTGGCGGGAGAGCAGCATGCCGTTCCCGAAGACGTCGCCGCTCATGTCGCCGATGCCCGCCACGGTGAAGTCATCGTTCCCGATGTCCACGCCCAGCTCCCGGAAGTGCTCCTTCACGGACTCCCAGGCACCTCGGGCCGTGATGCCCATCTGCTTGTGGTCGTAGCCCACCGAGCCGCCTGAGGCGAAGGCATCACCGAGCCAGAACCCGTATTCAGCGGCGAGGAGGTTGGCGGTGTCCGAGAAGGAAGCTGTCCCTTTGTCGGCGGCCACCACCAGGTAGTAGTCGTCGCCGTCGTGGCGGACCACGCGCTCCGGCGGGACCGTTGCAGCTCCGCCGGTTTTTCCGACGGCGGGTTGGACCAGGTTGTCGGTCAGGTCCAGCAGGCCGCGGATGAAGATGCGGTAGCATTCCTGGCCTTCGGCCAGCCAGGCCGCCCGGTCAACGGCCGGGTCCGGCAGCCGCTTGGGATAGAAGCCGCCCTTGGCCCCGGTTGGCACGATGACCGAGTTTTTGACCACCTGCGCCTTCACCAGGCCGAGGATCTCGGTGCGGAAGTCCTCACGCCGGTCGGACCAGCGCAACCCGCCACGGGCCAGTGCACCGAAGCGGAGGTGAACGCCTTCCACGCGAGGCGAATACACCCATATCTCGTACTTTGGCCGCGGCAGGGGCGAACTGTGGATGGCCGCGGGGTTGAGCTTGATGCTCAGGTGCGACTTGGCCTGGTAGTAATTGGTGCGCAGGGTCGCTTCCACAAGGTTCATGAACGTCCGCAGCAGCCGGTCGGCGTCCAACACGGGGACGTCATCGATGGCGGCCAGAAGTTCCTGCCGAGCCGCGGCGGTGTTGTGGAGCCGCTCACTGGTGGTCAGCTCCGGATCGAACTTGGCCGCAAACAGCTCCAGCAGGGCGCGCGTCGCCCGGACGTTGGCCAGCAGCGTTTCGGCGATGAAGCCGTAGGAATTGGTGGTGCCCAGTTGCTGCAGGTACCTGGCATAGCTGCGCAGAATGACAACCTGCTGCCACGGTACCCCTTCACGGATCACGAGGGCATCAAAGCTGTCGGACTCGATGTCTCCCCGCATGGCTGCCGAAAAGGAATCGGCCAGCAGCGCGCCCACCTGCGCGGGGACCACGCCGTCGGGATACTTCACGCCCAGGTCATACAGGTGCAGTTCGCGGCCGCCGCGGCGCAGGCCGAAGGGCCGCTGGTCCAGGACCTCCACACCCAGGTTGTGGAAGAACGGCAGGAACGTCGTGAGGCTGCGGGGCCGGGTGAGGTAGAGCCTGATTCGGGTGCTGCCGGTCGCGGTGGGGGAGGCGCCGGCAAGGGAGGCAGCAGCGGGGGTGGCGCCGTCGGGCCCGGCATCGGCGGCCACGGGCAGGATATAGACGGTCAGGGCGGGGTCGTCCGGGTCCCGGCCGCCCCGCCCATCCAGGTCAAACTCCTCGAACTTGCCGATGTCCCCGATGGCATCCTCCGCGCTGTATTCCGCGCGGTAGCTGGCCGGAAAGGCGCCTGACCAGAGTGCCGTGAGCCTGGCCGCCTCGGGGCCGGGAAAGTGGTCCCTGAGTGCTTCGTCGAGTCCCTCGGTCCAGGAGCGCGTGGCCTGCAGCACCCGCTGTTCCAGCGCAGTGGCATCGACGTCCGGTCTGGCGCCGCGGGCCAGCAGGATCCGGAAAAAGACACGGGCCATGGGGGAGTCTCCCAGCCGCACCTCGAACTCGATGTCCTGTGGCCGGAAGGTCTGGCGGAGAACATGCTCGATCCTGAGCCGGACGGCGGTGTTGTAGCGCCGCCGCGGCAGGAACACCAGGGCATGAACAAAGCGTCCCGGACTGTCCGGGCGAAGGAACAGCCGGGTCCGGCGGCGTTGCTGCACGTCAAGGATGTCAGCGGCCAGCCTGGTCAAATCATCGACGCTGATCGAGAACAGCTCGTCGCGGGGAAATGACTCCAGGACCGCCAGCACGTCCTTGCCCCGCTGAGACCGTGGTGCGGACTCGAGGCGTCCCAGCACTGCTGCCAGCTTGTGGCGGATCACCGGAATCCGGCGCACCGACTGGCTTGAAGCACCCGGCGTGAAGAGACCCACGAAGCGCCGGTCGCCAGTCACCGCGCCTGCGGCATCGAAAACCGGGAGCCGCAGTTCGTCCAGGTAGGAGGCACGCAGCACGCTCGAATGGAGGTCACACGTGGTCAGTGTGAAAACCCCTCCGCCCCGGGGCCCGTTCCACGGTGCGGTTCCGCTGCCGTCCGCAAGGGGACGGCGCAGCAGTCCCAGCGCATTGACCGGCCGTTCTGCTGCCCGGGACGACGCCGGCAGGCGGCGTTCCGGATGGACCTGGCGTTCCGCATAACCCAGGAAGGTGAAGTTGCCGTCCGCCAGCCACCGCAGCAGGTCGCGTACCTGGTCCGGCGGCGGAGTGGATGACACCGGAAAACTGTCCACCGAGCCGATCGCTTCGGTCACCGCGTCCTGTATGGCCGGGGAGTCGTCCGCAGCCGCCCGGACATCGTCCAGCACCCGGTGGAGGTTGGCGGTCAGTTCGTCGACGTTTGATTGCTCCGGGAGCCTGTCGATTTCCACGGCCACCCAGGTCTCGGTGGCCGCCCGGACGTCCGGTGACCCGCCTGGTTCGCCGCCCGCGGTCGGAGCTGACGGCCGGGCTTCATGTGCCGCATCGGGAACAGCCAGCCCCGACCTCGAAGGTCCGTGCCGCAGGTCCAGCAGCCGATGGGTCCGTGAGTCCCGCTGCACCTCGAACGTGGGGTGCACCAGCAGGCGGATCACCGCGTCCTCACGCGTCAGCTCCGCTGTAATCGAGTGGACCAGGAACGGCATGTCGTCCGCGACCACCGCCACGACCGTGGCGTCGAGCTCGTTCAAGACCCCGACGGCGGCGTGCCCCGGGGCGCGCTCCGCCGCGACGGAAAGGTGGTAGATGGCCCGCTCCCGGAGAACGTCGCGGCTGTAATCGCCGATGTCTTCCCCGGACACGTGCTCGTAGTAGTCAGTCAGGAACGATTCGCCGGGCAGGAAGGGGCCGTCCCCGCGGTCCCCGCCCCGCGGCACCGTTTCTTGTGCCATGGCAGTGCGCCTCCACCGTGCGGGACACCGCCGCAAGTCGCGGTTGCCGGTCCTGTCCCGACGCCTGCTTTCATGATGGCCACGCCGGCTGGTGCCCGTCCAGTATGTCGGGCCGCAGACCTAGTCTGTGGCTTTTCCCATCGGGTCCTCGGCTGTGGGATCGGCCAGGGCAAGGCCGCCCACCGGGCTGGCATCCCAGTGAATCAGGTTCCAGCCGTCGTCGGGATCGCCTTCCAGCGCCACGATGCCGGTGTTGGCGAGGACGTGGCGGGCGGCGAATTCCATATCGATGTTGTCCGCGCGATGCGCTGCCCAGACGCGGATCGCGGCGCCGTGGCTCACCACGGCGGTAGCGCCGGCGTCGGCGGCTTCTGCGGCCACCTTGGCGATGGCCGCGTCATAGCGTCCGAAAAACTCGTGGCCGTTGGGTCCGGCGGGCATCCGGCGGTCGAAGTCGCCGTCGGCCCAGGCGAAGACGGTGCTCATGTACCGCCGATGCGACTCGTGGTCCGTCAGCTTCTCCAGGGCGCCCGCTTCGATCTCGTGGATGCCGTCCAGGATCTCCACGTCGAGGCCCAGCTCCCGGCCCAGCGGTTTGGCCGTGATCTGGGTCCGCAGCAATGTGGAGGCGTACAGGGCGCTGATCGGCTCATTCACCAGGGCCCGCGGCAGGGCCTCAGCCTGGCGCTCGCCCAGCTCGGTGAGGCCGGGGCCCGGATGGGCGGTGTCCAGCTGACCCAGCACGTTCCCGGGAGTTTCGCCGTGGCGGATGAGCAGGAGTTTCATGGTTTCGCGGTCCTTGTCATCGTCGGGAAGGCGGCACGAGCCGCGTTGGGCGGGATCGGCCGATTCTTGCGGAAGCCGCCGGAAACGGAAGCGGTGCCGTGCAGCAAAAGCCCGGCACCGCCGTCGTACTTACTTGAGGTGGTCCACCAGCTGGTCCGCAATCCCGGTGTACTTGCCGGGGGTCAGGGCGAGCAGCCGCGCCTCGGCCTCTGCGGAGAGGCCCAGGCCCTGGACGAACTCCTGCATCCGGGCGGCGTCCACGCGCTGGCCGCGGGTGAGGTCCTTGAGCCGCTCGTACGGGTTCTCCATGCCTTCGACGCCGGCAATCGCCTCCGCGCGCATCACCATCTGGATGGCTTCGCCCAGAACTTCCCAGTTGGTGTCGAGGTCCTCGGCCAGCACGCTCTCCGCGACGTCCAGCCGCTCCAGGCCCTTGGCCACGTTGGAAATGGCCAGCAGGGAGTGGCCGAAGGCCACGCCGATGTTGCGCTGGCTGGAGGAGTCCGTGAGGTCGCGCTGCCAGCGGGAGGTGACCAGAGTGGAACCCAGCACGTCCAGGAGCCCGGAGGAGATCTCCAGGTTGGCCTCTGCGTTTTCGAAGCGGATCGGGTTGACCTTGTGCGGCATCGTGGAGGAGCCGGTGGCGCCTGCCACGGGAATCTGCGCGAAGTAGCCGATCGAGATGTAGCTCCAGATGTCCGTGCAGACGTTGTGCAGGATCCGGTTGAAGCGGGCAACGTCGGCGTACAGCTCGGCCTGCCAGTCGTGGCTTTCAATCTGGGTGGTCAGCGGGTTCCAGGTCAGTCCCAGCTTTTCCACGAACGACTTCGCGACCTGCTGCCAGTCGGCGCCCGGGACGGAGGCCACGTGGGCGGCGTACGTGCCGGTGGCGCCGTTGATCTTGCCGAGGTATTCGGTCCTGGCGATGCGCTCCAGCTGCCTGTTCAGACGGTGCGCAATGACGGCGAGTTCCTTGCCCAGGGTGGTGGGCGTGGCGGGCTGGCCGTGCGTGCGGGACAGCATCGGAACGGCGCGGTTGTCTTCGGCCATCTTGCCGATCTGGGCCACGAGGGCCCGGGCGGCGGGCAGCCACACGTCCTCCACAGCACCCTTCACGCCCAGGGCGTAGGACAGGTTGTTGATGTCCTCGGAGGTGCAGCCGAAGTGCACCATGGCGGTGAGGTTCTCGATCCCGATGGCGGGCAGGCGGCGGCCGATGTAGTACTCCACGGCCTTCACGTCGTGGACGGTGACGGCTTCGATTTCGGCCAGCTCGGCGACGGAGGAGGCATCGAATTCGGTGACGATGGCCCGCAGCTGCTGCTGCTGGTCCTCTGTCAGGGGGCCGGCGCCCGGGAGGACGTTGTCCCCGGTCAGGTGGATAAGCCACTCCACCTCGACCGCGACGCGGTCGCGGTTGAGGGCTGCCTCGGACAGGTAGTCAACGAGGGGTGCGACGGCGGACTTGTAGCGGCCGTCCAGCGGGCCGAGCGCGATTTGTTCCCCTGACGCGGCGAGGGCGAGGCGTCCGGAGGGCGTACGGGTGTCAGCTGTGGCGGCAGTTTCAGGCATGACCTGATTCTTTCATGAAGTTCTGTGCCCGCTGAAGCACGGGATTCCGTGTGACTTCTCCTCCACAGCCCCGCCTCCACGCACTTCTCCACATGGACGACGCCGACTGTTCTGTTGGCGGGGGAGGGCACCCTAACGTCGTGGGCAGGAAGCGAGGAAGGGCCGGACGCACGGGCGCCGGCCTACGGGGATGGGGGGTATCCGGATGAGCGCCAGCAGCAGGGCCGTGGGCTTCAGCGTCACAGCGGCCGACGCCGCGGCGTGTGCGTCGCGCAGTTTCGAAGTCCAGCTGCTGGCCGGGCGGATGGAAGCCTGCGCGGAGGAGATCGAAGCCGTCCGGGCCAGGCTCTCGCAGCTCCAGCTCATGGACTGGCAGTCGCCTGCCGGGCTGGCTTACCGGGCCAAGCTCAGGGTGCAGGCTACTGCCCTGGGCGGGGCGCGGGAAAAGGTGCTTGCCGCTGCCCTTGCCCTGCGCCGGCATTCAGTGCGCGTCGCCGAGTCCGCCCTCCCCGCCGCCGGCGGCTACTGATGGCCGGGGTCATGGCCGCGCCGGGCGGAGGCGGCGGGCAGCTCCGTCCCGCCGAACCGGCCTCCAATGATGTCCTCTCCGTGCGCGGCGGAGTAGGCGGAATCTCCTTCCAGCTGGAGGAACTGGAGACGGGGGCGCGGGAGCTGGACGTGCTCGCCCGGGATTTGGCGGCTGTGGAACTTGGAATCTCGAGGGTCTGGGAGGAACTGGGAAACTACCAGCGGGATGACCCCTTTAGCGGTGCCGAGGCCCTGACCGCCGTCTGGGCAGGGCAGCGCTCCGCGGCGGCCGTGCGGGAGGAGCTGGAGCGCCTGGCCGGCGGCGTGCGCGCCTGCCAGCTCGAGTACAGCGCCGCCGAGGGCGCGAATCTGCTCTGGACGAAGCTCCATCTGGACTCGCCGTGGCTGGCGGGGCGGCAGTTTCTCGACCTTGTTCTGTCAGGTGACGGGCGCCCGAACACGGCAGCCACCGAGGCGGTCGTCTCGAGCGACCCCGTGGCTGTGGGCGTCCTCCTCGCGGCGCTCCTGGGAGTGCGGCTGAGTCCCGTGGACCCCGCCGTGAAGCTGGCACTGGCCGCCGGGATGGCGGGCTCGCGTGTCCCAACCCTTGCCCGGATGCTGCTGGACCGTGTTCTGCCGGAACTCAGGCCGCGGCCCGTCAGGGCACTCAGGCAGGGCTCCACGGACATCGCCCTGGATGCCTCCCCGGCAGGCCTCCTTGCCCGGGCAGGTGAGGTGGAAGACGCCGGACCGGGCCACATCGAGATCATCCAGACAACCAGCGGCGGACAGGACGCGTTCATCGTGATCATTCCCGGAACCCAGCCCGGCAACACCGGCGGTCCCAACCCGTTCGACGAGGCCGGCATCGGCGAATCACTGGGGTACGGTTCCGAGTACACGGCCGCAGCCATCCGGACGGCCCTGCGCCAGGCCGGGGCGGAAGTCGGGGACCAGGTGGTGGCCGTGGGCTACAGCCAGGGCGGAATCCATGCAATGAACCTCAGCCAGGACAAGGCGTTCCTGGCCGAGTACAACCTTAAGTACGTGCTGACCGCGGGATCGCCGGTGGGGGCAATAACCCCGGAACCCGGCGTCAGCAGCCTGCACCTGGAGCACCGGCAGGACTGGGTTCCGGGCAGCGAAGGCCTTCCCAACCCGGACACCCGGGACCGCGTGACAGTAACGCTGAACGGAGTGGTCAGGACACCTGCCGGTGAGGACGCAGGTCTTGGCCCCGGGCACAGGCTCTCCAACTATGAGGCAGGAGCCCGGGCAATTTCCGCGAGCCCGGATCCTTCGCTGGTGGCGTCCTCCGCCGCGCTTGCTGGAGTGGTGGGCGCGGGAGGAACCGCCAGGGCCACCCGGTTCCAGCTGGTCCGCGCACCAAAGCCGCCCGCGGCTGCCCTCCAGCCCTCACTGCCCGGCCTGGGCAGGGCAGTCCTTCCCGTCGGCGCTGGTGTCAGCGGGCTCAGGTGTCGGCGGGAGTGCGGGTGTCAGCGGTGCCGCACGTGTCAGCGGTGGCGGGCGCCGGGGAGCCGGTCTGCCACCAGCGAAATGACGGTGATGATGATGGCGGCCAGTACGGCGGTCCAGAAGAACGAATCGATCGTAAAGTGTACGGGCGTGTGGCCGCTGATCCAGGAGGTGAGGTAGAGCATCGCGGCGTTGATCACCACCGTGAACAGCCCCAGCGTCAGGATGGTGATGGGCAAGGAGAGGAAGCTGACCACCGGCCGCACGAAGGCATTGACCAGGCCGAAAATCAGCCCGACGAACAGGTACGCCAGGACAATGCCGGCGGCGTCGGTTCCCTGGTTCACCCCGGTCTTGGCCACGGCTTCCGTGGTGGCGGTGGTGGAGATATCCAAGCCGGGCAGAAGCCAGCTGGCAATCCACAGCGCCAGCCCATTAATGATCACGCGCATGATGAAAGACCGCATGCGCCCATGCTGTCACACCGCCAGGTCAGGCAGGCAGTCCGGGGCATAGGCTAGGTGGCATGACTTCATCAGAGACTATGGCGGGGGGCCTGAGGCCACGGCCGGTGGTTGACCGGCTGCCCCGCTACGCTGCCGGCAAGCCGCCTGTCGCCGTCGACGGCCTCGAAAGCTACAAGCTGTCGTCCAATGAGAACCCGCTGCCGCCCATCCCGGCCGTGGTGGAGGCCATTGCCGCCCAGACCGACTTCAACCGCTACCCCGATCCGCTCAGCACCAAGCTGCGCACGGAGCTCGCCGGCTTCCTGGACGTCCCGGCCGAGGACATCGTCACTGGTGCCGGCAGCCTCGGCGCGCTCACCCAGCTGCTAGCCGCGTTCGCCGGCCAGAACGACGACGGCAAGCCGGACGAAGTGATCTACGCGTGGCGGTCCTTTGAGGCCTATCCCATCTGCGTCGGGCTGGCCGGGGCAGAGAGCGTCCGCATCCCCGTGACGGCTGACGGGCGCCATGACCTCGACGCCATGGCCGCAGCCGTCACCGCGCGAACACGGGTGATCCTGCTCTGCACCCCCAACAACCCCACCGGCCCCATCCTGACCGCCGACGAAACGGAGCGGTTCATCAGGTCCGTGCCTTCGGACGTTGTGGTGGTCATCGACGAGGCCTACCAGGAGTTCGTCCGGGCAGAAGACGCCGTTGACGGCATCCGGATGTACCGCAAGTACCCCAATGTGGTGGTGCTGAGGACGTTCTCCAAGGCGCACGGCCTCGCCGGCCTCCGCGTCGGCTACAGCGTTGCGCAGCCCCAGCTCACCCAGCACCTGCGCGTCGCCGCCACCCCGTTCGCGGTCTCGCAGATCGCCGAACAGGCCGCGGTGGTGTCACTGCAGAATTTTGACCAGGTTGTAGAAAGGGTACAAAGCCTGGTGGAGGAGCGGGACCGCGTGACAGCAGGTCTCCGGGACCTCGGCTGGTTCGTCCCGGACGCGCAGGGGAACTTTGTCTGGCTGGATCTGGGCGAGAACAGCGCGGAGTTTGCCCAGCTCGCCGGGGAACGGGCGCTGTCTGTGCGCGCCTTCGGCAACGAGGGCGTCCGGGTCAGCATCGGCGAAGTGGAAGCGAACACGCGTTTCCTGCAACTCTGTGCGGACTACACAAAACCGCCACGCCGTTCCTAGCGCTTAACAAACAGCCGGCGCTACCTACGCCGGATAAAGTAAGGAACAGTAAGCCAAATATATATGCCTCGCCGGGAATGCATTCCTGCTGAGGCATATATCCCAGCGACATTGCAACGCATCCGGATGCGGCAGGCAAGGAGACGGTATGGGCGCAACACATCTGCCCTCCACCGAGTTCGATGGTACGGAACTGGACGACCAGCTCGAGGCCCAGGCCGAGGCTGCCTTGGGCGTGCCTCCGGCTGAAATGGTCCAGCTTCTGAGCCCGGATGGCACGCTGGGCGCGGACCCTGTGTTCTCCGAGTATGCCGAGCGTCTGGATGCGGAAACGCTCCGGGGTTTCTATGCGGACATGGCGGCCATCCGTCGGTTTGACCAGGAAGCCACGGCCCTGCAGCGGCAGGGCCAGCTGGCGCTGTGGGTTCCGCTGACGGGCCAGGAGGCCGCCCAGATCGGATCGGGGCGGGCCAGCCAGCCGCAGGACTACATCTTCCCCACCTACCGCGAGCACGGCGTCGCCCTGACCCGCAACGTGGACCTGGCCGAACTGCTGAAGCAGTTCCGGGGAGTCTCCAACGGCGGCTGGAACCCCAAGGACACCAACTTCCACCTGTACACGCTGGTGCTGGCTGCGCAGACGCCGCACGCCGTCGGATATGCCATGGGCATCCAGCGCGACCAGCGGCTGGCAGAGGCTCAGGGCGTGGAAGGCTCAGCCGAACCGAAGGCCGCCGTCATGGTTTACTTCGGCGACGGCGCGAGCTCCGAGGGTGATGTCCACGAGTCCATGGTCTTTGCCTCCTCGTACAACGCCCCGGTGGTGTTCTTCTGCCAGAACAACCACTGGGCCATCTCCGTGCCCACCGCAGTGCAGACCCGCATCCCGCTCTCCAACCGGGCCAAGGGCTACGGCTTCCCGGGCATCCGCGTCGATGGCAACGACGTCATCGCTGTCCACGCCGTCACCGAATGGGCGCTCGAACACGCGCGCCAGGGCAACGGCCCGGTCCTGATCGAGGCGTTCACCTACCGCGTGGGAGCCCACACAACAGCCGACGATCCCACGAAGTACCGCGAGTCCTCAGAAGAGGCCCTGTGGCGCGAAAAGGACCCGCTGGACCGCCTGGAGAAGTACCTCCGCGCCGAGGGCATGGCCGACGAGGCGTTCTTCGCCAAGGTTGCCGCCGACGGCGACGAACTCGCCGCCTACATCCGCAAGTCCACGTACGAGTCGGACGCCCCGGACATCAGGACCGCCTTTGCCAACACCTACGTGGAGGCGCATCCGCTCGTGGCCGAGGAACTGGCGTGGTTCGAAGAGTACAGCGCGGGCTTTGCCGGCGAGGACGAGGGAGAAGGGGCAGGCCGCTGATGACCACCATGACCATTGCCAAGGCCATCAACGAAGGCCTGCGCGCCACGCTCAGCAACAACCCCAAATCGCTCCTCATGGGCGAGGACATCGGCCCTCTCGGCGGCGTCTACCGCGTCACCGACGGACTGATCGGCGAGTTCGGGCCCGACCGCGTGGTGGACACCCCGCTTGCAGAATCCGGCATCATCGGCACCGCGATCGGCCTGGCGCTGCGCGGTTACCTCCCCGTTGCAGAGATCCAGTTCGACGGGTTCGTCTTCCCCGGCTTCAACCAGATCACCACGCAGCTGGCCAAAATGCATTCGCGCAGCAACGGCAATCTCACCGTGCCCGTGGTCATCCGCATCCCCTACGGCGGCGGCATCGGCTCCATCGAGCACCACTCGGAATCGCCGGAGGCGCTGTTCGCGCACACCCCCGGCCTGCGCATCATCACCCCGTCCAACCCCCACGACGCCTACTGGATGATCCAGCAGGCCGTGAACTGCCAGGACCCGGTGATCGTCTTTGAACCTAAGCGCCGCTACTGGCTTAAGGGTGAGGTCGACACCGAATCGGCCGGTCCGGCCGAAGACCCGTTCAAGGCCCACGTGGTCCGGGAGGGAACCGACGCCACCGTGGTGGTCTACGGTCCGCTCGTCCCCGTGGCCCTTGCCGCCGCGAATGCGGCGGCTGAGGACGGCCGCAGCATTGAGGTGATCGACCTGCGCTCCATCTCGCCGATCGACTTCGACGCCATCGAGGCCTCGGTCAAGAAAACGGGCCGGCTGGTGGTGGCGCACGAGGCTCCCACCTTTGGCGGCATCGGCGGCGAAATCGCTGCCCGCATCAGCGAACGGGCCTTCCTGTCGCTGGAGGCGCCGGTCATCCGGGTGGGCGGCTTCCACATGCCCTACCCCGTGGCAAAGATCGAAGAGGACTACCTCCCGGACATCGACCGCATCCTTGAGGCGCTGGACCGCACCTTCGCGTACTAACGCCGTTGGGCGCCAGCGCCTGCCGTCTTTTTCGCCTACAGTTACCTCCGCACCTCCCGGAGCGACCCAGCTTTCGAACCCGAGGATCCCATGACGCTTAACAAGTTCAACCTCCCCGACGTCGGTGAGGGCCTGACCGAGGCAGAGATCGTTTCGTGGAAGGTCAAGCCCGGCGACGCGGTGGCCATCAACGACGTCCTGTGCGAGATCGAGACCGCCAAGTCCCTCGTGGAACTCCCGTCCCCGTTCGCCGGTACGGTCACCGAACTGCTGGTTCCGGAAGGCGCGACGGTCGACGTCGGGACGGCAATTATCAGCGTGTCTGACACCATGGCCGGCGATCCGACGCCGGCCGACGCGCCGCTGCCCCCGGTCCCGGACGCCGGGCCGGCGCCGATGTACGGAAAGCTGAGGGACGACGGCGAAGCCGGCGTCAGCGGTCTTGCTGCCGGTCCCCTGGTGGGTTCCGGTCCGAAGGCCGACGCCGTGAAGCGGCGGCCCCGCAAGACGGGGCACGTCATTCCGCCAGACGCAATGCACGGTGCTCCGGAGGTTGAGCCTGTCCAGCCCCGGTCTGCCGAGGAAGTACTCTCGGACGGTCCGGCCAGCGCCGGCACGGTGGCCGTCGGCACACTCGCCGGCCCTGCCGTGACGAGGCGGCCCGAGTGGACTCCAGCAATCGAGGCCGACAAGCCGACGCTTGGCGGCGCCATTTCCGGCCTCATGAACAGGGTCCTGGCCAAGCCGCCGGTGCGCAAGATCGCCCGCGACCTGGGCATTGACCTTGCCGACGTCGTGGCCACGGGGGCCCGCGGCGAGGTCACGCGCGAGGACCTGGTCAGCTACCAGGCGCAACGCGACGCCGAAGTGGACAAGGCGGACACCTTCTGGGGGACGTCAGGCCGCCCGCAGGAGCAGCGGATCGAGCGAATCCCGGTCAAGGGCGTCCGCAAGGCCACCGCGAAGGCCATGGTGGAGTCGGCGTTCTCCGCGCCGCACGTGAGCATCTTCGTGGACGTGGACGCCAGCCGCACCATGGAATTCGTCAAGCGGCTCAAGGCTTCGCGCGACTTCGAGGGCATCAAGGTCTCCCCGCTGCTGATCCTGGCGAAGGCAGTCATCTGGGCGGCGGCGCGGAACCCGAGCGTGAACGCCACCTGGGTGGACAACCCGGAGGGCAGTGACTCCGCTGAAATCCACGTCAAGCACTTCATGAACCTGGGCATTGCCGCGGCCACGCCCCGCGGCCTGATGGTGCCCAACATCAAGAACGCCCAGGACCTGTCCCTCAAGGAACTGGCGCTGGCCCTCAACGAGCTCGCCACCACCGCGCGTGCCGGCAAGACCCAGCCCGCGCAGATGCAGGGCGGCACCCTGACAGTCACCAACATCGGCGCACTCGGCATCGACACTGGAACGCCCATCATCAACCCCGGCGAGGTGGCCATCGTGGCGTTCGGCACCATCAAGCAAAAGCCGTGGGTCCTTGACGGCGAGGTCATTCCGCGCTGGATCACCACGCTCGGTGGATCCTTCGATCACCGCGTCGTGGACGGCGACCTTTCCGCCCGCTTCATGGCCGACGTCGCTGCCATCCTGGAGGAGCCTGCGCTGCTGCTCGACTGACCCGCGATACTGGTCCGCCTGCTCGACTGACGGGCCCCCGGAGGGGTACCCTCCGGGGAAAGGGGGGATGGACCGGACAGCAGGGACGGGGTTCCCATGGGTGAGGATCGCGGGATTGTCAGCATCCGCCTGAAGAACCGCGTGGCCCGGGTCATCACCGAGGCCCTTCAGCCGCCCATCACCGTGGCGCTGCTTCTCCTGCTCAGCCCGGCAATGGAACCCGGCTTTCCGGGCACGGTCTGGTTCGGCGCCGTGGCGGTGCTGTTTGTGTGCGTGCTGCCGCTGGCCGCCGTCGTTATTCTGGTCCGGCTGGGCAAGGTGACGGACCACCACGTTAGCGACCGCAGGCAACGCGCACCGGTGCTTGCCATGACAGTGGTGTCGCTGCTCGCCGGGCTGGCGGTGCTGCGGGCCATCAACGCGCCGTACAGCGTCATTGTGGTGGTGTTGGCGATAGTGGGCGGCGTGGTGGTGCTCGCCGTCATCAGCCTGTTCTGGAAAATCAGCGGCCACGCCGGGGCCATCGCGCTGACGACGGTCATTACTGTGCTGATCCTGGGCGTTCCGTGGATTCCGCTGCTGCTGCTGATTCCTGCTGTCGGCTGGTCCAGGGTGGTGCTGCGCGCCCACACGGTGGCTCAGGTTGTTGCCGGCGCCCTGGTGGGCGGCGGAGTCACCGCCGGGCTGTGGTGGCTGCTGCGTGAGGTCCTGGTCCGGATCGGCTGACGCCGCGGACTGATCCCGGTGACCGGCGCCCGGCGGCAGAGGCTGGCCTAGTAGGCGGCGTAGGAGTTGGCCAGCAGCTGGGCCATGGCCGGATCGGCGGACATGCCTGCCATGCTTACCGCGGCGGCCAGCATGACGCCGCAGACGGCGGCGATGCCGCTGCTCACGAGGGTGAGGAACTTCCAGTCCTCACGCAGGACGCTCTTGAGCGTGTCCGGCAGCTGCAGGTCCGGGGAGATGAGGTTGGGGGCGCTGTCCACGGAGCCGTCGTCGAGGAGGGCGATGACGCGTCCGGCGGAGCGGTCCACGCGCATGGCGCTGATGTGGTTGCCGTGGCGGGCAAGGAGGATGTCGTGGCCGACGAGGTGGCGGCGCTGGAGTGTAAGCACAGTGTTCCCCTGAAAGGTAGATTTGGGTTTGGCCGCACCATCGGGGGCACCTCCAATTTTATCTTTCAGGGCATGCCGGATTGCCGGAAACCGGGGTGAGACTGCCCACCAGCCCGGGTGATCCGCGTCAAGTCAGGCCCGCACTGCGCTAGTCGGCGCCGTAGGTATTCGCGATGTAGACGTCGCAGGACGCGCTGTGGGCTACGCTGTTCGCCACACTGCCCAGCACGCGCCCGATGCCCTGCATGCGGCGGTTTCCCACCACGATCATGCTTGCGTCGAGCCGGTCCGCCTCCTTGACCAGGGCTTCGGCGGGTTTGCCCCGCGCGGAGGAATAGGTGACCTGGAGCTCGCCGCCCGCCAGCGCCGCGGCCACATCCCGGGCCACCTTTTCGGCTTCCCCGGCGTCGGACACGATCCACCGGTCACTGCCGCTGCCGAAGACTTCGGTCCGGTCCGTATCGAACGCAGACACGACGTGGAGCCTGGCGCCCAGCGCCGCGGCCAGGTCCCGCGCCACCTCCGCTGCCTTCCGCGCGGTGCCGCTTCCGTCCACGCCCACAACAATTGTTCCCGCCATGGCTTTGCCTCCTTGGTGTCGTGACTAATCCGTTGTTCCTTTTCGCGGCCGCAGCTCAGGCCAGCGCGTCTATGGCTTCCTGCAGCACCGGAGCCAGGCGTCGCACGCCCTCCTCGATGGCCTCCGGCGGAACGGCGCTGAACGCCAGGCGGAGTTTGTTCGACGGGGAGTCCGAGTGCGTGAAGGCCGCGCCCGGAATGAAGACGACGCCGGCGTCAATGGCCTTGCGGAGCAGGGGGTAGGTGTCCACGCCCTCCGGCAGCGTCACCCACACGAAGAAACCGCCCTGCGGCCGGGTCCAGCTGAGCCCCCCGGGCATGTGCGCCGCCAGGGCCGCCAGCATCGCATGGCAGCGCTCGGCATACAGCCCGCGGTACGTCTCGATCTGGCCCTTCCAGTCGTAGTCCCGGAGATAGGCCGAGACGAGCATCTGGTTCAGCGTGGGCGGGCAGAGCGTTACTGCCTCGGAGGCGAGGTAGTAGCGGCGCTGCAGGTGGGCGGGAACCAGGGCCCAGCCGATGCGCAATCCCGGGGCAAAGATCTTCGAGAACGAGCCCATGTAGATGACGTCGTCGGGGTTGCCTGCACGCAGGGGGGCCAGCGGCTCGCCGTCGAACCGGAGCAGGCCGTAAGGG
This sequence comes from Arthrobacter sp. CMU6, assembly GCF_059090205.1. NCBI lineage: Bacteria > Bacillati > Actinomycetota > Actinomycetes > Micrococcales > Micrococcaceae > Arthrobacter > Arthrobacter sp. CMU6. Next base: position 44,234 of record NZ_JBNHFL010000032.1, read on the forward strand.
TTGTCTTCCAGAACCAGGATGTTGGCGCGGCGGCAGATGTCCACGATCTGCTGCCGGCGGTCCTGCGCCAGCGTGATGCCGGATGGGTTGTTGAAGTTGGGGATGGTGTAGAGGAACTTGATGTTTTTCCCCGCGGTCTGGAGCGCCGCGATCCTGGCCTCAAGAAGCTCAGGCACGAGGCCGTCATCGTCCATGGGGACGGCCTCCACCTGGACCTGGTAGGCCTCGAACGTGTTCAGCGCCCCCACGTAGGTGGGTTCCTCCACGAGGACCACGTCGCCGGGGTTGCAGAACACCTTGGTGGCAACGTCCTGGGCGGACTGCGAACCGGCCGTGATTACCACGTTCTCCGGCTTGGCGTCCATGATGCCTTCGGCGGCCATGACTTCGCAGATCTGCGTGCGCAGCTCCTCGGTGCCCTGGCCCCCGCCATACTGAAGTGCGGTCAGGCCGTCCTCGGCGATGATCCGGGCGGCCGTTTCGGCGAGCTTTTCAAGGGGCAGGGACTGCAGGTAGGGGCTGCCGCCGGCCAGCGAGACCAAGCCCGGCCGCATGGAGATGTCGAAAACATCCCGGACGGCGGACTGCTTGATGTTTGCGGCGCGCTCGGAGAAGAGTTCGTCGTGGCGGTGGGCTGATGTCGCGGCCCGCTCGATGGCGTCGATGGCTTCGGCGGGTAGGACGGCTGCGGCGGCGTCGAGTGTCTCGTGGGTCACACTCCCAGAGTACAGCCTTTGGTTGCTGATTAGGCAACAGCTGTTGACCGGGAATCCGGGCGTGATTTCTGAACTGGTGCCGGAGAGCCGCTTTACCTTCGGTAGGGCAGGGCATGGAATGGAGCCATGACGTCACTTGAGCCTGCGCCCGCACTGTCCCAGCCCGCCAAGGCCAACGCCTTCCGCCAGATGCACGCCGGCGGAGCCGTTCCGCTGGTGCTGGTGAATGTGTGGGATGCCGCCTCGGCCCGGCTTGTGGAGAAAGCCGGGGCGCGCGCCATTGCCACCTCGAGCTCGGCCATCTCGTGGAGCCTGGGGTTTCCGGACGGCAGCCACGTCCCGCCGGGCCTGGCCTTCGCCGCGCTGCGCAGGATTGCCGCGGCCACGAGCCTTCCGGTCACGGCGGATATCGAAGCGGGTTACGCGGGTGCGGACGGCGCCTTCGATGACGGCCTGCTCCGGCAGACTGTCACGGCGGTGCTGGAGGCCGGCGCGGTGGGCGTGAATATCGAAGACTCCGGCGGCACGTCCCTCACGGCCGTGGACGAGCAGGCCCGCAGGATCAGCCTGGTCCGCGGCATCGCGGCGGAGTCCGGCGTGCACCTCTTCATCAATGCCCGCACGGACACGTACCTTTCCGGGCAGTTCGGTGACTCCGCCTTCGAGGAAACGCTGGAGCGCGCCGGGGGCTACCTCGCTGCGGGGGCCGACGGGATCTTCGTTCCCGGCGTGACGGACCTCCATGTCCTGCATGAACTCAGCAGGCGGATACCGGCGCCGCTCAATGCGCTTGCCGGCGTCGGATCGGCGTCAGTGGGCGAACTGCACGACGCCGGTGTGCGGCGGGTCAGCATCGGCGGCAATGCAGCGAAGGCGGCCTACGCAACGGTTTCCCGGGTGGCAGCCGAAATCCTGGGCGACGGCAACTGGTCCGAACTCGCCGGCTCGCCGAGTCACGCTGAAATGGATGCCCTGTTCTCCGGGAACGCCGGCTCGCCTGGGGAGCCCGGCTCGCCCGGGACGCCGGGTGGCTAGGGACGCCGGGTGCCTCGTGGTCCGGACCTAGCGGAGGCCCAGAACGTCGGCGAGCGGCACCCCGTTGACGTAGATTTCTGCCCGGACGGCATCCACGGCCGTGACGGCTGTGTGGGTGAGCTGGGCTTCGATCCGCGGAAGATCGCAGACACCGCCGGGCTGCACCGCGCCGGTCAGGTTCACCACCACGGTGGTGCCGTCGAGGTAGCCGGAGACGTATTGGAGCGAGGACGCGGACAGTGCGTTGTACAGGCCGCTCGCAGGCGGCGCGCCCGGACCTGACAGCAGCCTGCCCATGGCGGCCTGCAGTGGCTCACTGATGGTGGAGTCGGTGTTGTGCACTGCCACCAGGCTGTCGTTGCAGCCGAAGCGGACGCCGGACCGGCCGCCGTCGTCGAGGGCCACATAGTAGACCGCAGTGCCGGCGCCTGGAGCTGCGCCCGTGCCGATGCCGGGCGACGTGGCCCCCGGCGCCGCGGGACCGGCTGCGGTGGAACCGGCTGTGGGGCCCGGGGAAGCGGGTCCGGCTGCGGCTCCTGAAGCGGGCGCGGGCTGTTGCCCGGTTCCTCCCGGCAGCTGTGCGTGCGTGTCCGGTCCCTCGACGCCGGTTCCGAGTCCGCCGGACGGAAGGCCGCCGGACCCTGAACCGCCGCCCTGGGCGCCGGCAGTCGGGCCGCCGGTGTTTGGGCCTGCGGGCGGAGAAGCCGAGCCGGCCGAGGGAGCAGGTTCGGAAGCCCCGGCCGCTGTTCCCTGGCCTGTTGTGCCGGAGGCTCCCAGACCGGATCCTGATGCGGTGGGCTCGCCGCCTTCCCCGGGCGGGCTCACCGGAGGTGCCGGACGCGGTGCGGGGGCCGCCGCAGGGGCGGTTCCGGGGTCGTAAACATTTGGGAGGGGAGCACAGGAGGCGAGCCACAAGGGAAGCGTCAGGCAGAAGGCGGCAACCGCCGTCGTCAGCGGTCTGACTCCCCAGCTCGACTTCATGACTGCACCGCACTCCCTGCCCCGGCACGTCCCGTACATCTACGTTACGGCGGGGCGGCGGGGCGGGGAACGATGCCCGGGTGTCAGTTTGGCCGCAGCTCAGTCACGGATTGGTTGCGGTGTGCCCCGGCTGGCGGCCGGCACGCAGAGCCTGGAAACAGTGCACGCCCCCGGCCATTGGATGGCCGGGGGCGTGCGAAGGGAGGAGCTGCTTAAGCAGCTGCACCGGCAGGCTCGACGGCGGCAAGCGCGCCGAAGAGTTCCTTGATCTGCTCAACGACCTCGGCGTCGTCCTTCGGGTGGGTTTCCGCGAAGCGGACCATCGAGCCGGGGACGGCGAGCTTGGCGTCCTCCAGGACTCGGGCCCCGGCAATGCCGACAGCCTTGCGGGCCTCGTCCTGGGCCCAGACGCCGCCGAACTGGCCAAAGGCGGTGCCGACGACGGCAGTGGGCTTACCGGCGAGGGCGCCGGCGCCGAACGGGCGGGACAGCCAGTCGATGGCGTTCTTCAGCGAGGCGGGCATGGTGCCGTTGTGCTCTGGGGTGACCAGCAGCAGGGCATCCGCCTGGCTGGCTGCCTCGCGCAGGGCGGCGGCGGCTGCCGGGATCTGGCCTTCGACGTCGATGTCCTCGTTGTAAAACGGGATGTTGCCCAGGCTCTCGTGGATCAGGATCTCAATGCCTTCGGGGGCGTTCAGCTGGATGGCTTCGGCGAGCTTGCGGTTGTGGGAGTCGGCGCGCAGGCTTCCCACCAGGGCGAGTACGGTGCTCTTGGACATGTGAACTCCTTGGGTCTTGCCGCGGAACGCTCCGCGGCGACTGGATGTTGGAGGCGTTTGATGCCTTCATCCAGACTAAACGGACTACGGTCCGGATATTATTCCCGGGTCTAGAATGCTTGGTGTGAGCCTCATCCCAATTCGCTCCGGGTCCTCATCCGGCCCTGGATCATCGCCCGGCTCCGGAGCGGAACGCAGCGATGCTGCCCGGAACCGGGAACTGCTCCTGTGCGCTGCCCGGCAGCTAGTGGAGGAGTGCGGCGCCGACGGCGTGACCATGGACAAGCTGGCGGAGCGCGCAGGCGTGGGCAAGGGGACGGTGTTCCGCCGCTTCGGCAGCCGCGCCGGGCTCATGATGACCCTGCTCAGCGATGCCGAGGCCGAATTCCAGGGCCGCTTCATGTTCGGGCCGCCGCCGCTTGGTCCCGGGGCGCCGCCGCTGGAGCGGCTGATCGCCTTCGGTGCCGAGCGCATCCGCTACGTCCTGGAATACGGTGAGCTCGCCAGGGCCGCCCAGGCGTCCCTGCACAACAGGTTCGAGGCCCCCGCTGCCGTCTTGTGGCACCGGCACCTTGAACACCTGCTGCGCTCGGCGGGTTTTGAGGCGGACCCGTGGCTGATGGCCATGTCCCTCAGCGCTACCCTTGACCCCGAACGGCTGCTGCACGCCGTCCGCGTGCAGCACGTTTCGCCGGAGCGGCTGGAGGAGTCCTGGCGCGAGCTCGTCACCCGCGTCGCCGGAGGCCCGGCGGGTTGAACGGCTGAAAGCCGAACCGGCTGGACCGGGAGCTTGCGGGCGCTGGGCCACGGGGTAGCGTGGCACCATGAGCATCGATTCCTCCGTGTCCCCCACTCCCATCCGTACCGCCGTGGTGGGCTTTGGCCTCTCCGGCCGGGTTTTCCATGCGCCGCTGGTTGCGGCGGACCCCAGCTACTCGCTGGATGTGATCGCAACCTCTGATCCTGGCCGGCAGGCGGCCGCCGCCGGGCAGTATCCCGGCGTGAAAACAGTGCCCGACGGCGATGCCGTCCTTGCGCTGGCCCCTGACCTTGACCTTGTGGTGCTGGGGACGCCGCCGGCCACCCACTATCCGCTGGCGAAGGCCGCGCTGGAGGCCGGACTCGACGTCGTCGTCGACAAGCCGTTCGCCGTGACGAGCGGGCAGGGGCAGGAGCTGATCGCGCTCGCGGAGCGGCTGGGGCGGGTGCTGACGGTGTTCCAGAACCGGCGCTGGGACGGGGACTACCTCACGGTCAAGGCCCTGCTGGAGGGCGGGGTGCTGGGCGAGGTGACGCGGTTCGAGTCACGCTTTGAACGGTGGTCGCCCGAAGTTTCGAAGGCCTGGAAGGCGGAGGCCACGGCGGCTGACGGCGGCGGTGTCCTGTTCGACCTCGGAACCCACCTCCTGGACCAGGCGCTGCAGCTCTTCGGCCCGGGCACGGTGGTCCATGCCGAGCTCCTGGCCCGGCGCCCGGGTGAGAAGACGGATGACGACTGTTTCGTGGTCCTGCGGCACGGGAGCGGCGTGCTCAGCCACCACTGGATGAACATGCTCTGCGCCCAGCAGGGCCCGCGCTACCGGGTCCTCGGCACCGGCGGCGCCTACACCAAGCACGGCGTGGACCCGCAGGAGCCGTACATTGTCGCGGGAGGGAGCCCGCTGGATTCGGAGTACGGTGTGGAGTCCCCCGAATGGGCCGGGCAGCTGGGCCGCGACGGGCACCTTGACCGGCTGCCCACCGAACGCGGGAACTACCCAGAGTTCTACCGGATCCTCGCAGCCAAGATTTCCGACGGCGGCGCCGCCTCGGCCCTGCCCGTCCCGGTTGATCCGGCCGGCCCGGTCGAAGTCCTCAAGCTGATAGAACAGGCCCGGGCGCTTGCTTAAATGAAGCCGCTGGTTGAGCTTGCCGAAACCAAGGCGCGGTTTCGACAAGCTCAACCGGCGGAATGCCTTACGCGGAGACCAGCTCGTGCCAGTCCGCTACGAGGGGCAGGTTGTGCGCCTCGGAGACGGAGTGGTGTGCCACGTGGCCTGCGGCGATGTTCAGGCCCGCCGCGAGGGCGGGATCCTTCTCGAAGGCGGCCTTCACGCCGAGGTTTGCCAGGGCCACGCCGTAGCGGAGCGTGACGTTGGTCAGCGCGTAGGTGGAGGTGTTTGGGACCGCGCCGGGCATGTTGGCCACGCAGTAGAAGATCGTGTTGTGGACCTTGTACGTGGGTTCCTGGTGCGTGGTGGGGCGGGTGTCCTCGAAGCAGCCGCCCTGGTCCACGGCGATGTCCACGAGCACGGAGCCGGGCTTCATCCGGGCCACGAGTTCGTTGGTCACCAGCTTGGGGGCCTTGGCGCCGGGAATGAGGACTGAGCCGATCACCAGGTCGGCGTCCACCACGGACTTCTCGATCTCGTACTTGTTGGACGCCACGGTCTTGAGGCGGCCCTGGTACTGGGCGTCGAGTTCGCGCAGCCGGTTGATGTTGATGTCCAGGATGGTGACGTCGGCGCCGAGGCCCAGCGCCATGGCGGCTGCGTTGGTGCCGGCGACGCCTGCGCCCAGGACCACAACCTTGGCGGGGCGGACGCCGGGTACGCCGCCGAGCAGTACCCCCTTGCCGCCGGCGGGTGCCATCAGGGAGGTCGCGCCGACCTGGACGGAGAGCCGCCCGGCCACCTCGGACATGGGGGCGAGCAGGGGCAGGGTGCGGCCTTCCTGGACCGTCTCGTAGGCGATGGCGGTGACGCCGGAGTTGACGAGGGCCTGCGTGAGTTCGGGCTCGGCGGCCAGGTGCAGGTAGGTGAAGAGGATCAGGCCCTTGCGGAACCGGTGGTACTCAGCCTTGATGGGTTCCTTGACCTTCATCACCATGTCCGCGCGGGACCAGACCTCATCGGCGTCGGCGATGATTTCGGCGCCCGCAATGGCGTATTCCTCGTCAGTGATTCCGGAGCCCAGGCCCGCGCCGCGCTCCACCAGGACCGTGTGGCCGTGGGTGCGGAATTCGTGAACGCCGGCAGCCGTGATGGCGACGCGGAATTCGTTGTTCTTGATCTCTTTGGGGACACCGATGATCATTTTTTGGGCTCCAGATCCGATGGCTGTTACGCCGGAATGTGTGGGGAAGTTGTGATTCCAGAATAGATCCGGCTGTGAGGCGCACTACAGGAACCCGTAGCCCAGCCCGGAGAAAAACCGCGTGTTTCCGTGGTTTTTCGTGGCGGAAGCTCGACTAATGTCGACCTCCAAGGCGTCAAGTGTCGCCTGATGTCCGTTCGCCCGGGACCCCCTGCGGGACGTAGTCTGTGACCATGCAGCAGGATGTGGAACAGCTCGTCGAACGGGTGGCCCTTAAGCTGGGCCGCGGGCTTTCCCTGGAGGACCTCGATGGCCTTTTGCTCGCCTACAGCTCCAACCAGTCGCACGCGGACCGGGTCCGGGTTAACTTCCTGCTCAGCAAGCGGGTGCCGCTGGACGTCAAGAACTGGCAGCTCTCGCACGGCATCGCCACCGCGGTACGGCCTGTGGTGGTGCCCGCCAACGAGGAGCTGGGCATGCTCGGGCGAGTCTGCGTCCCGCTGCTGGTCCGTGGGTTCCGGGTGGGTTACCTGTGGGTGCAGCTGGACGTGGAAGACCAAAGCGCGACGGCGATCCTCGCCGAACTGCCCGGCGTCCGGGACGAATTGGACGTGCTGTCCGGACTCCTGCTGGACTCCAACACCGCGGAATCCGAGTTCAGGCGCAGCCGCGAACGGGAGTTCCTGGCAGCCTGCGCCGGGGAACCCAATGCCGTTGCCGCTGTGGCGGGATGGAAGGAAGTGCAGGACCGCGGGCCGTGGCAGCTGGTCACGGTCCTTGATGCCGACGGCTGGATGGCCGGTCCGGATCCGATTGCCTCGACGCTCATCCACCGCGCCGCGGCACTTCAGGCCACCATCGGCGTGGACGCCGTCCTGTTCAGCGCCGGCGCGGAGACGCATTCGGTGGTCCTCTTCCGGGAGTCCACGGGGCGCGCCAGCCAGGCCCAGGTTCTGGTGCATTACCAGTTGGAGCTTGCGAAGCGTTCCGGGAGGTCCGTGGAGCGGGTCATCCTGGGGACCAGTGAGGGATTCAGCCGCACCAAGGACCTGGCCGAAGCCTACCGGCAGTCAAAGGTGGCTGCCTTGGCTGCGGCGGTTGATCCGCGGCTCGGCGAGCTGGTGGATTGCCGGGGCACGGGGGTGTACCAGCTGCTGGCATCGGCCGGCGGCGGGGCCGGCGTCTGGAGCGACGCAAGTTCGGTGAATTTCCGGGCCCTTGAGGACCATGACCGGAATGGGGAGCTGCTGCCCGTGCTGGAGCTGCTCTACGACAACGACGGTTCCGTCCAGGACGTCGCCGAAAAACTGCACCTGCACCGCAGCAGCATCTACAACCGGCTGGGCCGCATCCGTCAGCTGCTGGGTGTCGATCCGCTCAAGGGGATGGTGCGGCTGGAGCTGCATGCCGCCCTGAAGGCACGGCGCTGGGCATCAAGGCCACGGATCTGAGGCCCGGGTCGGAACTGGCTACGCGGCGTTGCCTTCGCCGCTGGGCAACTGCTCGGCCGTCCGTTCAGCCGGACGCTCCGTTGCCCGCTCGGCGGTCCGTTCCAGCGCGGCGCCATCGGGAAGGTGTTGCGGGAGTCCTTGGAGCCCCGTGCGGAGCCTGGCCACGCGGCTCTGGACCCACAGGGATACTGCCACGAAGACCACGCAGCTGGAGGTAAAAACGGCGGTGTTGTTCAGGCCCATGATGATTCCCAGGGCAGCCGCCACACCCATTGCGGCGACGCCCGCCACGATGTGCAACCCCCTGAATCTGACCACGAATAAAGAGTAACCCCGTGCGCCAGCCGGAAACCCTGGTTCCGTGGGATCGTTGCTTGATCCTTATCACCCCGTCATTTAGTCCCGGAGAGTGACCAGCTTCCAGGGCAGGCGTGCGGGGTTGTCGGGCGAAACGTCCACTGAGATGTCGGCCCGTGCCATGTCCTCTTCGAGGAAGAGGGTGCCCGTGGCGATGCGTGCGTTGTTGGACGCGATGACGCGCCCGTTGGGCCCCAGCAGCACCACCACCGGCTCGCGGAGCTGGAGGGCACGGAGGAAGATTCCTTCGAGGATCGCGAGGGTCAGGTCGCACCCCAGGATCTGGGTGCCCCGCGCGGTGGGCGCCGGAATGCAGAGCGTGATGATGTTGACGTTGATGCCGCCGAAGTCAACGTAGGGTCCGACGGCCACGGGCTGTCCGCTGGCGGACGGGATGGTGAACCAGTCGCGGGTTGTGTAGTCGTAAAGTTCAGCGAGTCCGGGTTAAGGTCATGGCTGACGAAACGGGGTTCGCCTGTCCGCTGCGTCCGCCACCATTCCAGCCAGTGGGTTGCTTCCCGGAGGCTTCCCGGTGCGTAGGCAATGCCGGCGCCGCCGCACTTTCCATTCGCAGGCCTCCTGCCTTCCGTGGCTCCAAAGTCACCGGCAGCGATGCCCGGAGCATCGGGCCCGCGCTTTTCCGATTACCTTCAATCTGCATGTTTGCGGTTTTCTGCCACTGCCCTCCCGGGCGAAACGCTACTTGCCGGTTTCGCCGCCGGAGGTCCCGCCGTCGGCAGCCTCCCCGGCCGCGTCAGTTGCCGCCTGCTTCTTTTTCTGCCCCTCCAGCCAGGCCATGATGGCGGCCAGCCGGATGCGGCGGTGCGTGCCGCGGTATTCCACGGGGATCTCGCCGCGGTCGGTCATGTTCCGCAGGTAGGTGTGGGAGATGCCGGCCAACTCGGCCGCCTGCGAGGTGGTCAGCATTTCCTCCACGCTGCTGACGGTCACCGCTTCGCCGCGGCTGAACCTGGCCAGGAGGTCAACGACGGCGTCCCTCGCCTGGGGCGGAAGCCGGTGGACGGTTCCGTCCACGAAGACGGTGATGTCAGTGCCGCCGTCGAGCGCGCGCTGCAGCGCCAGCGCGTCGTCGGCAGGAAGGGCGGGGGCCACCCTGGGAGCAATCAGTGCCATGGCAGAAGCCTAGCCGCTGCGGAACTGTAAGCCGGGTATGCTCGGCGGATGAGACTTGCCGGTGGAGTTGCTGTGACGGCGAACGGTTTGACGGGCCGACTATACACATCGAACGCGCCTTCGGCCGCGGACCAGCCGGCCTACGTGCTGCTCCACGGCATCGGCGTCTCCCACCGCTACCTCGCCAGGCTGCACGTGGAACTGGCCCAGGGCCCGGAGGGGAACAGCCAGCCGGAGGGGACCGCCGACCGGGGCGCTGCCGTCTATACCTTCGACCTGCCGGGCTTCGGGGACACGCCGCGTCCTGGCCGGCAGGTGACGGTGGGCGAATACTCTGCTTTTGTCGCCGCCGTCCTGGCGGATTATGGAGTCGAGTCCTGCATAGTGGTGGGCCACTCCATGGGTGCACAGTTTGCGGTGGAGTTGTCGCTCCAGGCGCCCGCGCTGGTAATCCGGACAGTGCTGATGGGCCCGGTGGTGGATTCGGAGCGCAGGAGTGCCGCCTGGCATGTGCTGGCGCTGACGCGGGATGCACTGTTCAGCGAGCCGCCAACCACTAACGCCGTGGTTTTCACCGATTATTTCCGGGCGGGAATGCGGTGGTATCTGACCGAACTGCCCGTGATGATGGAGTACCCGCTGGACCTGCGGTTGCGGGGCGTGGGGCAGCCTGTGCTTGTGCTGCGCGGCGGAAGGGACCCGATCGCCCGCCGGCCGTGGTGCGAACTCCTGTCCGGGCAGGCGCCCGACGGTGCGTTTGCCGAGGTGCGCGGGCGCGGGCACGTCGTTCAGGAGACCGCTACCGAGGATGTTGCCCGGATCATCCGGTTCTGGGCCGGGACGGCGGCCGAGGGATCTACGGCGGCAGGCGGAGCCACGGCCTGACACCCGAACGGGTCGGCGGGCAGCCGAAAGGGTCAGCGGGGGGCGCCAACCCAAGCAGCAGGCAGGCACCCGGATTTCCGGGGTGCCTGCCTGCTTCAGCCGTCTCCCTGCAGGCCGCCGGCGGCCGGGCCGGCGGCTTTCCAGGCTACAGTCCGAGCTCCTCCAGGACGGGCAGCTTCTCCCGGACCCAGGCCCGTGCTTCCACGGCACTCGGCGCAGACAGGGCCAGCTTGGCCAGTTCCTGGGCCTCCGCCAGCGTGACAGTCTTCAGGACGGCGGCCACCGCAGCCAGTGAGCGGGCGGTCATGGACAGTGTGGTGACGCCCAGACCGGTCAGCACGACGGCGAGGGCAGGGTCCGCCGCGGCCTCGCCGCAGACGCCCACCGGCTTGTTGTGACCCTCTGCCCTGGAGCCCTCAACGGTCAGGCCCACGAGGCGCAGTACGGCAGGCTGCCACGGCGTATTCAGCCCGGCGAGGGGGCCCAGCTGGCGGTCGGCGGCCATGGCGTACTGGGTGAGGTCGTTGGTTCCCAGGCTGGCGAAGGCAACTTCGCGCAGGATGGTGTCGGCCGTGAGGGCGGCGGACGGAACCTCCACCATCACGCCCGGCGTCTTGATGCCGGCCTCGGCGCACATGGTGGCAAAGCGGGCGGCTTCCTCGGCTGTCGAAATCATCGGAGCCATGACCCAGACGTCGGCCTCGGACTCCTTGTCGGCCTTCGCGATCGCCTCCAACTGCCGGTCCAGGACGCCCGGAGTGGTGAAGTCGGTGCGGTAGCCGCGCACGCCCAGCGCCGGGTTGGGTTCGGTGGAGTCTGTGAGGAAGGGGAGGGGTTTGTCCGCGCCGGCATCCAGGGTGCGGAGCACCACCTTCTTGCCGGGGAAGGCATCGAACACGCCCTTGTACGCGGCGGCCTGTTCCTCGACGGTGGGCTCGACGTCCCGCTCAAGGAAGCAGAATTCCGTGCGGAACAGCCCCACGCCCTGGGCTCCGAGCTTGGCCGCGGCCTGGGCGTCCTTGGCCCCGCCCACATTGGCGAGGAGGGGCACCAGGTGGCCGTCGGCTGTCGAACCCGTTCCGCTGAACTCGGCCAGGAGGGACGCCGTGGCGGCCCAGGCTTCGGCGGCCGCGCGCAGCGAGTCATCGGGGTTGGCCGTGATGGAACCGGCGGCGCCGTCGACGTAAACCTCGGTGCCGTCCGGCAGTTCGTCGACGCCGACGGCGGCCACGACGGCGGGCAGGCCGAGTGAGCGGGCGATGATCGCGGTGTGGGACTGCGGGCCGCCGCCCGCGGTCACCAAGGCCAGGACCTTGTTGGGGTCGAGGGTGGCGGTGTCGGCGGGGGCCAGGTCTTCGGCCACCAGGATGAACGGTTCGTTCGACGACGGGATGCCCGGGGCGGGCACGCCGCGGAGTTCGGCCACGATGCGGGCGCGGACATCCAGGATGTCCGTGGCGCGCTCCGCCATGTAACCGCCGAGGTTGTGCAGCATTTCGGAAACCGAGGAACCCGATTCCCAGATGGCACGCTGCGGCGAGGTGCCGCGGGCGATCAGCTTCGCGGCGCCCTTGATCAGCATGGTGTCCTTGGCCATCAGGGCCGTGGCTTCCAGGACGGCCTTGCCATCACCCGTGGCGTGGTCGGCACGGGCCTTCAGCTCATCGTGGACGGCGCCCGCTGCGGCCTTCAGCGCTGCGGTCGCCTCTTCGGGGGTGGTCCCGGCGGCCAGCTGTTCGCCGGCCGGAGGTTCACTGATGGGCTTGGGCATTTGGCGGATCGTGCCGATGATGCGGCCTGGGCTGACGCCTACTCCTGGGAAGTTCTGCACTGAAGGTCCTCGTTCTCTGCCGGTAGCCAGGCCCGCCGGTATCTGCCCGGGCGGGAGCCCGGAAGCTCGGAACGGCTACGTCCGAGGCTGCGTTGCGGTGCCTGAAAAAAATTGTATGTGATTCAGTTCATATAGCGTTGCTATAGGTGCTAGGGTAGCGGTTATGAGTTTCGATGGCCAGCTTCCGCCCAAAGTGCGGCTGTTGCGTGCGGCAGCCGAATTGCTGGCCAAGTCCGGTGGGGCAGCTGTTTCCACCCGCCAGATCACGCAGCTGGCGGGCGTCACGGCGCCCACCCTCTATCACCACTTCGGTGACAAGGAGGGCCTGTTTGACGCAGTTGTCGCCGCGGGCTTCGAAGAGTATGTGGCGGGCGAGAGGGACTTCGCCCCGTCCGGACAGCCGCTGGTGGACATCCGGCGGATGTGGGACAACCACGTGCAGTTCGGGCTCAAGCAGCCCGAACTTTATCTGGTCATGTTCGGTAACATCCGCCCGGAGAGCCGCCCAGCCATCGTTGCCGATGCCGAGGGCCTCCTGGAGGAGATGCTGAGCAAGGCCGCTGCGGCCGGTCTGCTGAACGTCCAGCCACGGGAAGCTGCCAGGAGCATCCTGGCCGCCAACGTGGGCGTGACGCTCATGCTGATCGCAGAACCGGTCGCGGAGCGGAATCTGGAGCTGTCCACGATGACCCGGGACGCCATGATCTTTGCGGTGTCCAGGGACCAGGGGCGGGATGCAGGACCGGAGGACTCCGGGAAGTCATCGGTGGTGGTGGCTGCCATTGCGCTGAACGCGGCGCTGCAGGCATCCCACTCGGACCAGCTCACCAGCTCGGAACTCAAGCTTTTTCTCGAATGGCTCCACCGGATCTCCACCGGTTCCACCAGCTAGACGAAACTATCGGACCATCCTGCGGTGCCGCAGGGACCACGTTAGGAAATCACATGGCAACAGAGACAGTTGCAAAACCCAAAACCAGTGCGCGGGTGCACGTCCAGAGGTTCGGGACGTTCCTGTCCGGCATGATCATGCCCAACATCGGCGCCTTCATCGCCTGGGGGCTCATCACAGCCCTCTTCATCGAAAAGGGCTGGATCCCGGTACCGGCACTGGGCGGGTTCGGCACCAACGCGGCGGGCGCGCCCAACGTTGGCCTCGTCGGTCCCATGATCACCTACCTGCTGCCGCTCCTGATCGGCTACACCGGCGGCAAGATGGTCTATGACGTCCGGGGTGGCGTCGTCGGCGCCATCGGCACCATGGGTGTGATCGTGGGCGCAGGCATCCCGATGTTCATCGGTGCCATGATCATGGGTCCGCTTGGCGGCTGGACCATGAAGAAGCTCGACGCGATCTGGCACGGCAAGATCCGCCCGGGTTTCGAGATGCTGGTGAACAACTTCTCCGCCGGCATCTGGGGCGCACTGCTGGCCATGCTGGGCTTCTACGGCATCTCGCCGCTGGTGACGGCGTTCAGCACGGCCGCCGGCAACTTCGTCCAGTTCCTGGTGAACAACGGCCTGCTCCCGCTGACCTCCATCTTCATCGAACCGGCCAAGGTCCTCTTCCTGAACAACGCCATCAACCACGGCGTGCTGACCCCGCTGGGCATCCAGCAGTCGCTGGAGCAGGGCAAGTCCATCCTCTTCCTGCTGGAGGCAAACCCCGGCCCGGGCTTCGGCATCCTGCTGGCTTACATGTTCTTCGGCCGCGGTGCGGCGAAGGCTTCCGCTCCCGGCGCTGCCATCATCCAGTTCCTCGGCGGTATCCATGAGATCTACTTCCCGTACGTCCTCATGCGCCCGCTGCTGATCCTGGCCGCGATCGCCGGCGGCATGACCGGCATCGCCACCCTTGCCGTCACGGGCGCCGGCCTGGTTGCCCCGGCAGCTCCGGGATCCATCTTTGCGGTGTTCGCCCAGACGTCCCGTGACAGCTACCTCGGCGTGGCCCTCTCGGTTCTGCTCGCCACCACGGTGTCCTTCCTGGTCGCCTCGGTGATCCTCCGCACGACGCGCCACAGCGACGAGGACGACCTCAGCGCAGCCACCAGCCGGATGGAGGAAATGAAGGGCAAGAAGAGCTCCGTCGCTTCCACCCTCACCGGCTCAGGCGCCGGTGGCGGAGTGGGTGTCCTGACCGGCCCCATCAAGAACATCGTGTTCGCTTGCGATGCCGGCATGGGCTCCAGCGCCATGGGCGCTTCCGTGCTGCGAAACAAGATCAAGGCTGCCGGGTTCCCGGAAGTCAACGTCACCAACGCATCCATCGCCAACCTCAATGACACGTATGACGTCGTGGTCACGCACCAGGACCTGACCGAGCGTGCCCAGCCTGCCACGTCCAGTGCCGTCCACTTCTCCGTGGACAACTTCATGAACAGCCCGCGCTACGACGAGATCGTGGAGCTGGTCCAGCGCAGCAACGCCGAAGATACGGGGGCTCCTGCCGCCGGGGCGGCTACAGCCGCGGCTCCGGCTGCCGCCACCACCCAAACCGCCGCTGCCCCCGCAACCGCCGCAGCGCCGTCGGACATCCTGGTTCCGGAAAGCGTGGTCCTCAACGGCTCCGCCTCCAGCCGGGATGCCGCGATCGACGAGGCGGGCCAGCTGCTGCTGGCGCGCGGCGCCGTGGACAACGACTACATCCTCGCGATGCACGAGCGAGAGGAGTCCGTCTCCACGTACATGGGCAGCTTCCTCGCGATCCCGCACGGCACCAACGCCGCGAAGGACCACATCCGGAAGTCGGCCGTCTCGGTGGTCCGCTACCCCGAGGGCATCGACTGGAACGGCAAGCAGGTCAAGTTCGTGGTGGGCGTGGCCGGTGTCAACAACGAGCACCTGCACATCCTGTCCTCGATCGCCAAGGTCTTCACGAACAAGGCGCAGGTGGCGCAGCTTGAGGCGGCCACCACCGTGGACGAAGTTCTGGAACTGTTCGGAAAGGTCAACGCATAGTGAAGGCTGTACATTTTGGGGCCGGCAACATCGGCCGGGGGTTCGTCGGCCTGCTGCTGCACGGGGCCGGGTATGAGGTGGTGTTCGCGGACGTTGCGGACGCCCTGATCTCCCAGCTCGCCGCGGCGGACAGCTACAGCGTGCACGAGGTGGGGGAGAACCCCGCCGTGCGCACGGTGGACAACTTCCGGGCGGTGAACTCCGGCACCCAGGAGGCGCAGCTTATCGAGGAAATCTCGACGGCGGACATCGTCACCACCGCGGTGGGGCCGCATATCCTCAAGTTCGTGGCCCCCGCGATCGCCAAGGGAATTGCAGCCCGGGCTCCGGGGCTGCTGCCGCTGCAGGTGATGGCCTGTGAGAACGCCATCAATGCCACGGACATCCTGCGCAAGTCCATCGTGGAGTGCTGGGATGAGGCCGCCGGATCACTGCAGGACACGGCGGTGTTCGCCAACACGGCCGTGGACCGCATCGTGCCCAACCAGGAGCCGGGCCAGGGCCTGGACGTCACGGTGGAGACGTTCTACGAGTGGGTCATCGACCGCACGCCGTTCGGCGGTGCGGCCCCGGTGATTCCGGGCGCCACCTTCGTGGACGAGCTCGGACCCTACATCGAGCGCAAGCTGTTCACGGTGAACACTGGGCACGCGTCCGCGGCGTACTTCGGCTTCGAAGCCGGGCTGGAGAAGATCTCCGACGCCATGGCCGACGAGGACGTTGCCGCCGACGTGCGCGCCGTGCTCGACGAGACCAAGCAGCTGCTCGTGTCCAAACACGGCTTCAGCTATGACGAGCAGGAGGCCTACGTCCAGAAAATCCTGGCGCGCTTCACCAACCCGCACCTGCCGGACACGGTGCACCGCGTTGGGCGCGCTCCGCTGCGCAAGCTGAGCCGGCACGAACGGTTCATCGGCCCCGCTGCGGAACTGGCTGAACGCGGCATTGTCCCCGAGGCATTGCTCGGGGCGATTGCAGCCGCCCTGCGGTTCAACGATCCGGCCGACACCGAGGCCGTGGAGCTGGGCCAGATCCTTACCGACTCCGAACCTGCCGCCGCCACGGAGCGCATCACCGGGCTCACGCAGGACCACCCGCTCTTCGCCGCGGTCTGCGGCCTGGTCGAGGAGCGCAAGGCCGAGGACGTCGCCGCCCCGGCGTAACGTGCACAAAGGCCCTGCTACACCCGGCCCTGCACAACGGAACTGCTGAGCAGCGGCACTTAACACTACGAACTGAATACACCGAAACGTATGACGCCGGAACCCGAACTGGGTTCCGGCGTCACGTATTTATCCGGCTCCATCCCGACGCTCCCTCAGGTCTTGAACTGCTCCCCGGAAGTTGGACTGAAATATTCAGTTCCGTTTTGTGGGGAGCAGTTTTATGCGTGCGTCTAGTTCGTTGTCAGAGGTCCAGCGCAAGGCCGCTGTAGCGTGGTTCGAGAAAGGCATCGCAGCTAGGGCGACGGCCGG
>NZ_JBNHFL010000033.1:0-52899 GCF_059090205.1 Arthrobacter sp. CMU6
CCGCGATCGGCTACACCGGCCCCATCAGCATCGAATGGGAAGACGCCGGCATGGACCGCCTCCACGGCGCCCCCGAAGCCCTCGCCGCCCTGAAGAAGTTCGACTTCCCCGCCTCGCAGACCAGCTTCGACGCCGCCTTCAGCAGCAAGGACTAATTGTCGAGCACAGAAAGACCAATGTTTGGTCCTGTGTATGAGGAGCCAGCATGTGTACTCACGCCTATGACCAAGTTTGCCCTCACTCGCGCCGGCTAGTCGGGGCAACTCTCCGACATACGATTTCAGCGGCACTGGCAGGCGGATCGTGGGCGGCGAGTACGGCGACGACAGCCAATGTTGTGCGTGGGCGTTATCCATCTGGGCTTTCAGGATTGGACTCCGGGTGGGGGCATCTCGCAAGTCGAAACGTCACCCCGGCTGAAGAAATAGAAAGCTTACTTATAAAAAGTCCTTGACCTCTTCCGCTGGGTGGTGGAAGCCTGAGATCCCTGTAACGGCCAGCTTCTGAGGCGGCAAAAATGAAGGCAATGGTGTATCGCGGGCCGTATAAGGTCCGGGTGGAAGAAAAAGACATTCCCAGGATTGAACATCCCAATGACGCCATTGTGCGCGTTTCCCTGGCGGCGATCTGCGGTTCGGACCTGCATCTTTATCACGGCATGATGCCCGATACCCGCGTCGGGATGACGTTCGGACATGAGTTCGTGGGCGTTGTCCATGAGGTGGGCAGCTCTGTGCAGAACCTGAAACCAGGGGATCGGGTGATGGTTCCGTTCAACATCTATTGCGGCTCATGCTATTTCTGCTCGCGTGGGCTGTATTCCAACTGCCACAACGTGAACCCGAACGCGACAGCGGTGGGCGGGATCTACGGTTACTCTCACACCTGCGGCGGTTACGACGGCGGCCAGGCTGAGTACGTTCGCGTCCCCTTCGCGGACGTGGGGCCTTCCCTCATTCCTGAATGGATGGAGGAAGAGGACGCGGTACTGCTCACGGACGCCGTCGCCACGGGCTACTTCGGCGCCCAGCTCGGTGACATCAGCGAAGGGGACACGGTGGTGGTCTTCGGTGCCGGACCGGTCGGGCTGGTCGCTGCCAAGTCGTCCTGGCTGATGGGCGCCGGGCGGGTGATCGTCATAGACCATCTCGAGTACCGCCTCGAGAAGGCCAGGGCCTTCGCCCACGCCGAGACGTACAACTTCGTGGAATACGACGACATCGTCCTGCACATGAAGAAAATCACGGATTACCTCGGCGCAGATGTAGCGATCGACGCCGTAGGGGCAGAAGCGGACGGCAACCTCACCCAACACGTGACGTCCTCGCAGCTGAAACTGCAGGGCGGGTCTCCTGTGGCGCTGAACTGGGCCATCGACTCCGTCCGCAAGGGCGGCACCGTGTCCGTCATGGGGGCCTACGGTCCAATGTTCAGCGCCGTCAAGTTCGGCGACGCCATGAACAAGGGCCTCACGCTGAGGATGAACCAGTGCCCGGTCAAGCGCCAATGGCCGCGGCTCTTTGAGCACGTCCGAAACGGCTACCTCAAACCCAGCGACCTCGTGACGCACCAAATCCCGCTGGAACACATCGCCGAGGGCTATCACATGTTCTCAGCCAAGCTCGATGACATCATCAAGCCACTCATCGTCCCGAGTGCCAGCTGAAGGAGCGGACGCCATGCCCTACACAGCCGATAAGCCCAAGCCCAATGAAACCAGCGAGCAGCTTCGGGCCCGTATCCCGGGATGGGGCGTTGACCTTGATCCGAAGGACCGGCCCTCCGTGCCGCGGGAACGCACCGACCTCGTCACGGGTGCCCACTGGGAGTTCCCCGAACGGCAGGAAGAGAAGTGGCCGCGGGAGCGGTCCGTCGAGCACAAATTCCTGACCCCAGTCTTCGGTACCTCCACTCCGCCCGCCGGCGTCTCCGGAATGATGCGGAAGTTCGCCTACCGGTACAGCGAAGGCCGGGCGGCCCACTGGCTGATCCTGCTTGCAGCGGACCGCGTGAACGCATGGGAGAGCCACCTCGGATCCTTCCTCTCGCTGCACCCGGACAACCCGATCACCGAAACCGGTGTCCTCAGCGAGTTCTCCGGGCACGGGCTTCGGTCCAGATTCGGCAGGAAACGCGCGGACCTCGCGCACCAGTGGATCGACCCGGCCATAGTCGCCGGCCCCTGGATCCTCGCTGGCGCTGGCGTGTACGCCCTCGCGAGAACCTTGACTCGGCGGAGGGCCTAGTCCCCTTTCTTCCCATGGCCGACGAAACCAAAGAGACCGCGTCGACGTTCATGCAACGCCATCAACGCCTTCGCCTCCCTCCGCATCTAGTGAAGGGCGCATATGGTTTCTCCGAGTTGCGGGAGTTCCCACAGCTCCTTCTACGACCGGTGGTGGTCCATGAGCAGCTTGGCCATGGTCCTGGCGCGGCCAGCAGCGCGGGAGTCGCCCTCGGCCGCGGCGACGATAGCTCCCTTGATCAAGATGTGGATAGACCAGGCGAAGTCGTGCGGGTCGTCGAGCCCGGCCGATTCTGCGAGTTCCGCGATCTGTTGGCGCGTCCTGTCCAGGTACTGGATGCTCGCTTTCCCGAGGGGGTGGTCGGGACCCATTTCCATCAGCACGTGCAGGAAGGAGCTGACCTGGGCAGCGCCCTCGCGGAACCAATCGTCGAAGACGTCGAAGATGGTCAGCATGGCTGCCTCGTCACTGGTCCCGCGACGGGCGATTGCGTTCTCGATCGCGACCGTGCGTTCCAGATACCACTGCTCGAGGAAGGTCAGCACGACGTCGTCCTTGGAGCGGAAGTGCCTGTAGAAGGTTGCCTTGGCCACGCCTGATGCGCGGATCAGTTCGTCGACTCCAACGTCGCGAATCCCGCGACGGGCGAACAGTTGGTATGCCGCGGCAACGATCTTCTCCCGAGGACCGTCCATTGCAGGGCGCTCTGACTGTCCAGCGTCGCGTTCTGGAGTTTCCACACACGGATGATACATCCCACAGGGCGCAGACAGACCGGTCTGTCTACGCTTCGGAACACTGGGCCTGTCCTGCGCACCCGGTGGAGAGACATGAAGAAGAACAAGGGCGGGCGGGTGTTCCGGCCTTATCAAAGCCTCGTTGGGCTTTTGCCGCGCATGGAAAACGTCTCATTTTCTGCAGTCCCGGCCGACGGAGGTGTTTCATCGCTTCCCATACTTGCGGTGGACAGCTTGTTTGCTCACGCCGAGGCATAGCGCGATAGCTTCCCAGGAAAGGCCGGCCTGTCGGGCTTTGCGGACCAGGGACGCTTCGGTTCGCCCAACTTCTTTTTGCAGCTCAGCGACGGCATGCAGGGCTTCAGCGGGTCCTTTCCCGTCCATGGATGCAACCAGCGTCTTCATCCGTTCCACCTCCATGCGTCAACATTAGTTGACGTCACGGACCGGGGTCAACACTAGTTGACGTCCCCGCTGGCCGCTTCGGGCAGATTTAAGGTGTTTGACCGGAGATTTGACCGAATGTACCCCTGCTTTCCTGGACATCCCGTCGCGGGGTATCTGCACACGGGGCTGTTTCCAGCGGCGTTTTCTTCCTAGGGCTCCAGAGTTAGAAGCAAACCCCGCTTCATGCCACCCGCCCGGACTACCGGCGGCGGGAAAGTGCGAGTGCCCACCCGCCGGCCACTCCAATGGCAAGTAGCACGGTAACGAAGCCGATCGCCGGCGCGCTCGGCCATGTCAGGGCGTCGCCATACCGCAGCAGGGCAACCGCCTGCAGAATAACGAAGGCAACGGACGTCAGGGCCACGGGGCGGACGGTGCGAAGATCGCCGCTCAACTGGCCCTGCGCGGCCGCCCAGCCAAGACCGACCAGCCACGCTCCGATCGCCCTCGCTGTGAGCTCGGACAGTGGCCACGGCCACCACGTTGCGGCAGGAATGGGTACAGCTAGGAGCGCCACGCCATACAACAGCAGTACCGCGGCGATTCCCACCAGGAGCAGCCGGAGTGCAGGGGGCAGCACCGGCCGTCCCGCCGTTACGGACTTTGGGGCAGGACGCCGGGACCGGATCTGCATCCGGCTTATGACGAGCATCGCCACGGGCACGATGGCGTAGATTGCCAGCCACGCCCAAGTGGCTACTTGGGCGGTGGGGCCAGTGGCTGACGACAGGTGGAATCGATTGAGATGGAGCAGGGTGACTCCGAGGGTCAATGTCGTAAAGACGAACACGGGCCAGACTGCCAGCCTCGCTGAATCCCAACTCGCTGAGCGGGCGCCCGTCACCTCCAGGCCGGCACTCGACCAGTATGCCGCCCCGAGGAAGACCGCGGTCATCGGCGGATTGACTGTCCACGCGAACCATTCCTCAGTCCGGAGCGGAAACACGAACAGCACGAGCCCGGCAAGAAACACGAGGAATGCAGCGACATAGAGCAGCCGCCGCATCGGCGGAATCAACGGTGTGACTTCACCTGAAGCGGCCATCACCGGGCAGCTCCTCGGGTGCGGCCGCCTCATCAGGGGCAGGGTGCGAGGCAGGCAGGGGGTTCTCGGCCAGGTAGGTGTGAAGCATCGAGACCACGGTGGCGCCGTCCCCGACTGCGGTAGCGACTCTTTTGATCGAACCGGCGCGCACGTCGCCGATCGCGAAAATGCCGTGCATGCTGGTTTCCAGCGCTAATGGCGACTTGGTGGACCCGGCGTCGCTGACATCCCGGCTGGCGCCCGTGCGCAGAAAACCGCCTGGGTCACGCTCTACGGTGTCGGGCAGCCAGGAGGTCCGCGGCACCGAACCGATCAGCACGAACAGGCCGCCTGCTTCGATCTCCTCGCCCGGGGTTGCGCCGGCTCCGGATGCGGCCACCTTGACGGCGGCAAGGAATCCGTCCTGATCGCGGGCACCCACGATCACGGTGCTGTAGCGGATGGCAACGTTCCGGGTGGCCTCAAGCTGATCGATGAGGTATTCCGACATACTTACCGACAGGGTGGGTCCGCGCACCAGCAGCGTCACCTTCTTCGCGTACTTGGCCAGGTGCAGAACGGCCTGTCCGGCCGAGTTTCCGCCACCCACGACACAGACGTGCTTGCCGGCCATCGACGGCGCCTCGGAGACTGTGGCCCCGTAGAAGACGCCTCTGCCGACCAGATCCTCCAGCTCAGGCATGCCTAGGCGACGGTAGTCCACGCCGGTGGCCACCACGACTGTGCGGCACCGCACGACACCTCCATCGGAAGTCGCCACCGCGTACAACGCTCCGTCCGCGCGGAGCCCCTCCACCTTCCGCAGGAACAGGAAGTCCGTGCCTAAAGTCCAGGCCTGGTGAAATGAGCGGTAGGCCAAGTGGGCGCCGCTCACTCCGCGGGAAAAGCCGGGATAGTTGCGGATCAATGAGCTGGTGCCGGCCTGGCCTCCCACAGCCTCACCCTCCACCACCATGGTGGCGAGGCCCTCGGAGGAGGCATACACGGCGGTCGCGAGACCGGATGGACCGGCCCCCACAACCACCACATCGAAGATCTTGTCCGCCGGGGGCGGTCGCGTCACCCCCATAGCTTCGGCAATCTCCAGATCACTTGGGTTCTCGAGGACAATTGGTGGAGCGGTGAACTCCAGCACCATGACCGGCAGCAGGGGGTCGCGCAGATTCAGACTCTCCAGCGTCCGTTGCGCGGTCTCTGATCCCACAGGGTGGAAGCCCACCGGGATGTGGTTTCGACTCAAGGAGTCGCGCAACAAATGAGTCCGTTCGTCGCCTACCTCCCCGATCAGCCGGACCGCCTCGAACCCGACCCCCTGGGCCAGGTGCCAGTCGTCGAGGGCATCGGTAATCGCCCCATGGAATTCTTCGTCGCGCGATCGTTCGGGACGTATGATCACCAATTCGGCGTACCCCTGCGCGATTGCCCGGAAGACGGTGGGGGCGCTGGCGAAGTCACCCCATGTCACCACAACACCACGCTTGGCGGCCGGGTGAAAGGCATATGCACGACGCAGGAAATCGAGTCCACCCCGGTCAGCCGGACCGTAGCACCCGAGGATGAGGGCGACCTGCCGGTTCCAGCGCCTCAGCCCCTCAAGCACCGCCCGCCCGTGGGCGTGGTCGGCGCAGGCCACCACTTCGTAGTCGGCACCGTACCGTCGACGTAACTCATCTTCAAGAACGCGCCGAGAGGCCGGGTCTGTGGTTGCAAACAGCATGACCGGAACCGAGTCATCCATGGCCGCCGTCTTTCCGGATCAAGGGTTCGGTGAGGTCACGATACTCGCGCCTGGACATTGGGGACAAGGGCTGTTGCCTCGATCCCGTCGTTCCAACAGCACGCCAGCGCCCACGCGCGCACCGACGGTCACCCCGTCATGACGTCCTTTGAACCAGGGGAAGACTGGTTCTACGAGCACACCACGAAGAAGTTCTTCCGAGGCCCGCGGCTTCCGGATCCCCAGTCCAGACCACTGGAACAGCCGGCGCCTGCACCGGCAGGCAAGGTACCGGCCGACTGGCGAGAGCACTTACACCGGTAACGGTCCTGCATTTGGTCCAAACGACGCCCCCTGTTCACCGTCCCGAAGCCCTTGGGGCCATGCCCGTTCTTCCGCAGCAGGAAGTCTTTTGACGCACCCCCCAGTCCTACTCGGCAGAAACAGGAACACCTCCATGCCTTCAAAGACCTTGAAAACAACGACGGCGGCAACCGTCCTGGCGCTCGGCCTCCTGGCGGCGCAGCCCGCCAACGCGGCCAACAACACCCCCGACAGCGCCGCCGATAACGAAGCGTTCACCTTTGGCGTCATCGGCGACATCCCCTACGGCGACGCCGAAATCGCCAAATTCCCGTCCCGCATCCAGGACATCAACGCCGATAGCGCGCTGAAGTTCGTCACCCACGTGGGCGACATCAAAAACGGCTCTTCGCTCTGCTCGGACGAGTACTTCGCCAACATCCGCTCGCAGTTCGACACCTTCGAGCTTCCACTGGTCTTCACCCCGGGCGACAACGAGTGGGTGGACTGCCACCGCACCAACAACGGTGCTTACAACCCGCTGGAACGGCTGGACGAGCTGCGCGAGGTTTTCTTCGACGAGCCCGGCAAGACCCTGGGCGCAACCATGCCGGTCGAGACCCAGGAAGACGCTGGACTCCCGGAAAATGTCCAATTCACCCAGAACCGGGTGGCCTTCTCCGTCGTAAATATCCAGGGAAGCAACAACTCATTGCTCCCTTGGAGCGGTTTGGGAGAAACCACACCCACGCCCGAGCAGCTGGCCGAAGTTGAGCACCGGACCGATGCCGTCCTGAACCAGATACGGGACACGTTCACTGACGCCGAGCGCCGCAACGACCGCGCCGTGGTGCTGATGACCCAGGCCGACATGTTCGACCCGTCGCTGCTCGCGGCGGCCTCCGCCAACCCCGCAACGGTCTCCGGGTTCCGGGAAATCGTTGCGGCCATCGTTGACGAGACCAACCGCTTCGACCGCCCGGTCTACCTCATCAACGGCGACAGCCACGTCTTTGCCGATAACCGGCCGCTGGCAGCCGGATCACCATGGCTGGAGATCTACGGCCAGCCCGCCGCGGATGACCTGCAGCGCGTCACCGTGGACGGATCTGCAAATGCCACGAATTACGTCAGGTTTACGGTGGCAGGCAATAGCAGCGGCGCCGGAGGCGTCCTGAGCTGGGAGAAGGTCCCCTTCAGCCAGTAGGCACTATGCGGGAGCGGCCGACGGCGGGATCCCCCCGCCGTCGTCCGCTCGAGCCATGATGCCGGGCGGGTCGCCGCGTCGGCAGAATAACGTGCCGTCTTACACTCGGGAGGACCTGCCGCGGATGAAGTGGAAGATCAGGACGACCACTGCGATTACCAAAAGCAGGTGGATCAATCCGCCGCCGATGTTGCCGAGCAAGCCGAGAAGCCAGAGAACTGCGATGATGATGGCTATCCAAAGCAACATGGGAATCTCCTTCATTTGTCCGCGGAGCTGTGGTGGTATCAGCGTATGCCCGGATCCGGTTGCCGGAAATAGCTGGACCTCACCCAATTGTTCCGAGGACTAAGGACAATTTGGGACCAGAAGGAGGCCGGTCAGGACGTCGACCGCGTGTCGAACGCCGCAGCCGATTCCCGCAGCAGGCGCGCCACTGTGTCCACCGGCATGCTGGCTGACCGTCGACGGTCGAACCGGCGCAGCACGATGCGCCGCGTACCCAGCCCGGGGACGTCAAGGATGTCCACGCCGTCCTGGACCACTCCGGTCAGCGCCAGGGTGGGCACAATGGCAACACCCTCGCCCGCGGCGACCAGTGCCAGGGCGGTCAGTGTGTCCTGGTACTGGTGCACCGTCTCAATCTGGGCACCCGTTGACTCGCGGAGCCGGCCGAGCACCGAAGCGTTGGCGGCCGAGGACTCGACGCCGAGCCACGGTAGTGGCATCCGGCCAAGGTCGATGTTCTCAGTGCTGAGCAGGGCACCCGCGGGTACCACCAGTTTCCAGGGTTCGTCCAGCAGTGGCTCCTCGGTCATTCCGGCGGAGAGCGAACGCTGGCCGGACGTCGTCGAATCGAGCTCGACCACCACGGCATCGAGCTGGCGCTGGCGGAGCAGCCGCATCAGGGCCGGGAAGTCGTCCTCGACGACCCGGATCTGCAATTGCGGATACTGGGTGCGCCACTCGACAAGGCGCGGAATCACCACCGTCCGGACAAAGCTGGTGAATCCGCCCACCCGCACGACTCCTGCGATCTTGGCCCCGCCTTCTATCCGGGCGCGGGCGACGCTGAGGGCGCGTTCTATTTCCTCGCCTGCTTCTGCGATGGCCAGGCCGGCGGGTGTCAGAAGCGAGCCTTTGGGTGTGCGCACCACCAAGGCGTGCCCCGTCTCGTCCTCTAATTTGTTGAGCTGCTGGGACACGGCGGACGGCGTAATTCCCAGTTCGTCAGCGGCGGCGAGCACTCCGCCTGTACGGGCAACCGCAAGAAGAACTCGCAGCCGGCGCGGATCGATATCCATGTTAAGCAGTTCTAAACCATGTCTTCAGTGGAATGCAATTGATCTAAAGCTGTAACGTCCCCATAATTGCTGTTAAAAGTACAGAAAAGGGATGCAGGCCGGACCGTCCAGCGAGTGAGGTTCCCGCCGGTACGGAGAAAAGGCCGTTCCAGCAATGCCTGATCCCTTCGGCAACGGCGCCTTTTCTGGAATAAAAACATACCGCCCGTCATCTCCCCTCCGCCCCACGGACGGTAGCCGGGCATCAACCCTGAAAGGACATCATGGAACTGCTGTGGGAAATCTCCGGCTGGGCAGGCGCGGTTGCGATACTCAGTGCGTACCTGGCTGTGTCCATGGGTTGGCTGAAGGCCGGCAAGGGCTTCCAGACCGCGAATCTCCTCGGTTCCTGTGCCTTCATTATCAATGGTGCATTCCACGAAGCGTGGCCGTCCGTGGTCACGAATGTGGCCTGGTTCCTCATCTCCGCGGTAGCGCTTTTCCGGATGCGCTCCGCGCAACAGCCGCCGGTGGCCGCTGTTGAGCCTCCGCAGGTGCAGTTTCCCGGTGTCCCCGAAACCGGCCAGTTGGCCATTGTTGAAGCGCCTCGGGCACCTCGCTGCGCATAGCCCCGGGCCCACAACGGAGATTAATACCGTCGCACGGCCGGAAGGCCATGAGATAGGTCTAGGGTGGGAACCGTCGGCAATCGCCGCGAATACCCTCAAGGAGGGTGCATGAACTCCATCCAGTCCAGCTCCGATCACTTCGGGCAGCATCTGAAAAGTGTCGGTGGCTCAGAAGCTGACGTTAGCGGCTCAAACTACCTCGTCACGCCAGAGGACACCGTTGCAAGCGCGGCATCGGGCCTCCGAATTCAACAGCAGCAGCAAGGCAACGCACCGAGTAAACAGTCCACTCTCCATGCGGCCGCCCAGGTGCTCATCAGCCGACGGGACGAGCAGGACCCCGGAAATCATCCTGGGACGTCCCAGCCCGGGGAGTACCAACTGGACATCCATCACGAGACGGGCCGCACCACCCGGGAACCCATCCCCGAAACCGACCTGGAGGCAGCGCAGATCTGGGCCCAGGCACGGATCGAATCGGAAGGCGCTAATTTCGGCGCCATCTACTTCCCGGCCGGAGGAGGCACTGACCCAGGTACGGGCGCGCTGGAAGGCAACTACGACCGCGCCGTGGGCTGGTACCGGTAACCCGACGGTGGCTCATCGACCTGCCGAAGAGCCGCCACTTGCCGCCAGTAAGATTTTTGTACCGCCGTTTTAGGGAGTGACGTGCGAGGTACAACGGTCCGGCGGAATTTCGCCGCATGGCAGGCCTGGCTCTGGCTGATTGGTGCCGGGTTCGCTGTGTTGCTCGCTGGCATCGTCTTCGGCCTGCAGAAGACCGGTCCGCTGTGTGGCAGTCCGTTGATTCCGGACAGCCGTGCCGCCGAAGCGTTCGACGCGCTCCACCGCGGCTCCGATGCCGCGGCCGCCTGCTACCGCACCATTGGGGCGGCCTCCGTTCCTACTTGGATTCTGATTGCGCTGGGCGTCGTTCTGGTCCTGGCGGGCGTAGCCGTGCGGATCGTCGTCATCAGCCGGTCCGCTGCCCCGAGTCGTGAACCGCGCGTTCCGCCGCTCGGTCCAGAAACGCGAGGTCCAGATGCGCCCGGGACCGGCGGCGGCAGCCCGCGGTAAGAGAGCCGCTACTCGGCAGCCGATGCCGCCGCGTTCCCCGGGGCCTCTGCAGCGGCCTGCGCGTACGAGGCCGAGACCCTGCGGTAGACCGGCGTCAGAAAGGCCAGAAGCGCGGCCGCGATCATGATGACTCCTGCAACCAGGAACACCAGGGCGATGCCGCGGGAGGTGCCCTCGCCCAGGAGCGGGGCCAGCCGGGCGGCGCCGTCGGCGGACCGCGCGTACGGGATGATCCAGAACTGGGCGATCGGGGCAATAAGGAATGCGGTGACCGGCGCGGCGGCGGACTCGAAGGCCATGGCGAACCCGAACACCCGGCCTTGGCGGGGCAGGGGCACCACCTGCTGGATGACTGTCTGCTCGGCGGCCTCCACGAAAGGTATCAGGACCAGGTACAGCCAGATGCCCGCGACGTACAGCCAGGCCCACTCCCGCAGCGTGAACACCGCGCCGAGGAGCCCCATCACAGCCACGGCGATGAGCAGGGTGCGCAGGGGATTGGCACCGAGCCCGAACTTGCCGATTAGTGCCCCGCCCACGATAAACCCGGTGGAGCCGAGGGCGAAGACGGCCCCCCACATCTCCACGGAGAACATCTCCAGTCCGTACGGATCCATCAGCGCCATGTAGACGCCGCCAATGAAGTTGTTGAACGTGGAAAACAGGATGAGCGCGAACAGCCCGGCTATGGCAAGCACGGCGGCGAGTGAACCTCGCAGATCGAATCCGCCGTGCGCATCTGTGGCGGCCGCCCGCACTTCCTCGGGCATGCGCAGGGTGAGCAGGTGCGCGAACGCCAACGCGGTGAGCACCAGGGCGACGACGATCGTCCACCCCATGCCCAGCAGCCCGACGGACAGCCCGGAGAGCAGCGAGGTGACGATGAACATCAGTCCCTGCACCATGCCCACCAGCCCGTTGGCGTTGGCTCGCCGGTCCGGCTCGATGAGGATGGTGACCGTGGTGGACAGCGCGATGTTGCGCATGTTCTCCACCACCGCCCCGACCAGGATGATCAGCATAAACATCCAGAACCACGGCTGTGTCAGGTCCAGCAGCCAGGCCGTCGGCGTCAGCAGGAACATGACCCCGGACAGCACGAACATCACCAGGGTGAAGCCGGCAGCGAAGCGCATCACGGCCAGCTTGCGGTAGCGGTCCACGAAGGTGCCGAAGCTGATGCTGGAAAGGGCGATCAACAGCATGTACGCACCGCCGACCACCCCGGTGGCGATCACGTTGCGCGTCTCCAGGTACACCCAGAACGTCAGCGCGAACCAGAGGTAGCTGGTGGTGACGTTCGCCAGCGCAGTGTTCACCAGGATTTCGGTGAAGGTGCGGGACCGCTGTGCCGGGCTGCGCAGGGAAGTGTCGACCGCGTCGGGATCGGTCAGACGGGGAGCCTCGGCATCCTGGACCGGGGCCGGTTCCTGCTCGGTCATGCGTCCCAGTGTACTGACAGCTGACGGGCACGGAAACGGCCCGTAAGCGGACGACGGCGGTACCTCCCGCCGTCGTCCATTTACCTTAAGCGCAAGTTACGGACACCTGCAGGGGCCGCAACTGTCCGTTCGCGCCAAGAACCCAGCTCACACCAGCGGCCACGGGTACCGCATGCCGGTGCGGTCCACCGGCAGCACCGGTTCGTGCAGCAGGCGCCGCACCCGCCGCTGCAGGGCGGTGACCTCCGAACCGTCGAGGAGCTCGGCCACGTCGGCGGGCACGGCGTCGGCGAGCGGGGTGATGTCGTCGAGCAGGGCTTCGGGGATGGGGTCGCCCGCGAAGTCCCAGATCACGGTGCGCAGCTTGAAGGCTGCCGAGAAGCAGAGCCCGTGGTCGATTCCCCACACCCGCCCGTCGTCGCCGCGCAGCACGTGCCCGCTCTTGCGGTCCGTGTTGTTGGCGACGTAATCGAACAGGGCGATCCGCGCCAGGTCGCGGTGGGTCTCCGGGACGTCGGCGTAGAGGGTGAAGTAATGCTCGCTGAAGTCGCAGTCTATGAACCACTGCAGCGAACCGATCCCCAGCGGCGCCTCCTCGCGGATTACCGTCGTCGGCACAATGCCCCAGCCCAGGGACTCGCTCAGCAGGTACGCCGCGCGTTCCCGCCGGTACAGCCCGGGCTCGAAATCGGACAGCGGCCGCTCTCCGGCCTCTGGCTTGTATACGGCATAGGAAGAGTCGTCCCCGGCGGAGACCTCCACCAGGAACGTCTCGTTGCTGCTGCGCGGGATGCGTCCGAGCAGCTCCACGTCGCCCTCGGCGAGCAGTGTCAGCTCCCGGCCGGACACCGGCTGTTCCATGTCACCCTCTGCCCCATGTCACAGCACCTTGACCTTCA
The DNA here is from genome assembly GCF_059090205.1 of Arthrobacter sp. CMU6. NCBI lineage: Bacteria > Bacillati > Actinomycetota > Actinomycetes > Micrococcales > Micrococcaceae > Arthrobacter > Arthrobacter sp. CMU6. The sequence continues at coordinate 13,033 of NZ_JBNHFL010000033.1, forward strand.
CTCCCGCAGCCCGCTCAGCGGTTCCGACGTCGAATTCACCATGAGCACTGTGGGCGCCTGGCTGTCCGAATAGGAGATGGCCGAAACCGACCCCGGGCTGATCACGATCCTCTGGAAGAGGTCCAGGGGCGTGCCCAGGGCATGGGCCACGGCCGCCTTGATGGGGTCGGCATGGGAAAAACAGACGACGACGCCCCCGGCGTGCGCTGTCCCCAGCACATCGAGCGCCCCGACGATCCGCGCCTGCATCTGGGCGAAGCTCTCACCGTTGGGAAAGCGGAAGGCCGACGGGTTATGCTGCACGGTCTGCCATTCCGGCAAGGCCGTCACTTCGGCGATCGCGGCGCCGGTCCAGTCGCCTTTGTCGCATTCGAGCAGGCCGTCGTCGTGGATCACTTCAAGTCCGGTGCTGGCTGCCGTGGGCTCGGCCGTCTCGCACGTTCGCTCCAGCGGCGACGAGTAGACAGCGTCGACCGGCAGGCCCGCCAGCCGCTCCGCTACCCGCTCGGCCTGGGCACGCCCACGGTCAGACAGGTGCAGTCCCGGTGCCCGCCCCGGCAGCACCATGCCCGTGGTGGGCGTCTCCCCGTGGCGCACCAGAAGGAGGAGCGTGCTCTCCGATTTGGACGGCGTTGCTGAATCCATCAGATCAAGCGTAGGGGGTGCCACGGTCCGGGTCGAGGACTACGGTAGAGGGGTGAGTGATCGTCCCGATATCTTCACCGTTGGCGAACTGCGTGCATCCGGCCATGTCCACAAGGACCTGCGCCACGAAATCCGCGACAACCTGATCGCCGCGCTCGCCGCCGGTCGCGATCCGTGGCCCGGGTTGTTCGGATTCAGCCGGACCGTCCTTCCGCAGCTCGAGCGTGCCCTGATCGCCGGCCACGACGTCGTCCTGCTCGGCGAACGCGGGCAGGGCAAGACCCGGCTGCTTCGCACCCTGGCCGGACTGCTGGACGAATGGTCGCCCGTGATCGAGGAGTCTGAACTCAACGAACACCCGTACGAACCGATCACCGAGCAGTCCCGCGCCCGTGCCCTCACCGAGGGGGACCGGCTGCGGGTGGCGTGGCGCCACCGTTCGGAACGGTACGTCGAAAAGCTCGCGACGCCGGACACCTCCGTGGCAGACCTCATCGGTGACGTCGACCCGATGCGCGTGGCCGAGGGCCGCCGTCTAGGCGACCCGGAAACTATCCACTACGGCCTCGTCCCGCGCTCCAACCGCGGCATCATCGCCATCAACGAGCTGCCCGACCTCGCCGAGCGGATCCAGGTGTCGATGCTCAACGTGATGGAGGAGCGCGACATCCAGATCCGCGGCTACGTGCTGCGGCTGCCGCTCGACGTGCTCGTCGTCGCGTCCGCCAACCCGGAGGACTACACCAACCGCGGCCGGATCATCACGCCCCTGAAAGACCGCTTCGGCGCCGAAATCCGCACCCACTACCCGATCGAGCTCGGTGACGAGGTCTCCGTCATCCGCCAGGAGGGAAAGCTGGTGGCCGACGTCCCGCCCGTCATCCTCGAGATCCTGGCCCGCTACACCCGGGCGCTGCGGCAGTCGCAGGCCATCAACCAGACCTCGGGGGTTTCCGCGCGGTTCGCCATCGCCGGCGCCGAAACCGTCGCCGCCGCCGCCCTGCGCAGGGCCAGCGTGCGTGGTGAGGACCCGGCCGTGGCGCGGATCATCGACCTGGAGACCGCGGTGGAGGTCCTCACGGGGAAGATCGAGTTTGAGTCGGGTGAGGAAGGGCGCGAACAGGGCATCCTCGACCACCTGCTGCGCACGGCCACCGCCGAAGCCGTCCGGGCACACTTCCAGGGCATCGACATGGGCCCGCTCGTGGCCGCCCTCGACGGGCACACCACCGTGACCACCGGGGACCAGGTCACGGCGCGGGAATTCCTCGAGAACCTTCCGTCCCTCAACGGATCAAGCCTCTACGACAAAATCGGTGAGCGCCTCGGCGCGAAAAACGACGGACAGCGCGCCGCCGCCGTCGAACTTGCGCTGGAGGGCCTCTACCTCGCCCGGCGGATCTCCAAGGAGTCCGACGACGAGGAAACGGTCTACGGCTAAGCACAGTTTCTGCCGGGTACAAATTAACGGGCACGGGAGGCATCATGACCCTGCACAACCGGTCCAGGTACGGCCGGTACGCCGGTGGTCCGGACCCGCTTGCCCCGCCGGTGGACCTGGCTGAGGCGCTGGACGCGATCGCCGAGGACGTCATGGCAGGCTACTCACCCCGGCACGCCCTGCAGGAGTTCCTCCGGCGCGGCGGCCGGGACCGCGAAGGGCTCGACAACCTGGCCCGGCGCGTCCAGCAGCGGCGCAGCGAACTGCTGGGCCGCCACCGGCTGGACGGCACCCTCGAGGAGGTCAAGAAGCTGCTGGACACCGCGGTGCTGGAGGAGCGCAAGCAGCTTGCCCGCGACGCCATGATGGACAACACGGACCGTGCCTTCCGCGAGATGCAGCTGCAGAACCTGCCCCCGTCCACGGCGGCTGCAGTCAACGAACTCGCTTCGTACGACTGGCAGTCGAGCAGCGCCCGGGAAGCCTACGACAGGATCAAGGACCTGCTGGGCCGTGAAGTCCTTGACCAGCGGTTCGCCGGCATGAAGCAGGCGCTCGAGAACGCAACCGATGAGGACCGCGAAGCCGTCAGCGAGATGCTGCGCGACCTCAACGAGCTGCTCGGCAAGCATCGCCGCGGCGAGGACACGGACGCCGACTTCCGGGGGTTCATGGCCAAGCACGGTAACTACTTCCCGGAGAACCCGCAGTCCGTCGAGGAACTGGTGGACGCCCTCGCCAAGCGCGCGGCCGCGGCCCAGCGGCTGCTGCAGTCGATGTCCCCCGAGCAGCGCGAGGAGCTGATGCGGCTGTCCGCCCAGGCGTTCGGCTCGGCCGAACTGATGGCGCAGCTCAATCAGCTCGACGACAGCCTGCGCGCGCTGCGCCCCGGCGAGGACTGGAGCGGCTCTGAGCGTTTCGGGGGCCAGGAAGGAGTCGGACTAGGTGACGGCACCGGCGTGCTGCAGGACATCGCCGAGCTCGACGAGCTGTCCGAACAGCTCTCCCAGCAGTACAACGGGTCCACCCTCGACGACCTGGACCTGGATGCCCTGGCCCGCCAGCTGGGGCAGAACGCCGCCGTGACGGCCCGCACCCTCGCGGAGATCGAGCGGGCGATGCAGGACGGCGGCTACCTGCGGCGCGGGGCCGACGGTGACCTCAGGCTGTCACCGCAGGCCATGCGGCGGCTCGGGAAGTCCCTGCTGCGGGACACCGCCAAGCAGCTGTCCGGCCGGCAGGGGCGCCGGGACACGCGCGTTGCCGGGGCGGCCGGAGAGCAGACCGGCTCCAGCCGGCAGTGGGAGTTCGGCGATGCCGAGCCGTGGGACGTCACCCGCACCATCACCAACGCGATCCGGCGCACCATGGCCGACGGCGGTGATCCCGGCAGCGGTTTGCGTCTGGCCGTGGGGGATATTGAGGTGACGGAGACAGAAGCGCGGACCCAGGCGGCCGTCGTCCTGCTCGCCGACGTGTCCTTCTCGATGGCGGCCGAAGGGCGGTGGGTGCCGATGAAACGCACGGCGCTTGCCCTGCACCACCTCGTCTCCACCCGGTTCCGCGGCGACCGGCTGCAGCTGGTCACGTTCGGCCGCTACGCGCAGTCCATGGACATCGGCGAGCTCACGGCCCTGCCGGCCCTGCGGGAACAGGGAACCAACTTGCACCACGGGCTGCTGCTGGCTGGCCGCTTCTTCCGCCAGCACCCGTCGATGCAGCCAGTCCTGCTGGTGGTCACTGACGGCGAGCCCACCGCCCATCTGCTGGCCGACGGCGAGTCGTGGTTCTGCTGGCCGCCGGACCCGGAGACCATCCGCGTCACGGTCGCGGAGCTGGACCGGCTGGCGCGTGCTGGCACGCAGGCTACGTTCTTCCGGCTCGGCGACGACCCGGGGCTGGAACGGTTTGTGCGGCGGCTGGCGCGCAGGATCGACGGCCGGGTGGTTGCACCCGACACCGGGGACCTTGGCGCCGCGGTTGTGGGGGAGTACCTCCGGGCCCACTTCCGCGGCCGCGCTTACGACGACGACTGGGCCGCCGGGATTTAGCTCAGGCGGCTGCCAGTGCAGGTGCTGCGACCGGGAGGGCCACCACTTTGGGCGCCAGGATGCTGAACCGGTAATCGCGCTGAAGCGGATCGACCTGCAGCGGAAGGTGATGGGAACGGGCGCAGCCCCGGAGCTCCTCCATGGCCTGAGGCTCAACCTCGGCCAGGGTCATGTCCAGTTCCAGTGCCAGTCCCGGGACCAGCGAGTCGGCGCGCTTCATGACGTCGTACAAACCCTGAATGCTCTGGACAGTCACATGACCCTGCGTCTTGACCTGGGCCTTGGCACCGTCGAGGTCAACACTGACCAGCACCCGCAGCTTCTCGTTCACTAAGTTGTCTCCCCAATTAAGAAAGGGCCACCACGCTGTGGCCCCGGACAACCATAGACGAATGTGACGTGGCTAACAAGTCGGGGGTGGAGTTGCTACGTCACTGCCGTCGCGTTCGCCGGGGAGCCGGTGGCCCCGGTGATGTTCAGCGGTTTGATGGTGACGAATGCATCCCAGGTCCCGGCCGCCTTCATGTGCCGGCTGAGCGGACCGAGCTGCCAGAGCTCGCCCAGCGGCAGGCCGAGTTTGGCGAGGAGCTGCTGGTGCATCATGCCGTGGTCGTTGGGGGCCGTGTCCCGGAAGGGGCTCGTGGGGACGGGCGGCAGGCATTCGACGGCGAAGTTGTCCGCGGCAATGACGGCGAGTTGGCTGTCCCAGGCCCAGGCGACAAACTCTGACGACTGTTCGATGCCGCTGGCCCGGCGGCTGTCGCGGAGGGTGTTCTTGTCCTCCGCCGGGAGGGAGAGGAACCATTCGCACCAGCCCGTGTGCAGCATGAGGATGTCCCCGGGCCGGAGAATCAGAGACTGGGCCTTGGCCGCGGCCTGGATCAGTCCAAGGCCAAGAACCTGGCCTGCCGCATGGTCGATGGGGGTGCCCTGCTGCCGGCAGTATCCGTCGACGTCCACCAGCACACCCCGGCCGACGATGGGCTGTTCGGCCCAGACCTGGATGCCCAGGGCGGATGTTCCTTCGCGGATCTCGTCGTCGGGTGTGCCGTTGTAGAAGCCGACGTCGTCTGCCCGGCGGTGCCGGAGGCCATCGATCTGGCTTGAGCCCTGGAGGTAATAGCCGTCGACGTAGTCGTCGCGGTGGGCTGGATGCGCCGAATAGATCGTGTGCCGGGGAGCACGCCGTTTCAGGGACATGCCGGGGTCGAAGGCGTCGGCGGGGTAGTCGAGGCCGAAGGCGGTGCCGGTCCGGATGCACGCGGAGGCTTCCCGGACGGAATCCGGCCCGATGAAGGACGGGGTGCCGCGCTCGCTGTCGGGGAACAGGCCCCAGGATGTGCCGGCAAGGCGCCCTTCCCGTTCCAGCAGGGACTCATAGGAAGGGTACGTTGTGCCGGATTCCGTGGAGGTCATGGGGTGCGGGCTTCCTGCTGCGGGTGGTTTTGTTTTGCGGGCTGCTTGTAGCTAAGCAGGAACCCGGCGATGGCGCAGACGGACGCGGCGATGCACGCCGGTCCCTTGACGGCTTCGTTGAGGACCGCCAGCCAGTCACCCTGCCCGGCGGCCAGGGCCAGGGCCTGCCCGGCCACGAAAACTGCGCCGGCGATGAGGAGTGCCGCCAGGCTGACCACGAAGACGGCGCTGATGGTGTGTTGTAGCTTCTGCATTTCCACGGTTCCTAGAGGGAGGGGACGCCGATGGGCAGGACACCGACGGCGATCAGCACGCCGATGGCCAGTAGCGGCAGGGCGTAGAGGACGAACAGGCGGGCAAACGTCTTGATCGGGTCCACATCCGCGATGCCGCAGGCGACGTACAGGGGAGCACCGCCGGGCGGGACCGCGGCCTCGCAGGACGAGAAGACCAGCACGGCGACCGCCGCGGTGGTGGCCGGCACGCCGGCGGCCACCAGCGTGGCCACACCCACGGTTCCGACGGCGGCCATGGTCGCCGTCGCGGACAAGGGGGCGGCCACGGCGATGACGATCAACCCGATCAGGATGGCCAGCAGCCACAGCGGCAGGTGGAGGTCGTTCAGCAGTGCTGTCATCTGTTTGGGCAGGCCGGTGGCGGCCAGGGCGTTGGCGCCCGCGAACGCGAACACCACGGTGACGCCGACGACGCCGAAGCGCGGGGCGGACTGCTGCAGGAAGTCCCAGCAGGCCTTCGGGCTGCGCGGCAGCCGCTTCCAGCCAAGGATGGTGCCCGTGACGATCAGGACCACCGGGATCCACGCGATGACGCTGACGGACTTGGCCACGTCTGAGCCCGTCCAGTCCGAGAGGGCGCTGGCGATTGCCCCGGAGGTGATGATCAGCGGGATGGCCACCACGACGAACAGGAGCATGGTGCCCCAGCCTTGGGCGAAGGCCCGGCGGACGGGCGTCCGGTGCGCCGGATCGAGGGCTGCCATGTCGCTCTTGCGGATCAGCACGTAGGTGACGATCAGCCGGTGCAGGAAGCACCAGAGCCCGCCGATCAGCAGGGGCAGGACGAGGTCGTTGACCTGCAGCAGCGGCCCCACCGTGGCCGATCCCACGAGGACAAACATGGACGCGCTGAACGGGAAGGTGATGCCCATGCCCGCGTTGCCTGCCACCAGCGTTGCGGCGGAAGGCTTGTCCAGTCGGGACTTTTCCATCCACGGGATGGTCACCGAGCCCACGGTCGCGGCGATCGCGGCCTGGTTGTGCACCACGCCGCCCAGGCCTGCCGACGCGACCGTGGAGACCCAGGCCGGGCCGCCTTTGACCCCGCCGATCAGGGAGTTCAGCAAATCGATGAGCCGGTCCAGCACACCGGTCCGCTCCAGCAGGTAACCCATGAAGACGAAGGCCATGGTGGCATAGACGATCTCATCGGTGATGGCATCGTAGAACGCGTCCCAGCCGACTTGGGCGGCGGACCCAGTGAACGGAAGGACAACGAGAAATCCGAGGAGCATGGCCTCGCCGACACTGCGTTTGATGACAGTCGTCCAGAGCAGGATGACAGCCAGGTAGGCTCCCAGTGCCCAGATGCCGATCATCGGGCTGCTCCTTCGGGTTTGCTTGCTTCCGGGTTCAACGTTGACTCCCTGTTCATTGATTCTGCCTCATGCGCGCTCAGCGCAGGGCGGCCTCCGGTGCCTGTGCTGCCGCAATCCGCGTCAGGGCGGACGCTGAGGCTTCGGTCATTTCTGCGGGGACGCCGAGTTCGGCGAGGTAGCTTGCCGTGTCCTGCATTTCCCGGGACCGGCGCACCGCGTGCTTGGACGTTCCGGTGAGGAACCTGTCGATGACGGCCTGGCCGTCGCCGGCGAGCTGGCGGGCAATCTGCTCCCGGATCCATCCTTCCAGCCCGGCGGCCCGGCCGGCGGTGACCGCTTCAACCACCACCGACGCGAGGCCTTTCATCAGGACGCTGCGCAGCAGCTTGTGGGACATGGCCGCCCCCGGCCCGCCGTCGGCGATTTCGACGTCGACGCCCAACGGCGTCAGCAGCCGCACCACCGCATCGGCTCCGGAGCCGCTGACCATCAGCGGGGTTTTGGCGCCTAGGGCGGCGACGGGCCCAAGGATTGCGACGTCGGCGAAGCTTGCCTTGGTGGGCAGCTGGCCGAGCTCCTGCATCACTGCGGGGGAGGATGAGGTGAAGTCCGCGTAGGTGCTGCCGGCCGGGAGCACCGGCAGGCAGTCTTGGGCGACGTTGCGTGCAGCAGCCGCGCCGGTGAGCACCAGGACGATGTCTGCGCCCTCGCACGCTTCGGCTGCAGTGGCCGCCCGCGTTGTTCCCAGCGGGGTGGACGTGGCCACGGGGTCGAACCCGGTGACCTGGTGGCCCGCTGCGGCGAGTGCTTCCGCATAGGCTGCACCCGCTTCACCCAGGCCGATGATGGTGCACTTTGTCATGGGATGTCTTTCCTTACTTGCTGGGCGTTTACTGCTGGCCGCGGGCGGCGATGATCGAGGCCCGGCGGTTGGTTTCGTCGGTGAAGACCGCTTCGGCGGCTTCCGCTACGGCCTCGGCCTGCTCCCGGGGGATGACGACGACGCCGTCGGAGTCGCCGATGATGATGTCGCCCGGCATGACCGGAACACCGCCGAAGGCCACGGGGCCGCCGAGCCGGTGCGGTCCGTTCTTGAACGGGCCCGCCGGGGTGACCGCCCGGGCGAAGACGGGCATCCCGATCTCGCCGAGGGCCTCGGCATCGCGAGCCGCGCCGTCAAGGGCGAAGCCCGCGATGCCGAGATTGATCGCGCGCTCACCGATCAGCTCGCCCAGGAGGGCGCGGGACTCGTCGCCGCCGCCTGAGACCACGATGACGTCCCCTGGCTTGGCAAGCCCCAGGGCCTGGTGGATGCCCTGGTTGTCCCCCGGGCGGGTCCAGACGGTGAAGGCGGGACCGGCGATTTTCGCTCCGGGCCAGATCGCCTGGATCGCGGAGTCGGCAACGCCCAGCCGGTCCATGGCGTCCCCGATGTTCGCGGCGGGCAGCTTGGCCAGCCGGTCGACCAGTTCCTGGTCCGGGCGGGTGAAGGAGGTGCCCTGAAGGGCGGGGGTGGTCATGGCGGTGTCTTCCCTAATGGTGTTGGTGTGGCGGCTAAAGCGTGGGCGGTGGTTCGGGCTGGGCTAGTCCTTCTTCTGGACCAGGGGCAGGACCTTCTTGAAGTCCTCCTCCTGGCCTGCCCAGAACGTCTGGTACTCCTTGCCGGAGAGGTAGCTGGTCTGCAGGCCGAGGTCGTTCATCTTCTTGACGACCTCCGGGTCGTCGATGGCCTTCTGCAGGGCGGCTTCGAGCTTCTTGGCGACGGCGTCCGGCAGGCCGGCGGGGGCGGAGTAACCGCGGGCGGTGCCGGCTTCGACGTCGTATCCGCTTTCCTTGAACGTGGGGACGTCCGGCAGGGACGGGGACCGCTCGGCGGTCATGATGCCGAGGACGCGGGCCTTGTTCTGCTTGGTCAGGTCGGTGACGTCGCTGACGTTGGCCACCAGGATGTCCACGTGCTTGCCAAGGAATGCCGTGGTGGCCTGGGATGCTCCCTCGGAGAAGTGGACCGGTGCGAATTCGGCGCCGGTGGTTTCCTGGATCTGGGCAAGCGCGAAGTGTTCGCCGGTCTGCAGCCCGGTGGTGCTGGCAGTCATGGACTTGGGGTTGGCCTTGGCCGCGTCCAGAAGTTCCTTGAGCGACTTGTACGGGCTGTCCGGCTGGACGGCGATGACGGCCGGGTCAATGACCTGGCGGCCCAGCGGCTGGAAACTGCTGCGCGTGTATTTCGCGCCGCGGCTGGGGTCCAGCGGGGAAACGACGACGGACGGGGAACCGGTGGCACCGATGGTGTAGCCGTCCGGTTTGGCGCTGGTCAGCTGCGTGTAGCCGATCTGGCCTCCGGCGCCGGGCTTGTTGATGACCTCGACGTTGGTGCCCAGTTCCTTCTCCAGGACCGGCTGGACGAGGCGGGCTGCGGTGTCCACGGCCCCGCCCGAAGAGAAGGCAACAATGAGGTCAATGGACTTGCCCTTCTTGGGGAAGTCGTCGCCTGCTGCGGAGGTTGCGCCGGCATTGGCGCCGCAACCTGTGAGGGCGAGCAGGGCGGCCGCAGCGAGGGCTGCTGTTACTTTCTTGCGGTTCTTGGGTGACAAGGGTCTTCTCCTTCGAAGAGTTGGGTTGTTTGTTTCTGGGGGTGGGCTTAGGTTTCGGGGTCGTCCATCAGGGCCTTGGGCTTGCGGAGCTTCAGCAGCGGGCTGCAGATGATCAGGACGCCGAGGATGATCAGGACCAGGGAGATGGGGCGGTTCATGAAGATGCTGAAGTCACCCTGGGAGATCTCCAGCGATTCGCGCAGCGACCGTTCCATGAGCGGGCCCAGCACCAGGGTGAGGACCATGGGGGCCAGCGGGATCTCCAGGTGCCGGAGGGCCAGGCCCAGCAGGCCGAAGCCGATCATCACGAAGACGTCAAAGACGCTGAAGTTGATGGTGTAGGCGCCGATGACCATGAAGAGCAGGATCAGTGCCGTCAGAATGGCGGACGGCACCCGCAGGATCGAGGTCCACAGTCCAACGAGGGGGACGTTGAGGAGCACCAGCAGGAGGTTGCCGATGAAGAGGCTGGCGATGATCGCCCAGGCAATCTCGGAGTGCTCGGTGAACAGCGTCGGTCCCGGAGTCAGGCCCTGCTGGAGGAAGGCTCCCATGAGGACGGCGATGGTGGGCGAGGCGGGGATCCCGAGGGTGAACAGCGGGATGAGGGCTGCGTTGGCATGGGCGTTGTTGGCTGTTTCCGGTCCGGCAACGCCCTCGACGGCGCCGTGTCCGAGCTCGCTGCGGTGCTTGGAGAACTTCTTCTCGGCGCCGTAGGAGAGAAGGGATGCAACCGATCCGGTCATGCCGGGGATGAGGCCGAGCCCGAAGCCGATGCCGGTTCCGCGTGCCATGGAAGGCGCGCTGCGGCGCCATTCGTTTCTGGTGGGCAGCAGTGAACGGAAGCCGGGGGCGTGCACCACGGCGGACCCGCCCTTGCGGTGGGAGAGGATCTCGGACAGGCCGAAGACACCGACGATGACGGCTACGAAGCTGACGCCGTCCAGGAGCCGGTCCATGCCGAACGTGAAGCGGGGTGCGCCCGCGACCGGGTCGATGCCGACCATGGAGATCAGCAGGCCGAGGGCTCCGGAGATCAGGGCCTTGACCATGGACTTCCCGGCCAGCGCCACCAGCAGCGAGATGCCGACCACCATGAGGGCGAAGAACTCCGGGGGACCGACGAGGAGGCCGAGTTCGCCGAGGGGTTTGGCGGCTGCGACGAGCCCGAGGGTGGCGATCGTGCCGCCGACGAAGGAACCGATGGCGGCGATGGTCAGCGCCGCACCGGCCTTGCCCATCTTTGTCATTGCGTGGCCGTCGATGGTGGTGATGGCCGAGGCCGCCTCACCCGGGGTGTTCAGCAGCACGCTGGTGATGGTTCCCCCGTAGGCCGTGCCGTAGAAGATGGCACAGAGCATGATGATCGAGCCCGTGGGGTCCATGTTCAGGGTGAGCGGGATGAGCAGGGCGACGCCGGCCACCGGGCCGATGCCCGGCAGGACGCCGATCACGGTGCCCAGGAGGCAGCCCAGGAACGCGAAGATGAGGTTCTGCCACGTCAGCGCGGCCGCGAAGCCGTTCAGCAGTTCGTTGAGGGTGTCCATGTCTAGAGTCCGATCAGGTTCAGGACGGGAATGGATGAGACAGGCAGGGCCACGTTCAGTCCGTAGTTGAAGGCGTAGAAAGCACCGACGCTTCCGGCCAGGGCGATCAGCAGGGCGGACAGCCAGCTCCTCTTCCCCCGGATCTTCAGGTGGTACATCAGGAAGAGGAACATGCTCAGCTGGAAGCCGAGCAGGTCCAGCACTGCTGCCAGCAGCACAAGGCTGACGACGACGGCGAGCACCAGTCCGCCGTCGGCCCCCTCACCGGTTGCGCTGGGGCGCCTGAACTCCTGCAGCAGCCACAGCACCGACATCGAGGCCAGCACCGCGCCCATGGCGAACGGGAACAGCCCGGGACCCGGGCCCAGGGAGGTCCACAGACCGAGGCCCACCGAGCTGACAAGTACGTATGCGCCCAGTGCCCCAAAGGCGGCGATCCCGGCCAGAACGCTGCGCGCTGGCCTCGCCCGGGCGGGGGACTGGGTCATGGTCGACTCCGTTGTCATCAAAATGCCTTCCAATTGCTTTCATAGAATGAAAGTCTCTTACGTCAGTAGAAATAGTGACACGGCCCACAGGGGCTGTCAAGCGGAAGGCGGAGAGGGGAAGTTACATAGAATGAAAGAATGACCGTGACAAATACCCCGCCCGGCACAGCAGCGGACGACGGCGCCAAGCCCTCCAACATGCGCTCGCTGTCGCGCGCATTGGAGGTGTTTGCGGAGCTGCAGCGGGCAGACCGGCCGCAGCGGCTCAGCGATCTTGCGCGGAACTGCGGCATGAGCCTGCCCACCACCTTGCGCATCCTGCGGGTCCTGCAGGACTTCGGCATGGTCAGCCAGACGGACAAGACGTACCGGATCGGGCCGGCGGTGCTGCCCGCTGCCCGCAGCTACATCGAGAACGACCCCCTGGTGACCGCGTCCCGCCCCGTGCTCCAGCAGGTGGCGGCGCAGACCGGAATGACCGCGTCCCTCTATACCCGCCTCGGCTTCGAGCGCATCCTGGTGGTCCGCGTCGACGGCGACGCCCCGCTCCGGTATGACATGCCCTTGGGCAAGCGGCTGCCCCTCACCGTCGGCGCGGCGGGCAAGATCCTGCTGGCCGGGGCGCCGGACGGCCACCTCCAGGAGGTGGTGCAGGGGGCCGTGGCGGCCGGGCACGAAACGCCCGCCTTCAGCCTGGCCGAGCTCAAGGCCCGCCTGCCCGAACCCGGAACGGACTACGCCTACTCGGCCGACGAGCGCGCCACGGGAGTCCTCTCGGTCGCCATCGCCATCAACCGGTCGGGTGTGCTGCCCAGCGAGTCGATTGCGCTGACCAGCCCTGTGGAAGCAGCCACCGAAGACGGGCTGAAGGCAGCGGTACCAGAACTGCGCCGCGCTGCAACCAGGCTTGCTGAACTGCTGGAGGGCACCGTCTACTAGCAGGAAAGGGGGAGTCTCATGGCAGGAATGCCGCCGGCCACGGTGGAGGTGGGTGCCGCCGTCGTCCGTGCCCTCATCGGGGACCAGCGGCCCGACCTTGTTGGCCGTTCCCTGGTGCGGGTGGCCAACGGCTGGGACAACGCGACCTTCCGGCTCGGGGACGATCTTGCGGTCCGGCTGCCCCGCCGGGACGAGGCCGTGCCGCTGATCCTGCATGAGCAGCGATACCTTCCGGGCATCGCCGGCCGGTCCCCGGTTCCGGTTCCTGTGCCCGTCCATGCCGGCCAGCCGACGTCGGACTTTCCCTGGCCGTGGAGCATTGTCCGGTGGGTACCCGGGACTGCCGCTGTGGACGCCGGACCGGCGGACCGTGCGCCGGCCGTTGAGGGCCTGGCCGCCTTCCTCAAGTCGCTTCACGTGCCCGCGGAAGCGGGAGTCCCGGTGAATCCCGTCCGCGGAGTGCCGCTGGCGGACCGGAACGCGGTGGTGTCGGAGCGCCTGGGGGACCGCCGCCGCTATCCCCGGGCAGCAGAACTGAAGGCGGTGTGGGCTGAGGCCTGTGCTGCCGGAGCATGGGACGGTCCGGCGGTGATGCACCACGGCGACCTGCATCCGGGCAACATCCTGCTGGCAGCCGGCGGGTCGCTGGCTGGCGTGATCGATTTTGGCGATGTCGGGGCGGGGGACCCGGCCGTTGACCTTGCGGTGGGGTGGCTGATGTTCGACGCCGGTACACGCCGGCGCTTCATGGGCGCCTTTGGCCCCTCGATGGACAGGGGCACATGGGCGCGTGCCCGTGGCTGGGCACTCGTCCTGTCCACTGCCATGCTGAGCAACTCCGACGACAATCCGCGGATGTTCTCGGTGGGGGAGTTCGGGATCCGGCAGGTCCTGGCGGACTGAGCCGGCGTTTTGCGCGGGCCGGGGCGGTAGGGTGGGGCGCATGGAGATGCGCCTCGAAGTTGTGCAAGTGCCTGTAGCCGATGTGGACGCTGCGAAGTCGTTCTATGTGGAGAAGCTGGGCTTCGTCCTGGACCACGACGTGGAACACATCCCCGGTATGAGGGTGGTGCAGCTGACGCCGCCCGGTTCCGCCGCCTCCATCGTCATCGGCACGGGAATGACCAGCATGGCACCGGGGAGCCTGGAGGGGCTGCAGCTCGTCGTCCCCGACATCAACGCGGTACGCGCTGAGCTGCTGGACCGGGGCGCGGGCATCAGCGAGGTCCAGGACATGGGCGGCGTGCTGTTCGCGTTCCTCAGCGACCCGGACGGCAACCGCTGGGTCATCCAGGGTGCAACGCCCCCGGAGGTCAAGAGCGCGCACCTGGACCCGGCCGCTTCGTAGCTGAGCAGTCGCTTCGTAGCCGCCCGGTGCGGCGCCGTCCCCGCAATCCGTGGCGAGGACCTATTCGTTGACGAGGACCGTGCCAGCAGATGGATGATCTTCCCCTCGACCGGGATCAGGAGTCCGTGTGGACCCGCGGACCCCTGATCGTCGGCGTGCCATGGGCCCCGCCGCGGCGGCTGATCGCGCGTGCAACCGAGCTCGCGGACGGGCTGGGCGTGCACCTTGTCTGCGCGTTCGTGGACCCGTCCGGGTACCTGGCCGAATTCGACTCCGCAGGAACCCGCACGGCGGGTTCAATCGACCCGCAGCAAAACCCCGAGTCGCTGTTCCCGGCAGCGGATGTGCGGTCCGCGCTGCAAGCGGTCCTGGGTGCTCCCGGAGAAGCCTGGTCCCTCCGCGTGCTGAACGGGTCGGTTCCGGAGGCGCTTGCACGACTGGCCGACAGCACCGGTGCCTCAGCCATCGTCGTCGGAGGTCCCCGCTACGGCGCCGGCGCAACGCTCAGCAGGCTGCTGGAACGTTCCGTGTCCGCCCGGCTCGTGCGCATCCAGCACCGCCCGGTGATTGTGATCCCGGCGCCAGCCCCAGCGTCCCGGCTCTGACCCGGGAGGGCTGGCTCCCGCCTTGCGGGGAATGGCCGCCAGCGTTACAACGAAAGTGGCTGAAGTGAGGGGAGATCCGGATGGCAGAGTCCAAGAATCCGTGGGCGCCAGGAGAAGACTGGTGGGTCCGGGAAAACCTGCGCCAGGCCATCGATGACCTGGTGGTATCTGGGTACACGGTCAGAGGCGGGCAGGGAGAGGACCCGGAGCTGATCGACCCTGGCGGTTCGGCGGTGGAGACGTGGCGGGAGGACTACCCCTACGCAGTGAGGATGTCCCGGCAGGAATACGAGATGGAGAAATACCTGCTGCAGATTGAGCTGCTGAAGTTCCAGTACTGGGGCCAGGACCGCGGCCTCAAGAACGTAATTGTGTTCGAGGGCCGTGACGCCGCCGGTAAGGGCGGAACCATTAAGCGCTTCACCGAGCATCTGGATCCCCGCTCGGCCCGGACCGTGGCGCTGAGCAAGCCCTCCGACCGTGAACAGGGCCAGTGGTACTTCCAGCGCTACGTCCAGCACCTGCCCACGGCCGGAGAAATCGTGATGTTTGACCGCTCCTGGTACAACCGCGCCAACGTCGAACGCGTCATGGGGTTCTGCACGGACGAGGAGTACCGCATCTTCATGGGGCAGGTCCCCGAGTTCGAGAAGATGCTGGTTGACTCCGGGATCCACCTGAACAAGTTCTGGTTTTCCGTGACCCGCCGCGAGCAGCGCACGCGCTTCGCGATCCGGCAGATCGACCCGGTCCGGCGCTGGAAACTCTCGCCCGTGGACCTGGCCTCGCTGGACAGGTGGGAGGACTACACGGAGGCCAAGGAGCAGACGTTCCTGCGCACCGACACGGACCACGCCCCGTGGATCACCATCAAGTCCAACGACAAGAAACGCGGGCGCGTCAATGCGATGCGCTTCTTCCTGAACCAGTTCAACTACGAGGGCAAGGACACCTCCGTGGTCTACGAACCCGACCCCCTCATCGTGCGGCGCGGCCGGGATGCCGTGGGCGACTGAGCCGACGGCGCCAGCCGGAAGCCGGTCAGGCGGCGAGCCGCCGGCGGATCCACGCGGAGAGCCGGTCCACGGCGATGACGGCCCTGCCCTAGTCCCCATCGCTGGACGGTTCGGCAGCCGCTTTGCGGCCGGTGAGCCATCCGGGCAGTGCGGCGTCCAGCGCATCTGAACGTTCGGCTGAGAGGTCGCCGTGGCGGAACTTGTAGCGCTGGGTACGCAGCCAGCCACCCAGTTCCTTTTCGGGCCCGGTCACTCCGGGGGTGGTGCGCGGCCAGGGATTCCCCGCGGCCAGATGGGCGGTCAGCCCGTCCAGGTGGTCCTGCCATCGCTGGTCCTCCCTGGCCTCGCGGGGTTTGCGCCGCCAGTCGGGCAGGACGGACAGGCCAGCGCCGATGACCGGGTTCAGTATGCCGGCATCCGCGTCGCGGCGGCGGCGCCGCAGCCACTGGGCCAGTTCCCGCTCCACCTTGTCCTCGGCGTTGCGGGAGGGGTAGCGGCCCGTAGCCTCGACCATGGAGAGCAGTTGATACAGGCGCTTGATGCCGGGCACCGCCTGGCTGGTTGCTGCTGCGGTTGCTGCCCGGTGCTCGGTTTTCAGGCCCGGGTCTGCGGCCTTGGCTGCCGTGAGGTGGGCTGTGACGGCGGAGACTTTGACTCGGGCGAGTTCGGCGATTTTCTTCCGGGACAGGCCCTTGCGGTACAGCAGGGTCCACTCCGGATGCGCATCCCCCGAGCTCTTCAAAGGGCCGAAAACGTCCTCGGGTGCATGGAGAACCATGGGCCAAGGATAGCCAAGGGACCGCGCACCCAGCCGGGGTTCCCGGACGTTTCATCCAACGTTCATCTTCAGCAAAAAGGGCCCTGCCCGGCAAATCCGGAGCAGGGCCCTGAGCAGCCGGAACGCCCGTCAGCTGGTTGCGGCGCCTATGAATGCCTAGTGAACGCAGTCCGAACCTCGGGGCGGGCAAGCGCCTCAGGCCGGGGAAGCGCCGCGGAACACCAGGCGGACGGCCGCCCGGATCCGAGCCCTGCCTTCCTCCGGGTCCGAGGGGGCCCGCACCACGAACTGGTAGTAGTACAGTCCGTTGATGAGGTCGATCATGGCCTCCACGTCCACGGACGGATCCACTTCCCCGGCAGCAATCCCGCGCCGGATCTCCTCCGCGATCGGCTCGCGGCGGCGGGACACGTGGCGCTCCCAGGACAGTGCCCGCAGCGCCTCGTTCTCCAGGCCCATGGCCACGCGCTTCTTCACGAGTGTTCCCACGCGCCCCTCGACGGCGACCGCGGACTGTTCATAGCTGTTGAGGATCGTTTCCAGCGTGGTGGCGCCGGGAATCAGTTCAACGCTGGAGCGCACACTGTCCAGCGCGGCGGCGAGCAGCTCCTCCCGGCTGGCCCAGCGCCGGTATACAGCGGCGCGGCTGACACCGGACCGTTTCGTGATGGCGGCGATGGTCACGTCCTTCGTGTCCCGCTCCAGCAGCAGGTCCGCCGTGGCAGCGAGGACGGCCGACTCCAGCGAAGTGTCGCGGGGCCTGCCCGGCCGGCGGTCCGCCGCCGCATCAGTGTCTGCCGCCGCATCAGTCCGGTCCGCCAGCGCCTCAGCCACGGGGTTCCACCAGCCGGGTGCGGAGCTGCTCAATGACTGCATCGCTCAGCCCTGCCTGCCGCACAGGCGCCGCCACGCTGCCGTGCCGCTCCACCAGGATCCGCTGCATCGCGTCCATCGAGGCCGCGTGAGCGCCCATCATGGCGCCCCGGTCCTGGCCGGCGGCAAGCTGCGACTCCGGAATGAGCTGCCCCATGATCGCCCGGAGCCGCGGGTACAGCCGCGGCAGCCGGGCAGCGGTCACGGCATAGTCCGCGGAGATGGTCTCCGCGGACGCTCCCAGCAGGGAAAGCACGACGGCGGCGAAGACTCCCGTCCGGTCCTTGCCTGCCGCGCAGTGAAAGACCGTGGCACCGTCACCCATGGCCACGAGGGTGACGCCGAGGGCCAGTTGGCGCGCCTGTGATTCCAGCAGGTTCGCGTACCAGGCGCCCACATGTGCTGGCGTTGCCGAGGCGGCCATGAGCTCCCGGCTGATGTCCTCCGGCATGGACACGGAGGCGGTCAGGGCCAGGTGGTGGTAGTTGACGCCGGGCAGCGTCAGCGGCCCGCGGCCGGTCAGCAGCGCCTCCTCCGGTGAGCGGAGATCGATAACGGCACGCACGCCGTCGTCGATCATCTGCCGTGCGAAGGCGGCGGGCATCACGGAGACATCGTCGCTGCGCAGCAGCACGCCATGGCGGGTGATGCCGCCGTCGACGGGGAGGCCGCCGAGGTCGCGGAGGTTCACCGGAGTGAGGTCCGGGACGGGGACGTCCGGCCCGGAGTCAGCGGAGAGGGTCACGGTTTCCTGCATGGGTGTTCCTAACTGAGCTTGGCACGGATGACGGCGCTGAGGCGGTCGATGATGCTGACCAGGACGATGATGCTGAGGATGATGGCGCAGAGGTGGCCGTAGTCGTACATGCGCATGGCGGTGGTCAGCTCCAGGCCGATGCCGCCCGCGCCAACAAGGCCCAGGATGGTGGCGCCACGGACGTTGCCCTCGAAAAGCAGGAGCGTGTAGCTGACCAGCAGGGGAGCGGCCTGGGGGAGGATGGCGTAAGTGATGATCTGGCGTTTGTCCGCGCCAACGGCTGTCAGCGCGTCCACGGGCCCGGGCTGGACGGACTCCATGGCCTCGGCATAGACCTTGCCAATCGATCCCACGGAACCCAGGACGATGGCGAGGATGCCGGCGAAAGGTCCCAGGCCCACGGCGGAGACGAACATGAGGGCGTAGATGAGTTCCGGGATGGACCGCAGCACATTGAGGATCCAGCGGCAGCCGGCGTACACCCAGCGCGGGGCGATGTTGCTGGCCGCGCCGAAGCTCAGAAGCAGCGACGCGACTGCGCCGAGGACCGTTCCCACCACTGCCATCTGCAGGGTTTCGATGAGGAGCCTGGCGATAGTGCCGAACTTGTCGAACGTGGGCGGGAAGAGCCTAGCGAGGAAGTCACCCATGTTGGGCAGGCCGCTGACCAGCTTGTCCGGGTCAAGGCCCGCCCCCGCGCCAGCCCAGACAAGAATGACGGCGATGACCGCCCAGAGAGCGGCGCCCCGGACCGTGGGGAGGCTGAAAGGCCGGGACAGCCGGAGCCTGTCCGCTTCCGTGAGCTGGATGCCCGACGCCGGCAGGGCCATCTCCTGCGTTTCAGTTTTCGAGGAGCTCAGTGTCGGCGCCATAGATCTGCTGCACCTCCTTTTCGGTGATGTGGGCGGCGGAGCCGGCGAAGACCACTTCGCCGGAGTGCAGGCCGAGGACGCGGTCGGCGTACCGGCGGGCGAGGCCGACGACGTGCAGGCTGACGATGACGGGAATCTGTTCCTCCCGCGCGATGTCGCGCAGCAGGCCGAGGATGTTTCCGGCGAGGCGCGGATCCAGCGAGGCAACGGGCTCGTCGGCGAGGATGAGCCGGGGCCGCTGCATGAGGGCACGGGCGATGGCGACGCGCTGCTGCTCGCCGCCGCTTAGGCTGCGGCACGGCTGCTTCGCCTTGTGGGCCAGGCCCACCCGATCCAGGAGCTCCAGCGACTGGGTCCGCTGGGCTGCGCTGAACGTGCCCAGGAGGTTGATGGGCCCGGCGCTGTGCAGCCCACCGGTGAGCACGTTGGTGAGGGCGCTGAGCCGGGGCACCAGGTTGAAGTGCTGGAAGACATGGCCGACGTCGGAGCGCAGCTCCCGCAGTCCCGCCGGTGACTGCCGGGCGATGTCCCGCCCGGCCACATCCAGGGAGTCGGCGGTGAAGGGCGCAAGGCCGGTGAGGGTTTTCATGAGCGTGGATTTCCCGGAGCCGGAGTGGCCCAGCAGGGCCAGCACTTCGCCGGGGAACGCGTCCAGGTCGACGTCGTTCAGGGCAACCTGCTCACCGTACTGGACGCGGAGGCGGCGGCCGACGACGGTAGGGGGTCCCGCCGTCGGGCGTTCCCTGGGCGTGGCGGACGGCGGGCTGACGGCCGCTGGGCGGGTGAGTGCGGCGCTGGTCACCGCAGGTCCTCGAGGTCCACGCCGATGGACTGGGCCACGTCCACGAGCGGTGCGTAGGTGCTGAACTCGGGGTCGGCGGCGGGCTCGCCTGTGAGGCCGAGGGTCTTGGCGACCTTCGCGTTGCCGGCCATGAGGGCGGGCAGCTTTTCCTTCAGGGCCGTGCGGGCCTCTTCGTCCAGGTCCTTGCGGACCACGATGGAGACGCCTACCGGGATGGGGTCGGACTTGGCGATGATCCTGACCTTGTCCTCGGTGAAGACTTTCTTCTCGAGGAACGTCGGATAGAGCTGGCGTGCCGTGCAGGCGACGTCCACGCTGCCATTCATCATGGCCATGACGGCGGAGTCGTGGGAGCCGGCGAAGGTGCTCTTGTAGTCCGTGCCACCGGTCAGGCCGGACTTGGCCAGCAGGGACTTGGGCATGAAGTAGCCGGTGGTGGAGCCGGGGTCCACGAAGGCAACCTGGCGTCCCTTGACGTCGGCCACGGTGTTGACGCCGCTGTCCGTCCGGGTGAGGCAGAAGCTGGCGGGTTCCTTGCTGGCGCCCCAGACGAGGAGCGGGTCCACGCTATCCGTCTTGTAGGCGAGTGCCGCCGAGAACTGGCTGAGGACCGCGACGTCCACCGAGCCGTTGCGCACAGCCTCCACCACGCCGAGGTAGTCGGCCGGCTGGAGGTTCTTCACCGTGCGGCCGGAAGCCTCGCCCACCATGGTGGCAAGGTCGGCCATGATCTGCTGCTCCTCGGGATCGTCGGTGCCCGGAGGAGTGGCGAAAGTGAGTTCCTTGGAGGGGGAATCAGTGGAGGCGCTTGCTCCGCCGGAGCATCCGGCCAGGGCGAGCAGACCAATCAATGAAGCGGCGATGATGCCTGCACGAGCGTGCATGAAGGGGCCTTCCGTCAGGTGTTGGGGGGTGACGGAATTACGAAACCACCGGTATCTGAATCGGAATTACGAGACTGACGTACCTTGAATGTCCGGAAGTTGAACACTGGGATTGGCGAGGGAAGCCCTACCCACCCGTAACCACGCGGCGTTAGGATGCCGTGTGACTTTCACCTCCGGATACGCGGCCAACGGCGACCTGCGCATGTACTACGAGGTCCATGGCCAGACGGTTGACGGCCGTTCACCGCTGCTCCTCATCCCCGGCGGGGGCTCCACCATCCAGACGAACTTCGCCAGCATCATCCCGCTGCTGTCGGCCCAGCGGCAGGTGATCGCCGTCGACGAGGAAGGCCACGGCCGGACCGCGGCAACCGACCGGGCGCTCACCGCCGAGAATTCAGCCGGGGACGTCCTCGCGGTCCTCGACCAGCTGCACCTGGATTCGGTGGACGTGCTCGGTTTCAGCGCCGGCGGCCACACAGCCCTCGCACTGGCCATGCAGCACCCGGCCAGGGTGCGCCGCCTCATCGCCGCCTCCACGTTCTTCAGCCGGGACGCGCTGCCCGACGAATTCTGGGAGGGCATGAAAGCGGCCACCCTGGACAACATGCCCGCCGTCTACCAGGACGCCGACCGCAGCCTCAATCCCGACCCGGCGCACCTCGAACGGCTTTTCGAGCTTGACCGGCAGCGCATCGTCGGCTTCCGGGGCTGGTCGGAGCAGGACCTCGGAAGGATCACGGCACCAACGCTGGTGCTCAGCGCCGACCAGGATGTGATGGGCCCCGAACAGGCCGTGCGGATGTCTCGCGCCATCCCCGGTGCCCGGCTTCTGGTCGTGCCCGGCGGCCACGGCGACTACCTCGGCGAACTGGCCGCCAGCGACGGCGACCTAAAGGCCATGCACGCGACCCTCCCGCACCTGCTGCGTTTCCTTGACGCCTAACCTTCTGGCGGCGCAGACGGGACGACGACGGCGGAAGCCTCCCGCCGTCGTCCGCCCCGTTCTGGATCAGGAAAAGGTGCGCTATTGCCGGACGCCATCGGAACCTCGCTGGAACCGAACCAGGTCAGCCGGCGCTTCGCGAACGGGTCGCCGTCGAACCGGGCCGCCTGGTCCAGGAAGGCGCCGGGACGGAGCGCCACGAACGGCACCTGCTGTTCCTCGAGCCGGTGCTCTGCCAGCCTCTTGTGCCAGAAGTGCGGCATGCCGGGCGTCTGGGCGCACGTGAGGATGCTGGTGAGCACGAACCTGCGAACGGGTGCAGGGCCGTTAGTCACGTCCCTGCCAGGTGCAAATGTCCACCACATTCCCTTCGGGGTCGATGAGGGAAACCCATGCGGGCGCGAAGCGGTCACCGAGGACCCGGCCGCCGGCAGCCACGACAGCGTCGACGCGGGCCTGCGCCTGGTCATGCGGGACCGAGACGTCCACGTGGATCCGGTTCCGCGGCGGAATGAACTCCTTGTCCTGGAACCACGCGGGCGGACCGATCAGGTTGGGCTCCACGAGGTCCTCGTCCCCGACGGCGACGTAGCCCAGCGCCGCACGCCAGAACTCCATGACGGCCGGGCGGTCCGCGGCGTCGAACGCGAGCTGCACGTGCTGCACGGCCGACGGGTCCGCCTTCAGCCCAAGCCGTGCAGCGGCTCCGGAGATGCTGCGGGCCAGCTCGAGGTCGCGGTCGCTCAGGCCCACGCCCGGCGTGATGACCTGGACGGTGACTGTGTCCGGTCTGAGATCCACCAGCGGGGCGTGATCGAGGGCCTCGGCGGCCTCCGCGATCGCGGCAACAAACCTCGCGCCGGTGGCGAAGTCCCCGGTCTCGTAGAGGGTCTTCGCGCCCCAGAAGAGCACGCGCCACTCCGCAACGCCGTCGGCGGATGAGAAGTCTGTGTCGGAAATCCGTGTTGCCATGCCCCCACTATTCGGAGTCCGGAGGCAACGGTCAATGGGGCCCTCCCGGCAGCCACGCGGGGTAGCGGGCTGTAACATCGTTCACATCCGGCTTTGAAAGGGGAGCAGTGCGCGCAACGGTCAAGGACGTCGCGCGCCGTGCCGGGGTCTCGCCCAAGACTGTCTCGAACGTGATGAACGGCGTGGTGCCGGTCAGCGGATCCACCAGGCTCAAGGTGGAGCAGGCCATCCTCGAACTCGACTATGTGCCCAACCTTTCCGCCCGGGGCCTGCGCAATGGCAGGTC
This sequence comes from Arthrobacter sp. CMU6, assembly GCF_059090205.1. NCBI lineage: Bacteria > Bacillati > Actinomycetota > Actinomycetes > Micrococcales > Micrococcaceae > Arthrobacter > Arthrobacter sp. CMU6. The sequence continues at coordinate 35,911 of NZ_JBNHFL010000033.1, forward strand.
CGGTGTCATTGCCCTGGCACTGCCGGACCTGGCCACGCCGTACTCCGCCGAGATAGCCCACAACGTGGTGGAGGTGGCCCACGAACAGGGCTGGCGCGTCCAGATCGAGGAAACCGGGTCCGATCCCCGCCGCGAATACGAACTCATGTCCCGGGCGCGGTCCAACCTCATCGACGGCCTGATCCTCAACCCCGTGGTGCTGGACGAGAGCGCCGTCAAGGTGGGCGTCTCCCTGCCCCCGGTGGTTCTGCTGGGGGAGGTGTCCCAACAGCTGGCCGACCGGGTGTGGGTGGACAGTGTTGCCGCCGCCCGGGACATGACCCTCGCGCTGGCCCGGGCGGGCCGGCGCCGGATCGCTGTACTCGGAACTGCCGAAAGACGCCACTCCGCAGCGGCAGTTCTGCGCACCCGCGGCTACCAGGCGGCGCTTGAGGAACTCGGCATCGCCCGGGACGACTCGCTGCTGATCCCCTGCGAGAAGTGGACGCCCCAGACGGCTGCCGGTGCTCTCGCCTCCTATCTGGATTCCCACCCGCTCCCGGACGCGCTGTTCTGCTTCACCGACTCCATGGCCATCGGTGCGCTCAGCGTGCTGTGGAAGCGGGGAATCAAGGTTCCGGACGACGTTGCCGTGGCCGGCTTTGACGACATCGCCGACGGCCAATATGCCGTCCCGTCCCTCACCACTGTCTCCTTTGACAAGCGCCGCGTGGCCAGCGAAGCCCTGCGGCTCCTCACCGCGCGGATGGCCGACAGGTCCGGAGGGCAGCGGGTGGTCACCGTCGACTACAGCATTGTGGAGCGGGGGAGCACCCGCAGCTAAACAAGAGAGTGCCCTCAAATTGTTGGCGCTAACAATTTCTCCTTGTGCCCGGTTTTACAACGATGTAATGTGAGGTCTGCGTCACACGCCAGCCTTCACCGGATCCGGTTGCAGCGGTCCGGAATGGCTGGCGCGGTGCCACAAGGATTACTTTCAGCGGACCCATCCAAAGGAGTGACGGGTGAAGCAGTTTGATTTTTTCGCCGGAAAACAGTTGTCCGGCAAACAGGTGTCCCGGCGGCAGCTGCTGGCGGGAACCACGGCGCTGGGCAGCGTCTTTGCCGCGGCGGGCCTCACGGGCTGCGGCGGAATCGCCTCCGCGGCGGCCGTCCGGGACATCGCGTTCTGGCATCTGCTGTCCGGCGGCGACGGCATCAAGATGCAGGCCATGATCAGCGCGGCAAATGGGGCCAACCCCGGCTTCAAGGTTCATCCGACGGTCCTCGCATGGGGCCCGCCGTACTACACCAAGCTGGCCATGGCCTCAGCCGGCGGCCGGCCCCCGGAGCTTGCCATCATGCACGCCAGCCGTGTCCCCGGTTATGCGCCGGGCGGACTGATCGACCCGTGGGACATGTCCCTGCTGGCCGAACACGGCGTGACGGCCGGGAGCTTCGCCCCGCGGATCTGGGACAAGAGCCAGCACGACGGCAAGGTGTTCTCCATCGCCCTGGACTCCCACCCCTTCGTCATGTTCTACAACACCGACGTCGCCGGCAAGGCAGGGGTCCTCGCAGCCAACGGGCAGTTGCAGGCGGTGACGTCGCCGCAGGACTTCCTGGCGATGGCGCGCGAGATGCAGAAGGTCACACAGGCGCACGGCCTGTCCTTCGGCTACCTCGGCAGCGGATCCCAGATGTGGCGCCTGTTCTACACGCTCTACAAGCAGCATGGGGCGGACATGGAACTCACCCCCGGCCAGCCGATGAAGGCCGACCGGGATGCCGCCGTCGATTCCCTGGAATTCATGGCTTCGCTGTTCGATGACACCGTCGCCGCCAAGAGCGGGGACATCGGGACGGGTATCGCCGAATTTGCCCGCGGCGGTTCAGGGATGCTGTTCAGCGGCGTCTGGGAACTTCCCACCTTCAAGAAGGCAGACCTGCCGGTCGATGCCGCCACCATCCCCACGCTCTACGGGACGCCGGCGTCCTACGCGGACTCGCATTCCTTCGTCCTGCCCCGGCAGCTGAACGTCGACGACGAGAAGCGGCGCGACGTGTACAAGTTCGTTAGCGACATCCTCAAGGGATCGCTGTCGTGGGCGGAGGCCGGCCACATTCCGGCTTACCAGCCGATTGTGCAGTCGCAGGCTTACCGGGACCTCACGCCCCAGATCCACTACGCCAACGCCGCGGATATCATCGCCTACGATCCCGAGGCCTGGTTCAGCGGCTCGGGCTCGGACTGGCAGACCTACTTTGCGGAAAACGTGCAGAACGTACTTCTTGGCCGCGACAAGGCAGCCGACGGCTGGGACGCCTTTGTGCGGCGCACCAACACCCTTCTTTCCCGGCCCAACCCGGTCTGAGCCCACTCAGCGAGAAAACTGAGCGACAAAGGAGTCCCCGATGAGTTCCTTAGCAACATCCCAAGACGCCGAGCGTGAGGCGTCGTCCCTCCCTGGCCTGTCACGCAGAAACCCGTCCTTTAAAAACGCGTCCGGCTCAGAGACCGCCAGTCCCCGCCGGACCCGGGACAACCTCAACGGCTGGGGCTTTGCGGCCCCGTTCCTGGCGTTCTTCCTGGTCTTCCTCGTCTGGCCCCTGCTGTACGGCCTGTACATGAGCCTCACCGGCAAGTCCCTCACCGGGGCCAATGACAGCCTGATCGGCCTGGCCAACTACGCCGAAGCCCTGGCGGACGCCGACATGTGGCACTCCCTCGGCAACACGCTCTACTTCACGGTGATCAGCACGGTCCCCCTGGTGCTCGTTGCCCTCGTCATGGCCGCACTGGTGAACGTCGGGCTGCCGGCGCAGTGGCTGTGGCGGCTCTCCTACTTCGCCCCCTACCTGCTTGCCTCCACCGTGGTCTCCCTCTTCTTCACCTGGATGTACAACCCGCAGCTGGGCCTGATCAACGACTCACTGGCGAAAATCGGGCTGCCCAAGGTGGCCTGGCTGAACGACCCGAACGTGGCGATGTGGTCCATCGTCATCGCCACCCTCTGGTGGACAGTGGGCTTCAACTTCCTGCTCTACCTGGCGGCCATGCAGAACATTCCGGCGCAGCACTACGAGGCCGCGTCGCTGGACGGTGCCGGTGCCTGGCGGCAGTTCTTCTCCATCACCCTGCCGCAGCTCACCCCGACCACTGTGATGATCGTGCTCCTGCAGATCCTGGCCTCGCTGAAAATCTTCGACCAGGTGTACCAGATGACAGCCGGCGGCCCCGCCGGCTCCACCCGGCCGGTGGTGCAGTACATCTTCGAAACCGGGTTCACCGGTTACCGGCTGGGCTACTCCGCAGCCATCTCCTACATCTTCTTCGGGCTGATCGTGGCCGTCTCGGCCATGCAGTTCTTTATCACTCGCCGCAGGAGTGCATAACCATGGCAACCCAGACCCTCACCCGACCCGCGCCCCGCGGCACGTCCGCCGCACCGCTCCGCCAGCCCCGGAAGAAGATGACGGCGGGCAGGGCCGCCGTCCTGGTGGTCGCCGCGATCCTGGCCGTCCTCTGGCTTGTCCCCTTCGCCTGGGCAACCGTCACCGCCTTCAAGAGCGAGACGGACGCCGCAGCGCCGAAAGTAAGCTGGATCCCGCCGTCGGGCTTTACCGCCGATGCGTTCATCAAGGTGTTCCAGGACGGCAATATCCCGCTGTGGACGTGGAACTCCCTCTACACCTCCGCCGCCATCACCGTGATCACGCTGGCCATCTCCGCACTGGTGGCCTATGCCCTGTCCCGCATCGACTTCCGCGGCAAGAAGGTGCTGATGACGGTGATCATCGCCTCCATCATCATCCCGCCGCCGGTGCTCATCATCCCGCTGTTCTACCAGATGGTGGCGCTGCACATGATCGACACGTCGTGGGCCATCATCCTGCCGCAGGTCATCCACCCCGCCATGGTGTTCGTGCTCAAGAAGTTCTTCGACCAGATCCCGCGTGAGCTCGAGGAGGCCGCGGTGATGGACGGCGCCAGCCGGATGCGGATCTTCACCCAGATCATCCTGCCGCTTTCACGCCCCATCCTGGCCGCCGTCGCGATCTTCGTGTTCATCAGCGCCTGGAACAACTTCCTTTGGCCCTTCATCTCCACCAACGACGGGTCCATCCTGACCCTGCCGGTGGGGCTGCAGACCATCAAGAGCGCCTACGGCATCCAGTACGCGCAGAACATGGCGTCCGCGCTGCTCGCGGCGCTGCCGCTGATCCTGGTTTTCCTGTTCTTCCAGCGCCAGATCATCAAGGGCGTTGCGACGACGGGACTCGCCGGCACCTGATCCGCACCTTCGCTGTCCACTGATTATCAACGAACCTGTTCCACAACCAAGGAGATACCTCACATGTCCCGCGCAAGGATCACCCTCGACCGCGACTTCACCATCGGGGAAGTACCCCGCCGCCTTTTCGGCTCCTTCGTTGAGCACATGGGCCGCTGCGTCTACACCGGCATCTACGAGCCCGGCCACCCGGAGGCCGACGAAAACGGCTTCCGGCAGGACGTGCTCAAGCTCGTCAAGGAGCTCGGTGCCACCGTCATCCGCTACCCCGGCGGCAACTTCGTCTCCGGCTACAACTGGGAAGACGGCATCGGCCCCCGGGAAAATCGTCCCCGCAGGCTCGACGGCGCCTGGCACACGCTCGAGACCAACGCCTTCGGCCTGCACGAGTTCGTGGACTGGTCCCGGCAGGCGGGCACCGAAATCATGGAAGCCATCAACCTGGGCACCAGGGGCGTGGACGCGGCCCGCGAAATCGTGGAGTACGCCAACCACCCGGGCGGCACCTACCTGTCCGACCTGCGCGCCAAGAACGGGCACAAGGACCCGTTCAACATCAAGCTGTGGTGCCTCGGCAACGAGATGGACGGGCCCTGGCAGATCGGGCACAAGACCGCCGAGGAATACGGCCGGCTGGCCCAGGAGGCCGCCAAGGCAATGCGGTTCGTGGACCCGGACATCGAACTGGTGGCCTGCGGCAGCTCCAACTCCGGCATGCCCACCTTCGGCGCCTGGGAGCAGACCGTCCTGGCCCACGCCTACGAGGAGGTGGACTACGTCTCGCTGCACGCGTACTACCAGGAGCACGACGGCGACGTCGGCAGCTTCCTCGCCAGCGCCGTCGACACCGACTACTTCATCGAGTCGGTGATAGCCACGGCCGACGCCGTGCGCGCCAAGGGCAAGCACAAGAAGCACATCAACCTGTCCTTCGACGAGTGGAACGTCTGGTACCAGCGCGGCCTCGACACCGAGGACCAGCCGCACAACGTCTCCAAGGCCGGCTGGCGCGAGCACCCCAGGGTCATCGAGGACAAGTACAACGTGACGGACGCCGTCGTCGTCGGCACCCTGCTCAACTCGCTGCTCCGGCACGGCGACCGGGTCAAGATCGCCAACCAGGCGCAGCTGGTCAACGTGATTGCGCCGATCTTCAGCGAGGAGAACGGCCCGGCCTGGCGCCAGACCATATTCCACCCCTTCGCCCGGATGGCCGAACTGGCGCAGGGCCAGATCCTGCGCCTCTCCGTCGCTTCTGACAAGTACGGCAATGCCCGGTTCGGCGACACCGACCTCGTGGACGTCAGCGCGACGTGGAACGAGGAAACCGGCAGGGTGGCGCTGTTCTTCGCGAACCGCGGCCTGGAGGAAGCGGCCGACGTCGAGGTGGCCCTGCGCGGCTTCGACGCCCGCCAGGTGCTCCGCGCCGAGGTTCTGGAAATCCCGGAGGGCGGCGACCGCTTCACGATCAACACCCAGGGCAGCCCGGACCGCGTGGGCCTCAAACCCCTGGAAGGGGCGAAGGCCAGTGGCTCCGAGCTCCGGCTGACCCTGCCGGCGCTGTCCTGGGCAGTCGTCGAGCTGGATGTGGTCAAAAACTGATCCCTTGCGCGGGACCTCTCGAATGGGGCGGGCGGCCTTCGGGCTGTCCGCCCCGCAAGGCGTTGTGTACGTCCGTACACAAGCAGTGTGTGGTGCCGCTGGCAGGGATCTTGGTTCTGGCGCTGTCCCCGGTGCTGCCCAAGCGCAAGTAATTGGGTTCCAGCCATTGAAATCGCCTGAGGCAGGGCAGGTCTGAACAGACCACACTTGCTCAGAATGAACATGATCAATATAAAGCCGCGCTGCCGAATCATCCTGGATAACGACTGGGCAGGCGGCCCGTTCACCGGGCAGCCCCGGAACGCTGCTGCCTCGCGGACCATCATTGACGCCGTCAGGGCTAGTTCCGTCGGTGACATGGCGCCTGGGGGACAGCGCGCCGCTCGTCGTCACCGGGCTTGACCACGTCACGTGCATGTTCGAGGAAACGGGCGGTTCGCCCGCCAGGAGGACCTACACCCACGTGGACTAGAGACCGATCATCGCCGACTTTGTTGCACGCCTGCGGCTGCATGGATAGCTGCAAAGGCAGCCGGCACCGGGCGGAGTGCCGCTAAAAGCTACGCAGGGTAGACGGCGACGGCGGTGGCTTTGATGACGAAGTAGACGGTCATCCCGGGTGTGAGTCCGAGGTCTGCCGAGGCTGCCGGTGTGATGTCCGCGGACAGCCCGCCGGCGTGGACGCGGATCTGGTCGCCGTGGGGTTCCAGGTCTGTAATCGTGACGGCGAAGGAGTTCCGCGGGCTGCCGTGTTCAGCACCCAGGAAGACCGAGACCGCTGTCGGCGAAAAGACGGCGACGCCGTCCTGGCCGGGGACTGCACCGTCCTCGGGGTGCGCGGTGATGTCCAGCCCGCCGTCGGACGTGAGCCCGCGGCCCGTGATGGTGCCGGGGAGGAGGTTCATGCCTGCCAAACCGGCAGCGAATTTGCTGCGCGGTTTCTCCAGGACGCCGCGGGTGGGTCCTTCCTCGGTGATCCGCCCGCCTTCGACGACGACGGCCCGGTCGGCGAGCATGAGGGCGTCCAGGACGTCGTGGGTGATGATGATGGCCCGGCGGTTGGCGAGGACGCGCTTGAGGAGCCTGCGCAGCATGGGGGCTGCATGGATGTCGAGGGCGGCCATGGGTTCGTCGAGGAGCAGCAGTTCGGGATCCGTGGCCAGGGCGCGGGCGATGGCGACGCGCTGTGCCTGTCCGCCCGAGAGCTGGCCTGGCCGCCGGTCCGCGAACTCCGCGGCCTCCACTTCGGCCAGCCAATGCCGTGCCGTCTGCAGCGCACTGGCCCGGTTCGCGCCCGCCGCCCGCGGCCCGAAGGCGACGTTCTCCAGCACGCTCATGTGCGGAAAGAGCAGCGGCTCCTGCGCGAGCAGTGCTGTTCCCCGGGCGTGCGGCGGCAGGAAGTGGCTGTTCCCGCCGTCGAGGTTGAAGAGTGTCTTGTCTCCGAGTACTGCGTGCCCGTTGTCCGGGCGGAGCAGCCCGGCGATGATTCCCAGCAGCGTCGACTTGCCGGCTCCGTTGGGCCCCAGCACGGCGACGGTTTCAGAGTGCCCGAGCGTGAGCCCGACGTCGAAGTTGCGCGCGTGCAGCGCGGCGTTGAGGGTGAAGGTCATGCTGCCGGCCCCGCCTCTGCCGCCACCGCCCGGGGCCGCCGGTAGGAAAGTCCGACGACGGCAACGGCCACCGCGACCAGCACCAGTGAGAGCGCGACGGCGGCATCGGCATCGGTTTCCCGCTGCAGGTAGATCTCCAGGGGCAGGGTGCGGGTGACCCCCTGCAGGCTGCCGGCGAAGGTCAGGGTAGCGCCGAACTCCCCAAGACAGCGCGCAAAGGACAGCACGGCGCCGGAAGCCAGTCCCGGCAGCACCAGCGGGATGCTGACGCGCCGCAATACCGTGGTGGGGCGCGCGCCGAGCGTCGCCGCCACCGCCTCGTACTTGGTGCCGGCGGTGCGCAGGGCACCCTCGAGGCTGACCACCAGGAACGGCAGCGCCACGAATGTCTGTGCGAGAACGACGGCGGTGGTGGAGAAGGCGATCTGGATCCCCGCCAGCTCCAGGCTCCGCCCGAGCAGGCCCTGCCGGCCGAACGTGTAGAGCAGGGCGATGCCGCCGACGACCGGCGGCAGGACCAGGGGGAGGAGCACGAAAGCCCGCAGCAGCCGCTGGCCCGGGAACCTGGCCCGGGCCAGGACGATTGCCAGGGGCACGCCCAGCACGATGCACAGCAGGGTACTCGCGGCCGAGGTCCGCAGGCTGAGCCCCAGCGCGGTGAGGGACGACTCCGAGGTAATGAGCGGGATGAACTGCCCCCAGTTCACCTTGGCCACCATGGCGGCCAGCGGCAGCAGGACAAACAGGGCTCCTGCTGCTGCGAGAGCGAACACCCACGGTGGAACCCCGGTGTATCCGGTGTCCTGTCTGTTTGTTTTGCGGGCCGTCCAGGCCTTGCTACGGGGTTCCGAAACCGGCGTCACTGAGGACCTTCTTGCCTTCGCTGCCGGTGACCATGGCGATGAAGGCGCTGGCCAGTTCCTTGTTCCTGCTGCTGCCCACGGTGGCGATCGGGTAGGTGTTCACGGCCTGGTCCGCCTCGCTGAACGGGATGCCCTTGACCTTGTCGCGTGCATTCCTGACGTCGGTGGCGTAGACCAGGCCGGCGTCGGCTTCCCCGGAGGTGACCTTGCCCAGGACATCGCTGACGGACGATTCCTCGCTGACGGGTTTCAGGACGGTCCCGGTGGCCTTTTCCACCTTCTCGGTGGCCGAGCCGCAGGGTACCTGCGGTGCGCAGACCACCACCTTGACGCCCGGCTTCGCCAGGTCAGTGAAGGAAGTGATCGACGCCGGGTTGGCCTGCGGAACCGCGATCTCCAGGACGTTGGTGGCGAAGTTGCTCGCCGTTCCGTCGGTGAGCCTGGCGTCGGAGAGCTTGGCCATGTTCTTGGTGTCGGCGGAAGCGAACACGTCCGCCGGAGCGCCCTGGGTGATCTGGGTGACCAGGTCCGAGGACCCGGCAAAGTTGAGCGTGACCTTGGTGCCCGGGTTCGCGTCTTCGAACTCGGAGGCGATCTTGGTGAACGTGGCCTTCAGGGATGCGGCGGCGAACACAGTCACGGTACCGGACGGCTTTTGGGTGCCGCCGGTCCCGGCCTCCGTCGAGCTGCCGTTCTGGGCCGCGACGTTCGCGGTATTGGAAGCAGCGCAGCCGGACAGCCCGGCAGCAAGGACGCCGGCAGCCAGCAGGGCGCTGATGCGAACGCGGGGGATGCTCATATGATGCTCTTTCCCTGGGGTGTTTCGATGATGACCGTGGTGGCCTTAACCACGGCGGTGGCCACGGAGCCGAGTTCAAGGCCGAGCTCCCTGACGGCTTCGCTGCTCATCAGGGAGACGACGCGGAACGGGCCGCACTGCAGCTCCACCTGGGCCATGACCTTGTCCGCGGTGATGCCGGTGACCAGGCCAACGAACCGGTTGCGCGCTGAACTTCCTACACGGGTGGGGTCCTCGGGCAGCTGCGCCTGCTCGCGGGCGAGGTGCGCCAGTTCGAGCCCCTCGACGGCCAGCCGGCCGGAGGCGTCCTTCACCGGGGTCAGGGTCCCGTTCTCGGTCCAGCGGCGGACGGTGTCGTCGCTGACGCCCAGGAAGCGCGCTGCTTCGGAGATGCGGATTTTCGGCATGACAACCATGATGTCTCATTTGCGGAGTGTTTCGAAGTTTTCTACCGCAAATCAGAATGTGACTGGCGAATCTGCTCACCAGGAGACGTTCTCACCGGGTTCCTCACCGACTACCTACGTCCAGGCGTCGGCGTCCGCTGGCACTTGAGCCAGCCGCCCGAAGCTGACGTGATGGCGGGATTCGAACCCGCGTAAACGGTTTTGCAGACCGCTCCCTGGCCTCTCGGGCACACCACGTACCGGTAGCCTAGGCAAGCTCTGGGCCGGTGTCCTGCGTGTGTAGAACTCGGTCGCCACGTTGCGGCTGACTACGCCGCCCGGTATCCCGCCAGGTCCAGCGTGTACACCACCACCTGGACCTTCGGAGCAGGCCGGGGCCGCTCCCGTTCCGGCCGCCGGACAAAGCCGAAGCGCCGGTACAGCTGCTGGGACCGTTCGTTGTCCGCCCCCGTGTCGAGCACCAGGCCGCTGGCGCCGGTGGCCTGGGCAAGGTTCGCCGACTCGGCAAGCAGCCTCCAGCCGATGCCCGAGCGGCGGGCCTGCGGCAGCACGGCCAGGAGCCGCAGCTCCAAACGCACTGCCGGGACGGTTCCCACAGCAGCGACGTGTCCCGACGTTCTTCGTCACCCAGAGGCATGCATCCTGGACTGTTTTGTTACGCCCCGCTTCGGCCGGTGAAGCTGCGTTTCCATGCGCGTCAGTTCGTTGCAGCCGGGGTTGGGAAGCGGGCAGCGAGGTGCTTGATTGGGTGTACACGCTTCGAAAGGACTCGCCATGACGGAACTCTCAGACCTCAGCCCGCGCCGGATTCGCAACGTGCTGGGCCACTTCGCAACAGGCCTGACCGTGATCACCGCCACCACCGAGAACGGCCCTGCCGGGTTCACCTGCCAGTCCTTTGCGTCCCTCTCGCTGGAACCGGCGCTGGTGACCTTCAGCCCGGCACGGACCTCCAGCACCTGGCCGCTGTTGCGCCAGGCTGGGTGCTTCACCGTCAACATCCTCCCCGCCGACCTCCAGCACCTCGCGGCCCAGTTCGCCCGGCCCGGAGCGGACAAGTTCGCCGGTGTTGAGCACTCGCCGTCGCCCCTCGGCAACCCTGTCCTCGACGGCGCCCTGGCCTGGGTGGACTGCGAGCTGCACCAGGAGTACGACGGCGGGGACCACACCATTGTGGTGGCGGCGGTCCACGCGCTGAGCGCCCGTTCCGACGTCGATCCGCTCCTCTTCTTCAAGGGCGACTACGTCTCCGTGCAGCCACGGGCCAAGATCCTGGAAGGCGTCGCATGACACGGGGCGGCGGCGCCGCTACCGGCCCCAACTCTCGAACCGTTCGTTTCGGCGGTGAGTGGCCTGCTGAACCAGTTCGATCATCCAGGGCCGGTGCCCCTGGTGGAACGTCATCCCTTCCGGAAGTCCTTGGACGGAGGGAACGGAGTTGGCAATGTCGATGGTGATGCGGCCGCCGCCCAGCGGCGCGTTGCGGATGTGCAGGTCCCCGAATGACTCCGGAAGAACGGGATCCATCCACACCCCGCCGGCGGACACCACCGGGTCATACCGCATCAGGCTAGTGACCAGCTGGATCGGCGCGGTGGCCGCCCAGGCCTGCGGTGAGCACGCCGTCGGATACGGGACGGGGACGGCGAGCTGCTCCCGGTTGAAGCCACAGAACAGCTCCGGCAGGCGGCCCTCGGAGTATTCGGCCGCGTCCATCATCCCGGTGGCGATCCGCTGCGCCTCTTCCACGAAGCCGTAGCGGAGTAGCCCGGCGGCGACGATGGCGTTGTCATGCGGCCAGACAGATCCGTTGTGGTAGCTGGCGGGGTTGTAGGCACCCATGTCGCTGGCCAGGGTGCGCACGCCCCAGCCGCTGAACATCTCCGGGGACATCAGGTGCTCGGCCACCATCGGGGCCTTGTCCTGGTCAATGAGTCCCTGCAGCAGGCAGTGCCCCATGTTCGAGGCACACGCGTCCACCTGCTGTTTCTTGCCGTCGAGGGCTATGGCGTAGTACCCGCGTTCCGCGATCCAAAATTGCTCGTTGAACTGTTTCTTCAGCCGGGCCGCGCGGTCAGTGAGCTCATCCCCCAAAGCCGTGTCCCCGGCGTCGTACGCCAGCCACGCCCGCGACAGGTAGGCGACGTAGACGTAGGCCTGGACCTCGCAGAGTGCGATCGGGGGCTCGGCCAGTTTGCCGTTGGCGAAGTTGATTCCATCCCAGGAGTCCTTCCAACCCTGGTTTATCAGCCCCTGGTCATTGAGGCGCTCGTACTCGACGAAGCCGTCGCCGTCCTTGTCCCCGTAGTTCATGATCCACTCGAGCGCCCGGTCCGCGTGGGGCAGCAACGCGGCGATGGTCTCCTTGCCGAAGCCCCAGCGGCTGACCGCCCCGAGCACCATCAGGAACAGGGGCGTGGCATCGACGCTGCCGTAGTAGTTTGACTTGCCGCCCAGGGACAGCCCGCTGGAAACGTCGAGCCGCACCTCGTGGAGGATCTTGCCCGGTTCCTCCTCGGTCATGGGATCAACCACGGATCCCTGGCGGTCCGCCAGGGTTTGCAGGGTGCCCAGCGCCAGGGACGGGTCCACCGGCATCGCCATGACCGAAGCCCACAGGGAGTCCCTGCCGAACAGGGTCATGAACCAGGGCGCCCCGGCGGCCACCACCACACGCTCAGGGTGGTCGGGGTCCTCAATCCGAAGGGCGCCCAGATCGTCGTAGCTGCGGCTAAGGGTCCGCTCAACAGACCGGTTGCCCATCTGCAGGACCGGGATCTTCGCCACCCACTCCCGCCGACGGCGGTCCCGGGGCGACAGGCCGTCCCCCTCGGAATGGACAAAAGCCATCGCCGAATCGGTCCCCTCGGTGACGGGCAGCGCGGTCAGGACTGCGCTCCAGTGCCCATGCGCCGGAACAGTGGCCCGGTACGTCACCGCGTCCGCCGAAACGTCCGCACCCGGGGCCTGGACCACCACGCCCTTCCGGACGTCCTGCCACGCCGCCCGGATGGTGAGCGCGCCGCCGTCGGCCTGCCGGTTCTCGTCCCAGCGCCGTTGGATCCGCGCCTCCTTCACCTCGAAGAGATCCGCGAAGTCGGCCCCGATTTTCAGCGCGACGGCGCAGTCGACCGGCTCGAGGGAGAAGTTCCGGACGGTGACCTGCTCCTGGAGGCCGGCCCCCACTTCCCGCAGCCGCTCCACGATCAGCGGGCTGTCGGCGTAGCCGTCCGTGCGCGGAACCCGGCCGACGAACAATGCCCGGTACGGCTCCTTCGTCTCCGCGGCAAGCGGCTCAAGCGCCAGGCCATCAACCGTCAGGCTCCAGCCCGAGAGGATGCGGGCGTCGCGCACAAAAAGGCCATGCGGATGCTCTGTACTGATGTCCCCGTTCGGCAAGGAAATACAGAAGGACGATCCCTCAACCAGCGTGACGGTCCCGGCACCCAGCGGTCCTGCCGCCGTATCAGCATTCCATCCAGCCATCGGGGCCACCTCCGAGCAACCAGCAAGCGTGCAGTTACCCTTAGGCCTGCCGCTGCCGACACCGCCGTTCCTCCGAACGACGCTACGCTCGCTTGCGCTCCCTCGCTAGGCCTTGACGAGAACGACGCCGCGTACGACGACGCCCTGCCGGGTTACGCCGGGATCGCTCCGGATTCCGGCTGGATGCCCCAGGTCATTTTCCGGATCATTTCGCGCTGCAAACCACTGAGGGCGGCGAGCTCATAGTCATCCAGAACCCCCCGCCGTCGTGCTGCTGCCAGGAGGCCCAGGCGGCGGTCCTCCAGAGCGGCCTTGGACTCCTCAAGTTCAGCCAGCTCCGACTTGAGCCGGCGGATGGCGGCAAGGTGCTGCTCGGCCGGCAGACCCGACGGGAGCAGGTCGTCGGACGACAGGCCCACGGTGCGGACCGCCCAGCGGGAGAGCTCCGCGGCCTCGGCGATGCGGGTGACTTTCAGGCCGTCGCAAAGCGCCTGGGCGATCTGCTGGTTCAGCCGGACGGAGAAGGCGCGCATGCTGGCGGCATTGAAGGAAATACGCTGCCTGCTGTCCCTGAGCAGCTTGCGTGTCTTTTCCGCCTGGACAGCAGTCGCGTCCGGTTTCGCCGTCCCCGATAGCGGTAATAGCCTTCCCGGCGGTCGTCGCGGTGCAGAACAGCCAAGAGCACTCCTCGGTTCGGATTTACGTCGTACGGCGCCGGATTGGGCCGGCCAAGTGGCGCCCGCCGAATGGCGCCCGCCAAATTGCGCCCGCCAAGCGGGCCCGACTTATGTAGAAGGCTAGGCAGGCCGGACGGTGCGGCGGAAATACCTATAGTGCGTGGACCCATAACCAAAAGGTTTGGTCAGGGTTCTTCTGCAGGACGTTCGACGGCGGTCCATAAGAGACGCTTATCCGCCCACGCAGATTAGGTCTTATCCATACCGGCCGGGAGTCCCTAGTGTCGAAGGAACGAGTATCGCTCCCTCCTGACTCCCTAGGAAGAGACCATGTCTGAATTTGAACCTGCATCGCGAGTGTCCCGCATCAAGTCTTCTGCCAGCGTGGCCGCAGCGGCCCGCGTGCGTGAGCTGAAAGCGGAAGGGCGCCGGATCCTGGACCTGACAGTTGGTGAGCCGGACTTCGATACCCCTGAGCACATCAAGGCTGCAGCGGTTGAGGCGATCAGCAAGGGCGAGACGAAGTACACCTCGGTCACCGGCACGCCAGCGCTGCAGCAGGCGATCCTCCAGACCATCGAGCTGCGCAGCGGCATCCACTACACCCCGGCTGAGATCACCATCGGCGGTGGCGCCAAGCAGGTGATCTTCACGGCGTTCATGGCTTCGCTGGACACGGGCGACGAGGTTGTGGTGCCCGCCCCGTACTGGGTTTCCTACCCGGACATGGTGCTCGCGAACGAGGGCACCCCGGTGGTTGTCACCTGCGGCGAGGAGTCGGGCTTCAAGCTGACCCCCGAAGCCCTGGCCGGGGCGCTGAACGAACGGACCAAGTGGGTCATCCTGAACACCCCGTCGAACCCCACAGGTGCCGTGTACACCCGGGCGGAACTACGGGCCCTGGCGGATGTGCTGGCGAACTTCCCGAACGTCTACGTCCTCACGGACGAGATCTACGACCAGATCTACTTCGGTTCCGGCCGGATTACGAGCCTGGTGGAGGTAGCGCCGGAACTGAAGGACCGGATTCTCGCCGTCAACGGCGTGTCGAAGGCCTACGCCATGACCGGCTGGCGGCTGGGCTACGCCGCCGGGCCGGCGCCGCTGATCGCGGCGATCAACAAGCTCCAGTCGCAGATCTCCTCCTGCCCGTCCTCCGTGAGCCAGGCCGCCAGCGCCGCCGCGCTCACCGGCGACCAGACCTTCGTGCGGGAGAGTGTGGAGGTTTACCGCAGCCGGCGCGATGCAGCGGTGGCCGGGCTGAACGCCGTCGACGGCCTTTCATGCGCGACGCCGGAAGGCGCCTTTTACGTGTACGTCAACTGTGGCGGTGCCATTGGCAAGACCACCCCGGAGGGGAAGGTCATCGCCAATGACGAGGACTTCACGCTCTACCTTCTTGAGGCAGCCTCCGTCGCCGTCATCCAGGGATCGGCCTACGGACTGGGCCCCTACTTCCGGATCTCCTACGCCACCAGCCTCGACGTCATCGAAGAGTCCATCGCAGCCATCGATAAGGCCGTTCGGGCCCTCAGCTAACCCTCGCCAAGCGGGCCCCCAGCCAACCCACCAAATGAAGGAAAATTCCGTGATCCACGTAAAGACCAACATCGAACGACCCGACGCCGATGCCGTCCGTCGCCTGGCGCAGTTCTCCTCGGCCACGATCCACGAGGCACAGGGCCGCAAGGGAGCCCTCAGCTCCAAGATCAAGCCGATCGACCGAAGCATGTCCTTCTGCGGTCCCGCCACCACTGTCCGCTGCGCTCCGCGGGATAACCTCATGCTGCAGGTGGCCATCCACTACGCCGAGGCCGGGGACGTTGTCCTGGCCGCGGCGGGGGAGTACGAGGAAGCCGGAACGTTCGGCGACGTCCTCGGCAACGCCATGAAGGCCAAGGGCCTCGCGGGCCTGGTAACGGACTCCGGCGTCCGCGACACCCAGGACCTCATTGAACTGGGCCTGCCCGTCTTCTCGGGCAGTGTCTCCATCAAGGGCACTGTTAAGGAAACCATTGGCCCCATCAACCACCCTGTGGTTTTCGGTGACGAGATCATCTACCCGGGCGACGTCCTGCGCGGCGACGCCGACGGAGTTGTTGTGGTCCGGAAGGAAGAGATCGAGGAAGTCATCCGCCTCTCCCAGGAACGTGACGACGCCGAGCGCGAGCTCATCGGCCTCTACCAGGCCGGCGGAACCACCATCGAGCTGTGCAACCTCACCGAGGTGCTGAAGGCCAAGGGCCTGCTCGTCGAGCAGCCGTAGTCAGGTAGCGCTGGGTGGGTTGACTGCCTAGACCTGCGCTGGCGATCACCTCAGGCGGGGCAGAATGACTGTCCCGCCTGAGGTGTATTCATCCCCAACTTATGCCCTGCCGCGCTTACAACTCCGCGTTTACGTCTCCGCGCGGCTTGCTTCCCGCGGCTTGCTTTCCCGCGACCTAGCACCATACGGTCTACGCGGCCGGGCCGGGCTGCATGGACTGGTGCCTTTCGCGGAGTCCTGTTTCGCGCAGGCTGGTCCCTGGTAACGGGGGTGCCGTGGAGCGGTAATTGTGGCCGGTGGGGGTGGTGATCTCGAAGGTATGCCGCGGCCCGGGCCTGGGCTTTGCTTTCCATCCGGGGAGTTCCTTGGTGTGGTTGCACGCTTCGCAGAGCCCGGCACCGTTGGCCAGGCTGGTTGGTCCGTTCTCGTGCCAGGGGATGATGTGGTCAAGGTGGCGGATAGGTGCGTCGCAGTAGGGTGTGCGGCAAGTGTCGTCCCGGATCTGGATGAAGCGGCGCAGCGGTGCCGGGAAGAGCCGCCTTTGGGAGTCCATGGCCACGAGGTCGCCCGTTCCCGGGGCGGTGTAGAGGCGGCGGAGCCAGATCTTGAGCTTCTGCGTAGCGTCCTTCTGGCCGGTGTTTGAGGCGACAGCCGGAGTGTCTTGTCCCGCTGTTGGTCTCCGGTCCGGGGCTGGCCTGATGTCCTGTGCTTGACTGCTGTCCGGGGCTTCCGACTGGTTGAGGAGGTTGCGGGCCCAGGCAGCGGGGACGGCACCGTAGCCGGTGAGGCGGGCGGGTTCGGTGTCGGCTTGGAGGAGGGTTCGGTCGGTCATGACGAGGCTGATGTCGATGCCGGTGATGCCGCCGGGGGTGCCGGTGGTCCGTTCGACTAGGGTGTCGGCCTTGATCTGTCCCAGGCTGCGGGGGTCGCCGGTGGCGTGGAGGGTGTCGGCGTGCCGGGTCAGGGCGGCGTAGACCGCGACTCCCTCGTGGGCGGGCAGCAGCG
>NZ_JBNHFL010000034.1:0-49609 GCF_059090205.1 Arthrobacter sp. CMU6
CACGAAGCTCAACGGCTTGAGCCCGATACAATACCGAAGCCAGGCCCTTGCAGCCTAGGCCTTACTAACCAGGTCCAACTATCGGGGACCAGTTCATCCCCGCCGCTTAAAACGGAACGCTTCCGCACCAGTGAACCTGGCTGCGGAAGCGTTGGCCGTTTCGCTGCGGAAGGTGAGGAAGCGTCCCCCCGGGGCTTACTTGGCGGAGCGCTGGCGCGAGACCTCATAGAGCGAGATGCCGACAGCCATGGATGCGTTCAGAGATTCCATGGCGGAGTCGATCGGGATGGAGACGATCTGGTCGCAGTTTTCGCGGACGAGGCGGCTGAGGCCCTTGCCTTCGGAGCCGACCACGATGCAGACGGGCTCGGTGGCGAGCGTCAGATCCGGCAGCGAGACGTCGCCGTCGCCGTCGAGCCCCAGGACGAAGATGCCCATGGACTTGAACTGCTTCAGGGCGTTGTTCAGGTTCGAGGCGCGGGCCACGGGCACTCGGACGGCCGCGCCAGCGCTGGTCTTCCAGGCTGCGGCGGTGACGCCCACGGAGCGGCGCTCGGGAACGATGACGCCGTGGCCGCTGAAGGCGGACACCGAACGGATGATCGCGCCGAGGTTGCGGGGATCCGTAATGCCATCGAGGGCGACGAAGAGGGGTGCGTTCGCGACGTGCCCCTTCTTCCAGCGCTCCACGGTCTGTTCAGCGAGATCGTAGGCGTCCTGGTACTCGTACGGCGGGATCTGCAGCACGAGGCCCTGGTGCACGGCGTCTTCGGTCATCCGGTCGAGCTCAGGCTTGCCGGTTTCCAGCAGCGGGATGCCGCGTTCGGCAGCCAGCTTGAGGGATTCCTTGACGCGGTCGTCCATCTCGATGCGGATGGCCACGTGCAGTGCCTTCGCCGGGATCCCGGCCCGGAGCGCCTCCACGACAGAGTTGCGGCCGGTGACCACTTCCTCGGTGGCGCGGCCCTTCGGGCCCGACCGTGCACCGGCGCTGCGGCCGCCGCCGCCGGAGCGCTTGGCCTCGGAGCGCTCGGAGAGCTGCTTGTTCTTGTAGGCCTTGTGGTACGGGCGGTCTTCGGCCTTGGGGGTTGGCCCCTTGCCTTCGAGTGCCTTGCGGCCGTGGCCACCGGTTCCGGTGGTGGGGCCCTTCTTGAGCTTGCGGATTGCGCCCGGGCGACCGTTGTTGGCCATGAGTTCCACCCTTGGTTGTAATGAGTACGTCTGCACTCCAGTCTACTGACTGGCGTTAAATCGGTGACCGGACGGGCCAGGAGCCGCGAAGGCTAGCCGCGCTGCAGGCTCCACGTGGCGCCGTCGGCGCTGTCCTCCACCAGGACGCCGGCGGCCGCGAGGGTGTCCCGGATGGCGTCCGAGGCAGCCCAGTCCTTCCTTGAGCGGGCTTCGGCGCGGGCAGCGAGCTGCGCTTCAACCAACGTGCCGAGGGCACTGGTGGCGTGGTCGTCGACGGCTGGCTGCGCGGCGGCGCTGATGCCCAGGACCCTGAGCATGTCGGTCACGCTGGACAGCGCGTGCCGCGTAGCCGCGAGGTCGCCATCGGTGAGTGCCGAGTTTCCAGCGCGGACAGTGTCGTGCAGCACCGCAAGGGCCTGCGGCACGTTGAGGTCGTCGTCCATGGCAGCGGCGAACGCCTCCGGCACGGTGCCGCGGGTTCCCACCAGGAGGGCGCCGTCGGAGGACAGCGCCCTGACGGCGCGGGCCACGAAGCCGTCAATGCGTTCGACGGCGGCGGTGGCCTCCTGCAGCGATGTCGGCTGGTAGTCCAGCACCGAGCGGTACTGTGCCTGGCCGAGGTAGTAGCGGACGACGCGAGGCGGCGCGAGCTCCAGCATTTCCGCCGGGCTGACGGTGTTGCCGACCGACTTCGACATTTTTTCGCCCTGGTAGGTGACCATGCCGTTGTGCATCCAGAAGTTCGCGAAGCCGTGGCCCGCCGCTTGGGATTGCGCCATCTCGTTTTCGTGGTGCGGGAAGCGCAGGTCGAGGCCACCGCCGTGGATGTCGAATTCGGTGCCGAGGTATTTGGTGACCATCGCCGAGCATTCGAGGTGCCAGCCCGGGCGGCCGGCGCCCCACGGCGACACCCAGCTTGCCGTCCTCGGTTCCCCCTCTTTATGGCCCTTCCAGAGGGCGAAGTCACGGGGGTCCTTTTTGCCGCGCGGGTCGGCGTCGGCGGCACCCTGCATGTCATCGATCTTCTGGCGCGTCAGTGCGCCGTACTTGTTCCAGGAGCGCACGTCGAAGTAGACGTCCCCCGAGCCGTCGAGGGCAGGGTACGCGTGGCCGCGGTCGATCAGCAGCTGGATGAGCGCATGCATCTCCGGGATGTGGCCCGTTGCTCGCGGTTCGTAGGTTGGCCGGGAGACGCCGAGGGTGTCGTAGGCCTTGAGGAACTCCTGCTCATACCGGTAGGCCAGCGCCCACCATTCCTCCTCAGGCACGGAGCCCGGCTCCTGCTCGAAATCCGGGTGGAAGGAGGCCTCGGACTTGGCGAGGATCTTGTCGTCGATGTCGGTAACGTTGCGGACCACCGTGACGCGGAAGCCGCGGTACTCAAGCCAGCGGGTGAGCTGGTCGAAGGCGATGGCCGAGCGGATGTGCCCCACGTGCGGCATGCCCTGCACCGTGGCACCGCAGTAATACAGGCTTACCTTGCCGGGTACCAGGGGAACGAAGTCACGGACTTCGGCGGATGCAGTGTCGTAAAAGCGCAGGGTCACCGCTCCAGATTAGCCGATGCCAATGTCCCCGCTTACTTACAGACCTCGCCGATCCTGTTGTTCTGCCTGGCGAGTTCCGCCGTCTGCTCCGCGCTCTTGGTTCCCAGCGAGGTGCCGGCCACCTGCTTCATGATGTCGGCCATCTTCTGGATGGGGTCGGCGACGTCCGGGGCCACCTTGTCGGCGACCTCCTGGTAGTGCTTGGCGATCTGGTCGGCCTGCTGCTGCTGGTTGCCCGTGGGCTTGAACGTGTCGCCCTGCAGGAACTTGCAGCTCTCCTCGACGCTCATGCGGGGGCTGCCGGCACAGCCGGCCAGCAGCATCCCTGCGATCACGACGGCGGGAAGCAGCTTTTTCACGGCGGGTCTCCTGGGATTGCGGTACTTGTGCTTCTTCCAGCCTAGGCGATTCGGCTGTGGGGGCGGACGCTGCCCAGCTGGCCGGTTGCGCCGGCAGCTACACCGCCGGGTAGACCAGGGCCGTGGCCACAGCGGAGATACCTTCGCCGCGCCCGGTGAAGCCGAGGCCGTCGCTGGTGGTGGCGGTGACGCTGACCGGGGCGCCGGCCGCACCGGTCAGGACGCGCTGGGATTCATCCCTGCGCGGCCCGAACTTGGGCCGGTTGCCCACGAACTGCACTGCGATGTTGCCGATCTCGAAGCCTGCTGCCCGAACGATCCGGGCTGCTTCGGCCAGCAGCGTGACTCCGGAGGCACCGGCGAACTCGGGCCGGTCTGTCCCGAAGTGGGTACCCAGATCCCCGATTCCGCAGGCAGAAAACAGGGCGTCGGCTGCGGCGTGCGCCACGGGATCGCCGTCGGAATGGCCGGCGAGACCCCGCTCCCCTTCCCAAAAAAGCCCGCCCAGCCAGAGCGGCCGGGGGTCGCTGTCCGGGGCAAAGGCGTGCACGTCGATGCCGATGCCTGTCCGTGGCAGGGGTGCTGAGGTCGGCGAAGCGTTGTCTGTCATGGCGCCTTTCGTCATGTGGTCGATCAGCCTTCCACCCAACGGGCGCCGAGGGGACCTTCGAGCAGGCCCTCGGCGATGATGAGGTCCAGCGGAGTGGTGATTTTCAGTGACTGGCTGGCCCCGCGGACGGCATGCACCGGCACACCAAGAAGCTCCACCAGCATGGCGTCGTCGGTAACCGCGGCGGCCCGGCGCTCATCGAAGCCCGCGGCTGCCTCGTGCGCCTGCCGCAGAACGGAGAGCCTGAAGCCCTGCGGGGTCTGGACTGCCCGGAGCTCCTCCCTCGGGGCGGTTCCCGTGACCAGTTCGGGTGCGATGTCCGTGCCCGGTCCCTCGGTGGCGGCGACCGTCTTGACCGTGTCCACCACCGGAATCACCGGAATCACCGCATCGGCGCCGGCAGCCAGGGCCTGGGCCACCCGGTGGAAGACCTGCTCCGGCGTCAGCGCGCGGGCGGCGTCATGGACCAGAACCGCTTCGGTGCCGTCCTCCACGGCGGCCAGAGCGGAACGGACCGAATCCGCCCTGGAGGCCCCGCCGTCGACCATGGTCAGGAGCGGGCCGCCGTCCACCAGCTCCAACCGGAAGTCCTCGCAGAGCCGGCGAAGTTCCTCTTCCCCTGCCGGAAGCGCGATGCACACCTGGCTGGCGATGCCTGCCGCGACGATCCCGCGCAAGGCATGCATGAGGATTGTTTCACCACCCAGCGGCACGGCGGCCTTCGGCATGCCATACCCCAGCCTTTGCCCGGAACCGGCGGCGACGAGGATCACGGCGGTCACAGGGCGGCTGGGTGCAGTGTTCATGCGCTCTAGCCTACGTCCCTGCCCCGCTCCCCCTCCATCTCCCAACGCAGCGGCAACCGCGGGCGGTCCCGGCGCCACAAACACCCCGCAGGTGCTGCCTGCAGGGGATTTCGGGCTGCCGGATTTTGGGCAAGAAGAAACCCCGGCGGCACGGTGCCACCGGGGTTCAATTCTTGTTAGGAAGCTCCTAGTACTTAGGAAGCCAGGACCTCGTCGAGAACGCTCGCAGCCTTCTCTTCGTCGGTCTTTTCAGCCAGAGCCAATTCTGAAATCAGAATCTGCCGGGCCTTGGCCAGCATACGCTTCTCGCCTGCGGAAAGGCCCCGGTCGTGATCCCGGCGCCACAGGTCGCGGACGACCTCTGCAACCTTGATGACGTCACCGGAAGCAAGCTTCTCCAGATTTGCCTTGTAACGACGCGACCAGTTGGTGGGCTCTTCAGTGAACTCGGCACGGAGCACGTCAAACACATGCTCCAAACCGTCTTTGCCCACTACGTCGCGAACCCCAACAAGGTCAACGTTCTCTGCTGGAACTTCAATGGTCAGATCACCCTGAGCCACCTTGAGCTTGAGATACATCTTCTCTTCGCCCTTGACAGTGCGCATCTTGATCTCTTCAATTTTTGCTGCACCGTGGTGAGGGTAAACTACTGTCTCGCCGACCTCAAAAACCATGTGGACTTTCCCCTTTCCCGCAGACCAGTCTATCACGATTAAGGCATATGACTGGCGTGGATACCGCCCGGAAACCCCGTAAATACGCGGAAAATGGCCCAAATCAGCCGCTCAGACCCCTTGACGAATGCGAACAATAGTGCATCGCATGCACGCCCACAAGCGTTACGCACGGGTAGTTGCGGGCCTCCGAACGGGCCCCTGCGACCCCCTAAGGTGGCGGCCGAGGGGCCAGTCATGTGGCGGGGCCGAATCCTTGTTTGCCCCTATTTGCCGATAGGCTATGCCTGAAAACTGTTTCAAAGACTTTTCGAGGAGTGCGTGACGTGCGTTTCACTGCGATGAACCGGGGCCAGAGCGGCAAGATGGCAATGGCGGCAGCCGCCCTGAGCGTCGGCCTGCTGGCCCTGACGGGCTGCGGCTACGTTAACGCCCAGCAGACCTCTCACCAGTACGCCGCGTCCGACGGAACCCGTGCCGAGGTCGGACCGGTCCAGCTGCGCAACATGCTGATCGTTTCCGGTGGCGAGAACCAGCCGGGCCGCGTCATCGGTGCCGTCTACAACTCCTCGTCGAAGGACGTCAAGGTCACCCTCAAGGGAGCAGAAGGCGCACAGACTGAAGTTTCGGTCAAGCAGAACGCCTACACCCTGCTGAACGAGTCCGCGGACGCAGCCGTCCTGAGCACGTCCGGCGGCAAGCCCGGATCCCTCGTGGACGTCCAGGTCACCGAGGACGGCACCAACGTCAACAAGACCGTGAAGATTCCCGTGGTGGACGGCACGCTGAAGGAATACGCCGCCTACCTGCCGGGCGGCAGCCCCAGCGAGTCTGCCACGCCGAGCCAGACCGCTACTCCGAGCGAGTCCGCCACGCCCACGCACACCGAAGGCCACTAAGAGCGCAGCCCACAAAGCGGCAATACAAGAAGGAGGGGTTCCCGGCCGGGAACCCCTCCTTCTTCGTGTTGTCGGCGCTTTCGCGGCCAGCGCCTCGCCGGGGCCTGGCCGGCGGAGGCCAGCTTCTACGGCTCGAACTTGTAGCCCAGTCCGCGCACGGTGACGAGGTACCGCGGCAGGGACGGGTCGGGCTCGATCTTGCTGCGCAGGCGCTTCACGTGGACATCGAGTGTTTTGGTGTCGCCCACATAGTCGGAGCCCCAGACCCGGTCGATCAGCTGGCCGCGGGTCAGTACGCGGCCGGAGTTGCGCAACAGCATCTCCAGCAGTTCAAACTCCTTCAGCGGCAGCGACACCTGCTCGCCGTCGACACTGACCACGTGCCGCTCGATGTCCATCCGCACCGGGCCGGCATGGACGGTGGATGAGATGAGTTCCTCCGGTTCGCCCTGGCGGCGCAGCACCGCGCGGACACGGGCCACCAGCTCACGGGAGGAGTAGGGCTTGGTGACGTAGTCGTCTGCGCCCAGCTCAAGCCCGACGACCTTGTCGATCTCGGTGTCCTTGGCGGTCAGCATGATGACCGGGACTGTGGAGCGCTGCCGAAGCTGCCGGCAGACCTCCGTGCCGGACTGACCCGGCAGCTGCAGGTCGAGCAGCACGAGGTCTGCCCCGTTGCGGTCGAATTCCGTGATGGCGTCGAGGCCGTTGTCCACGACCTCCACTTCGAACCCTTCCTTGCCCAGAAGATAGGAAAGGGGATCGCTGAACGACTCCTCGTCCTCAACAATCAGAATCCTGCTCAAGCGTTAGCTCCTCGTTCGTGGACGCCGGCGGCGTCGTGTGGTTCCTTGGCCTGTTGCGCCCGGTCAGGCTGGCCCTGCGGTGAAGCGGGCGCCAGCGCTTTGGCTTCCTTGGCGGCGCGGGCGTCCCCGGAACGGGGGCGCGGTTCCGGCGCGGCCTCCTCTTCCTGCACTTCCATCTCCGGCAGCCGGAGGGTGAACGTGGAGCCCTGGCCCGGCTGGGACCAGAGCGTGACTTCCCCGCCGTGGTTGGAAACAACGTGCTTGACGATGCTCAGGCCCAGACCGGTTCCGCCGGTGTGGCGGGACCGGGCCGCGTCCACCCGGTAGAAACGCTCGAACACCCGTTCCTGGTCCTCGGGTGACAGGCCTTCGCCCTGGTCAGTGACTGAAACGGAAACGAGGCCTTCCTTGGACCGCACGCCGATGCCCACCCGTGTGTTTTCCGGCGAGTACCGGATGGCGTTGTCGATGAGGTTCCGCAGCGCCGTCACCAGCAGGTCCTGGTCGCCGTAGACCTTGGCCTCGGCGCGGCCGCCGATGACGATCTGGATGTTCTTGCTCTCGGCGGGCAGCTGCGACCGGTCCACAGCCTCGGAGATAACGTCATTGATATCCACGGGGTGCCCCTGCTGCGCCACGTTGGCGCCCTGCAGCCGGGACAGCTCAATGATGTCCTGCACCAGCGCAGCGAGGCGGGCCGACTCCTTGTGCATGCGTTTCGCGAAGCGGCGGACGGCATCCTCGTCGTCCGCCGACGACTCCAGTGCTTCGGCCAGCAGCGAGATGGCGCCCACCGGCGTCTTCAGTTCGTGGGACACGTTGGCCACGAAGTCGTTGCGGATCTCCTCGGTTCGGGTGATCTCGGTGCGGTCATCGGCCAGCAGGACAATGTATTCCTCGCCCAGCATTGCTGCCCGGACCTGCACGATGATGGTTCCCTGGCCAAGCGGACCCCGGGGCAGTTCGAGCTGCCGCTCCAGAATGACGCCGTCACGGCGGACGTTCGCCGTCATGTCCAGCAGTTCGCGGTGCACCACGGTGTGGCCGCGGACCAGGCCGTAGGCGTACGCCGCCGGACTGGCCCGGACGACGCCGTCAATTGCGTCCACCACCACGAACGCCTGCCCGACGACGGCGAGGACTTCCGCGGAGCCCTGGGGCAGCGCCGGTTCGTCGTACTCGATGTCCACGAGCTCGCGCTGCTTCTCGCTGGCGCGGAACGCGAGCACGCCAAAGACGCCGAACGACAGGCCCAGCAGGCCGGCGATGACACCTAAGAGCATTGGATCCACGCCTCCAGCTTATGCTTCCGGGAAGCCCCAATATCCGATAAACGGCCCACGCAGTGCGGATTCAGCTAACGTTCATCTTGAGATATGCAACAGTTCACCGAACACTGGAAGAGTGTGCCGTTGGACTGCCGGAACGGTGACACGAAATTCTGACCGCCGCGGCGGGGCGGAGTTTCCAAGGAAAGGACGCCTACGTGCGCAAGGTTTTTCAGGAGGAGCTGGCCCATGTGGGCGAGGACCTCATCGAGATTTCAAAGCTGGTCAGCGAAGCGATCGGCAAGGCAACCACATCGTTTGAAAGTGCCGACGTCGACCTGGCACAGGACGTCATCGCCGCCGACGCCAGGATCGACTTCCTGCAGAACAGCCTCGACGAGCGGGCCATCGACATCCTTGCCCTGCAGGGCCCCGTGGCCAGCGACCTGCGGATGATCGTCGGCTCGCTGCGGATGAGCGCATCCCTGGAGCGCATGGGCGATCTTGCCCGCCACATCGCCCAGCTCGCCCGGCTGCGGTTCCCCTCCACGGTGATCCCGGAATCGCTCACCGGGACGTTCAAGAGCTTCGCCGAGCAGGACATCGAGATCGCGAACAAGCTCACGCAGCTGCTGGAGACCCGCGACCTCGAGGTTGCCCGCGACATCCTCAAGGCCAACTCCGCCGTGAACGATCTGCACCTCAGCGTCTTCAAGGCGATCGCACGGCCCGACTGGCAGGAATCGCCGGCCACCACCGTGGACGTGGCACTGGCCAGCCGCTATTTCGAGCGCTTCGCGGATCACGGCGTGTCCGTGGCGCAGAAGGTCACCTACCTCGTGACCGGCGCGTGGCACCCGAACAGCATCGAGCACGGCTAAGCAAGCGGCACGGCTAAGCAACCACCTTCGAGTTTTTGTCCACTGATCGGCCCCTCAGGGGTATTTGGGGCGAATAAGTGGACAAAGACTCCACGGGATTAAACGGACGACGCCGGCTGGTCACCTGAGGTGACCGGCCGGCGTCGTCCTTTTTGGTTGCGAAAAGCTCAAGCAGCGGCGGGCAGCGGGCTACTTCTTGCCCTGGTTCGCCACGGCAAGAATCGCCTCGGCCGCTGCGTCGGGGTCGAGGTAGGTTCCGCCGGGGGTGATCGGCTGGAAGTTCTCGTCCAGGTCGTAGACCAGCGGGATGCCGGTGGGGATGTTCAGGCTGGCGATGGCGTCGTCGCTGATGCCGTCCAGGTGCTTGACCAGGGCGCGCAGGGAGTTGCCGTGGGCGGTGACCAGCACGGTCTTGCCGGCCTTCAGGTCTTCCTTGATGTCCGACTCCCAGTACGGAAGCAGGCGGATGAGGACGTCCTTGAGGCACTCGGTGCGGGGCAGGTCGTCGCCGAGGTCCGCGTAGCGCGGGTCGCGGGACTGGGAGAATTCGCTGTTGTCATCCAGGGGCGGCGGCGGGGTGTCGTAGGAGCGGCGCCACAGCATGAACTGGTCCTCGCCGAATTCGGCCAGGGTCTGGGCCTTGTCCTTGCCCTGCAGTGCACCGTAGTGGCGCTCGTTCAGACGCCAGTCGCGCTTGACGGGGATCCAGCCACGGTCGGCCTTGTCCAGGGAGATGTTGGCCGTGTTGATGGCCCGCTTCAGGAGTGAGGTGTAGAGGATGTCCGGGAGAATGTTGTTCTCAACCAGCAGTTCTCCACCGCGTGCTGCTTCCTCGCGGCCCTGGTCGTTCAGGTCGACGTCCACCCAACCGGTGAACAGGTTCTTGGCGTTCCATTCGCTGTGGCCGTGGCGCAGCAGAATCAGCTTGTAAGTCATGATTTTCATCCTAGCCGAGCGCGGCCCGCGGCTGCCGAGAGTTACATCACGCGGCAGGGGACGCCCAAAGCGTCGGCCGCATCCGGGGCCGGGAAGGTGCGCCCGATAGGCTGGGACCGTGGTGCAGAAAGCAGAACGGGTGGTGACCAACCGGAGCAGCCGGGGCAAGCCGGTGGGGAACGTGACCCGCGGCACCACCAACCCGAACCGCATGCGCCGGCTGGACCGGTGGCTGGCGGGGCCGCAGGCCTGGCGGCTCCGACGGGCGGCTGACCCGCTCGTGGTGGACCTGGGCTACGGCGCCTCGCCGGCCACCGCCGTCGAACTCTTTGAACGGCTCCGGGCGGTACGGCCGGATGTGCGCGTGTGCGGGATCGAGATTGAACCGGAACGGGTACGGGCGGCGAAGGCGCTGGAGCGCCCGGGCCTGAGTTTCCACAATGGAGGATTCGAACTTCCGGTGCCCGGCAACCCGGTATTCGTGCGCGCGTTCAACGTCCTGCGGCAGTACGAGGAAGCTGACGTCCGCGGCATCTGGGAACTGGTGCAGGGCCGACTGGCTGCGGACGGTCTGTTCATTGACGGGACGTGCGACGAGATTGGCCGGCGCTCAGCGTGGATTGCCCTCGATACCGAGCGTCCGCTAAGCCTCACCATGTCAGTGCGGTTCGGGAGTTTCGTGCTGCCGTCCGAGATCGCGGAACGCCTGCCCAAAGCCCTCATCCACCGCAATGTTCCCGGTGAACGGATCCACACGCTCTTGCAGGCGATGGACCGCGCCTGGCTTGAGGCGGCGCCGCTGGCACCGTTCGGGAACCGGCAACGGTGGGGTGCCATGTGCCGGGCAGTGCTCGACGGCGGGTGGCCGGTGCAGGATGGCCCCTCGCGTTGGCGGCTGGGCGAACTTACGGTCGGCTGGGAAGCCGTGGCACCAGAAGTTTAGGTGCCGGCCACACGCAGGTCACCAGGGGCCGTAGGGGCCCATGTTCCGGCGGCCGCCGCGGCCGGCGTCCTTCACGGCCGGCCGGACGTCGGCCAGGTAGACGGAGGCTGCCACCACGGCTGCGAGGCCGAACAGGCCAAGCGGGCCGAGGAGGCCGCCCGCTCCGCCGCCGAGCACGGACAGCGCGCCGACGGCCAGGCTGCCGCCGGTCAATGCCAGCCAGAATGTCTTGGTGCGCTTGCCTACAGCCTCGAAGGCGTTGGGCCGGTGGCGGACACAGTCAAAGAAGGCCCACACCTCGAGGGCCAGCGCTATCAGCCCCAGGATGTAGTAGACCGTGCTCTCAACGTAGAAAATCAGTAGTCGTCCGTCCACCAGCCCAGCCTATCGGTCCAGCGCGTCCAGCGCCTGCTTCAAATCGGCCCAGAGGTCCTCGACGTTTTCGATGCCGACACTCAGCCGGACCAGGTTCTCGGGGACGCTGGCCGGTTCCGCGGCATGCCGGCGCCGCCGCTCGATGAGTGACTCAACCCCGCCGAGGGACGTGGCCGGCAGCCACAGGTCCAGTGCCCGGACCAGTTTGTCCGCGGTTTCGGAAGCACTGAGCCCGCCGGCAGCGGCAACCTGGACGCAGAGGATGGAACCGAAGCCGCTCATCTGTGACTTGGCCAGATCGTGGCCGGGGTCGGACACGAGGCCCGGGTACCGCACACTCTCCAGGGCCGGGTGCGCGCTGAGCCGCTCGGCGAGCACCCCTGCCGTGGCCTGCGACCGTTCAATCCGCAGGGCCAGGGTCCGCAGTCCGCGCAGCGCCAGCCATGCTTCGAAGGGCCCGGCGATGCCGCCGTGGATGATGCGGTGGTGGAGGAGCGTTTCTCGCAGTTTTTCATCATTGGTCACCAGGGCGCCCAGCACCACGTCGGAGTGGCCGGCCAGGTACTTGGTCACCGAGTGAAGTACGACGTCGGAACCCAGGCTGAGCGGCTGCTGCACCAAAGGCGTGGAGAAGGTGTTGTCCGTGACGACGACGGCGTCGGCGTCATGGGCAGCCTGCGTCAGGGCACGGATGTCCGCGATGCCGAGCATGGGGTTGGTGGGGCTTTCCAGCCACAGCATGTCCGCCGCCTTGCCGCCCTGCGGCGCAATCTGGGCCCGCACCGCTTCGGTGTCCGCGATGTCCACGGTGCGGAGCTCGAGGAGGCCCTTTTCCGCCAGCTCGGCGGCCATGACCAGCGATCCCGAATAGCTGTGGGACGGCATCACCAGGACGCCCCCGTTGGGGATCAGGGAGAGGGCGGAGCTGACCGCCGCCAGGCCGGAGGAGTACAGCAGGCCCGGCAGCGAGGCGCCCTCGAGCTGGCCGAGCGCCTCCTCGAACGGGTCCCAGGTGGGGTTGGAGTAACGGCCGTATCCCCGGTCGCCGTCGTCCAGCGCGCCGGTGCCGAAGTACGTGGAGGAGAGCACGATGGGCGGGTTGACGGGCGCATCGTGTTCGCGGGGCGGACGGCCGGCGGCCACCACCACCGTTTCGGCGGACAGGGAGGCGGCGTGCTGATCGGAAAGACTCATGGTCAAAGGGTACGTTGGGTGCCTGCCTGCTGGGAAAGCGGCTGCTTCAGGCGAGGTGCAGAAGCAGGTGCCGGGCATTTTCGTCGGTGGAAATCGGTAGGCTGGATAAGTGAATATGCAGAGTTCCGGACTTTTCATCGCCTTCGAGGGCGGTGACGGTGCCGGCAAGTCGACGCAGGCGGCCCGGCTGGCCGGCTCGCTGGAATCGCGCGGCCTCACCGTGCTGCGGACCCGGGAACCCGGAGGTACGCCCATCGGCGAGAAGCTCCGTTCCCTGGTGCTGGATCACGGCCACGGCCACATCGACGCCCACACCGAGGCCCTGATCTTCGCCGCCTCCCGCGCTGCGCACGCCAGCCAGGTCATCAGGCCGGCCCTGGCCCGCGGTGAGGTGGTTCTGACGGACCGCTACATCGACTCCTCGGTGGCCTACCAGGGCGCCGGCCGCGGCCTCGGCACGGATGCCGTCCGGAGCGTTAACGAATGGGCCACCTCCGGGCTGCGGCCGGACCTGACAGTGCTCCTGGATGTCCACCCGGCCGAGGGACGCAGCCGCCGCACCGCGGGGGACACTGCCGAGGACCGGCTGGAATCCGAAGCCGACGAGTTTCACGCCCGGATCCGGCAGGCGTTCCTGGACCTCGCCGAGGCCAGGCCGGAGCGTTACCTGGTACTGGAGGCGGGGCTTCCCGTCGAGGAGATCGCGGGACTGATCCTGGCGCGCGTCGAGCAGCTCCTGACGGCAGCCGGTAGGCAGCCATGACCGTCTGGGACGACCTGCAGGGGCAGCCAGCCGTCGTCGCCCAGCTGCGGCAAGCCTCCATGGGTGAAGGGCTCACACACGCCTGGCTGTTTACCGGGCCTCCGGGTTCGGGGCGTTCAAACGCGGCCAAAGCTTTCGCCGCCGCACTGAACTGCGACCAGGACGACGTCACCCTGCGCGGCTGCGGTACCTGCCCCGCGTGCCTAACCATTGTGGGCGAAACCCACGCGGACGTCTCCTTTGTCCGCACCGAAAAGGTGACCATCACCATTGAAGAGGCGCGCGAACTCGTGTCCACGGCCGGCAACCGGCCGTCGTCGGCGCGCTGGCGGATCATCGTGGTGGAGGACGCCGACCGCATGGCAGAGCGCACCACCAACGTGCTGCTCAAGGCCATCGAGGAGCCTACGCCACGCACCATCTGGATGCTGTGTGCTCCATCCCCCGCGGACGTCCTGGTGACCATCCGGTCGAGGTGCCGTGCGGTGGCGCTGCGGCTGCCGCCGGCCGCCGACGTCGCGGCCCTGCTGGTGAAGCGCGACGGCGTGGACCCTGCCCTTGCCGAGCGTGCCGCCCGGGCAGCTCAGAGCCACGTGGGCATTGCGCGGCGGCTGGCCCGTAACGCCGAGGCCCGGGAACGGCGGCTGGAGACGGTCCGGTTCCCGCTGGGCCTGCGCGGTATCACGGCCGCCGTGATGATGGCCGACAAACTCGTCAAGATCGCCACCGAGGAGGCCACGAGTTCCAACGAGGAACGCGACGCCGCCGAAAAGGCGGCCCTGCTGGCCACGCTCGGCGCCCCAGAAACGGGAACGCTGCCGCCCGCCATGCGCAGCCAGGTGAAGCAGCTGGAGGACGACCAAAAGCGGCGCGCCAAGCGCTCGGTCACCGATTCCCTCGACCGGACACTGACCGACCTTCTTTCGTTTTACCGGGATGTCCTGATCATTCAGCTGGGGAACGCCGTGGAACTGGTGAACGTTGAGCTGAGGAGCGAGCTGGAAGAGTTTGCCCAAAGGTCCGGGCCGGAAGTGACCCTCGCCCGGATGGACGCCATCAACAACGCCCGCAAGCGAATCACCACCACCAACGTCGCTCCGCTGTTGGCCGTAGAGTCAATGGCCGCGAGCCTGATCCAGTAGCCACGCACCCCCGCCATTTACCTGACCGAGCTGGCACCGCCCACAAGGAGAAACCGCATGATGTCTGCACCGCCTCTGTCCTCGCGACCCCGGACCCTCGCGGCCGGGATGCGGGCGGCCGGCGCCATGGCGCTGGCCGTACTGCTGGCATCGTGCAGTGCCCTGGGCCCGTCGAAGGACGAGTCCGCCCAGAACGGTTCCACGGGACAGGCCGACCCCTCCATAGCAGCAGCCGCCCCTGCAGGCCTGAAGGCCTATTACTCCCAGAGGATCGTTTGGGAGCCCTGCGAGGACAAGCTGCAGTGCGCCAAGGTCAAGGTGCCTGTCGACTACGCGAAGCCTGACGGCGACACCATCGAACTGGCCGCGGTCAAGATCGCCACCACCGGGGACAAGAAGGGCAGCCTGCTGGTCAACCCCGGCGGTCCTGGCGCGTCCGGCTATGACTTCGTCAGGGACGCCGGCAACAGCCACTTCTCCGAGACTGTGCGCGCCAACTACGACCTCGTGGGCTTCGATCCGCGCGGCGTCAAGCGTTCCGCGCCCGTCACCTGCCTCACGGACAAGGAGCGGGACGAGGCCAGGGCGAAGATCTACACGCCGGAAACTGACGCAGGGCTGGCCACGCTTCTCGCCGACAACAAGGCCACCGCAGCCAAGTGCGCAGAACAGACCGGGCCGGTGCTCGGGCACATCGACACCGTCAGCGCGGCCAAGGACCTGGACGTCCTGCGTGCCGTGCTCAACGACTCCAAGCTGAACTACGTGGGCTTTTCGTACGGGACCTTCCTCGGTTCCACGTACGCTTCCCTGTTCCCTGACAATGTGGGGCGCATGGTCCTCGACGGCGCCATTGACCCCTCGCTCAGCGCGGAGGACCTCACCTTGGGCCAGGCACGGGCGTTCGAAAAGGCGCTGCGCGCCTACGTGGAACACTGCCTGGGCGAGGAAGGCTGTCCCCTGAGCGGCACGGTCGACGACGGCCTCCAGCAGATCCGAGACCTTATCACTTCCGTGGTCCAGACCCCCCGCACCGCCAAGGACGGCCGGCTGGTGGGCGGCAACCTCTTCGTCAGCGGCCTCATTGTGCCGATGTACGGCAACGAAAGCTGGCCGGCCCTGACCCAGGCTTTGGACGCCGCCCTGAAGGGCGATGTCAGCCCCATGCTCCGCCTGGCCGACCTGGGCGCGGACCGCTCCCCCAACGGCAAGTACACGTCCAACACGGCATTGGCATTCAGCGCCATCAACTGCCTGGACTACCCCATGAACAGCGATCCGGCGGCCATGCGCGCAGAAGCGCAGCGGCTCCTCGAGGCCTCCCCCACGCTGGGCTACTTCTTCGCCTACGGAGGTGCGAATTGCGCCGACTGGCCGTACAAGAACGGCCGCACCCCGTCTGCTGTCAAGTACAGCGGCTCCGCACCGATCGTCGTCGTCGGCACCACCGGCGACCCGGCAACGCCAGTGGAATGGGCCACCGAACTGCGGAAGCAGCTTGGCAACGCATCCCTGATGACCTTCAAGGGCGAGGGGCACACTGCCTACGGCCGGTCCAACAGCTGCATCAGCGACGCTGTGGACAAGTACCTGGTTGATGGCAAGGAGCCGGCGGACAACACTGTCTGCTGACCCCTGCCGCAGCGGCGGCCGTCCTGCACTTCGGCGCGCTGCGGTGCGGTGTGTCCTCAGAGCCGGGATGCCCGCCGTTCCAGAAGTGACGGAAAGTCCTTGATGGAGGGCACCACGTCAGTGGCACCCGCGCTGCGAAGTGCCGCCTCGGAGTTCGAGCCCGTCAGCACCCCGGCAGCCACCGAGGCGCCGGCGCGCAGGCCCGAATGGATGTCCGCAGCGGAGTCCCCCACCACGGCCACCTTCCGGACGTCGTCGATGTCCAGGGCCAGGACCGCCGTCAGCACCATGTCCGGAAAGGGCCTGCCGCGGCCGGCGTCCGCGGGGCACAGGCTGAGGTCGGCCAGGCCCATCCAGCCCAGCGATTCCAGCACCATGTTCTGCGTGTGACGCCCGAAGCCGGTGGCCAGGCAGATCTTGATCCCGGCGTCCCGCAGCCAGCCGATGGTGTCCTCCGCACCGGGGACGGCCCGCACTCCGCCGTCGGCGATGAGTTCGTCGCAGTTCAGCTCAAACTTTTTGTTGGCGCTGGCAGCTGCCTGGGGGTCGTCGAACAGTTCGGCGAAAACCGTCATCCGCGAAATGCCGGAACGCTCCCTCGCGTAGCGGAGCATGCCTTCAAAGCGTGCCGAGCCGGCCGGGACTCCCTGTTCCACCAGCGTGCGGGACATCGCGCGGTCCATGAGGCCGCCGTCGTACACGGTTGTTCCCACCATGGCCAGCACCGCCAGCAGGACGGGCTGGCCATGGTCTGCCGAGTCCACGCCCGCCGCTGGGGCAGTGCGCAGTTCGCGGCGGGTTGAGATTGCACTGTCTGATGTCATGGTCGAGCTCCTTTGCCGCTGGCGCGCAGGCATGCTGCGCCACTGTCGGGTCCAGCATGGCGGCCGTTGCTGTTGCGGGCCTGAACCGGATCCGACGGCGGAATGAACGTCCCGCCAACGTCAATCTCAACCTGCGGGGCGCTCATTTTGACCCGGACGCGGGGACTCTATTACAGTTGTCTCTTGCATGAACCGGCCGGTTTCCCGGCTGATTGGTGCGGTGCTTCCTTAGCTCAGTCGGTAGAGCGTTTCACTCGTAATGAAAAGGTCATCAGTTCGATTCTGATAGGAAGCTCGGGAAGAACCCCGTATTGTCGCTCGTTCGGCGGCGGTACGGGGTTTTTTGCTGGTTTCGCCCGCAGGCCGATAGGCCAGGGCCACATCTTTAGGCGTCCTTCGGCGCAGACGTCCACGGTGTACCGGAGGCCGTCCCCCGGGAACGGATCCGGGCGCACTGCTCATCAGTGCCGACGTCTCGAGCCGTTCTTGCACCGCCGGCAGCGGAACAGAATTTTCTTGAGCAAGTATTGATCGGCACTCGATAGTTCCTTGAGGCAACGAAGGCAGAGTGTTCAGTGCCGGCACGGATGACCGGTCATGCAAAGTCCGCACGCCGGGCGCCTTCAAGAAACGGATGTTCGCCATCATGGGCCGCAACCTGAACTCCGCCACGGGCAGGGCCTACGCCTTCGTGGCCTCCACCGGCACCCACCCCTCCCGTGCCAACACATAACCCACACTCGTCCCCTCCGTCGTCTGGCCCCAGAACCGCGGCGGAGGGGGCCCATCCGTAAGGCAGCGGCGGATGGCGCAAAAACACGGGCCTCGGGCTGAGGCACGCAAGCCGACCCTGGACGGGCAGCACCTTCGGAACCTGGCGGAAGAATGTTCGGCGGCAGCAGCTGAGGCCTTCGCGGATAACTACACAGCGCTCCTCACACAGCGCGTCGACCGCATCATCCGGAGTGTCGGTGTCGGGCACCGGGAAGTGGCCATGGATGCCGCCCTCAGCCTGCGAACGGCGTCGTCAATGGCTGGCGCCCTGCAGATGAGCCACCTGTGCAGCCAGCTGGAGAACGCCCTGGTGGCCGCTGACCTGGCTGCCGCTGCGGGCGTGGCCCGGGACATCGACCTGCACCTGCCGGAACTGCAGGAGGCCCTCGCGGGCCGCCAGCGCCGGGACCAATAGTGCCTTCAATGCTGGGCGCAGGCTGACGCCACAAAGGCGTAAATCAGCCCGCGCAGTTCCGTCCCGGCCGCGATTTTCAGCTGCCCCTCACGTCCTCCCGCACTCACCTGCAGGGGCAGCAGGGTGCCCACTTTGTCCTCGGCAATGGCGTGCGGATCGCAGCGGGCAGGGCGGATCTTCAAACGCAGTTCAGTGGGTGGGGCTCCCCGCACGATGCGGATGTTACGCGGCCAAGACTGCTCCGCCGGTTCGGCAATCAGGGTGGTCCCGCGGATGGCCGCGATGGTCAGCGATCCTGCGCCCTGGCGGGCGCCCGGCGTTTCCTTTGGGGTGATGACCAGACTGACGACGGCTGTGCGGGAGTCCGGATCAACGTCAAGCCTGCGGTCCAGGACGATGTCCGCCACGGCGGCAGCCTCTGCGGCAAGGCACAGCTCGGTGTTGTTCCGCTCCAGGACCCCGAAGGGGTCGACGGCGACGGGTGCCACCTCCCGCACGCCGGCCTGCCCGGCCTCCGAATATCTCACGGTGGCGACCGGCTGCTGCATGCCTGAGGACGGCGGGGCTGATTGCTGGATGCCTGATGGCGGTGGGGTGGACTGCCCCTGGACGCAGGCCGGGGCCGGAAGCCTGGCTGGAAGACTCTTGGGCTGGCCGGGAGGCAATTCGAGGCCGGCGCCGGCTGGCTCCCACAGGATCCAACCGCGGAACAGTGGCGAGGCGAGCTGCGCAGCAGCCACCGTCAGGGGCCTGCCGGACACGTTCGTGAGCAGGAGCTGGATGACCTGTTTTCCGTACTGGTCACGCGACTGGTTTACCTCCACGGTTATCGGCAGTGGCTCGCCAGACTGCTGTGGCACCGGCGCAGACTCCTGTGGCTCAGGCCCGAACTTTGGTGGCTCCGGCGCGGTGCAGGCAGTCAGCACATTACCCGCCGCCAAGGCAGCCACCGCAGCGTTGGCGAGCCACCTGCGTGCGCGCGCACGGGGCCCCACCACAGGGGACCCCTGCGCTGGGAAACCATATGCGTAAGGGCACGAGCCATGGACCTGTTCATGCAACAGGTCCATGGCCGGAGCCTGTCTAGAACTGCCCGGTGGGGCCAGTGTCCTCGACTTCGCCGCGCCAGCCACCGGTTTCGGTGCCGCGTGATTCGATGAAGTCCTTGAACTTCCGCATGTCTGACTTCACCTGCATTTTGTCGATTTTCAGGGCCGCTCCCGCTTTCTCAGTAACGGTTTCCGGCGCCCATTCGAAGTGGACCTTCACCTTGGTGTGAGTGGCGTCCAGCGGCGTGAACCTGATGATGCCGGCATGGGACTTGCCGTCGGTGCTGCGCCAGGCGATCCGGTCATCCGGCTCCTGGTCCACAATCTCCGTATCAAATTCCCGCTTCACGCCGCCGACCTTCGTAACCCAGTGATTCATGGTGTTGCTCAGCTGGGTGACGGATTCCACGCCGGACATGAACTGCGGAAATGACTCGAACTGTGTCCACTGGTTATAGGCCGTATGGACCGGAACTGCGACATCAACGGTCTCTTCAACAGTTTCCATCTGCTTCCTCCTGTCATTACGGGTGGGCCGATTACGGGCCCTCGGCGGTCGCCGTCGTCTTCCACAGCAACCACCACCTGAACGGTAGGTCCGGTGGCTTCCGGTGTCCAGACCCCGCGGGTAACCGGGATCAGGGAAAGCCAGCGGTGCCGCCCGAGGTGACCAGAAGGTCTCCGACCTGGCAGTCCAAGGCGTCACAGATGGCTGTCAGGGTGGAGAACCTGATTGCTTTGGCCCTGTCGTTTTTCAGCACCGACAGGTTCACCAGGCTGACACCGACGCGCTTGCTCAGTTCGGTCAGGGTCATCCCGCGGTCTGCCAGCAGCTCGTCGAGCCGGCAATGGATTCCTGTGGTTTCGTCCGCCGGCATCAGACCAGGCCCTCGGTGTCCTTCTGCAGCCGCCGCCCAAACTGAAAGACCCCGGCTACAAGAACTAAGGCGATGCCCAGCACCAGCGGACCGACGTTGAAGTCCAGGGAGAAGATGGAGGACTCCCCCGGCACGTGCCCGTTCGCTCCGATCAGGTCTGCCACCCAGCTCCGCGCAAGGGAATCGAGTATCTGCCCCACCGTCCCGGCCACAGCGAGGACGGTTCCGCCGGCACCAACAAGCCA
Organism: Arthrobacter sp. CMU6; assembly: GCF_059090205.1. Classification (NCBI taxonomy): domain Bacteria; kingdom Bacillati; phylum Actinomycetota; class Actinomycetes; order Micrococcales; family Micrococcaceae; genus Arthrobacter; species Arthrobacter sp. CMU6. The sequence continues at coordinate 20,215 of NZ_JBNHFL010000034.1, forward strand.
TGCAGAACCCGGGGTGAAGAGAATCTCGCTCCGAAGCCGGTAAGCCAGCAGGAAGATCAGCGCCAGAACGGCCAGGATACCTGTCTGGTTCAGGGCCTCCGCCCAGCCCAGCAGCGCGGCGGGGCCGGAAGGAAGGACCGGGATGGTCGCATCCAGGGCCGTGTATTCCCCGGTAGCCCCCAGCGACAATCCGGACGCCGTCTGGCGCGGCGTTGCCACAGGAAGCGTGAGCGTAACCTGCCCCGTAGAGGAGGCAACGATGCCCCACACCGTCAGGACCGTCGTCGCGACTGCAGCCGCCCCCGAGGCAACCATCAGGAAAAGCGCATCGGTTCTGGACACGATTTTCTTCCGGTCTGACGCCTCAGCGGCACTCTTGAAAACTCTCATCAATCCCCCAGTTATCGACACTCGTTAATAACGACAATCGATAACCTAGGTGTTTTACGAGCCGGTGTCAATGCCGTTTGGCCAGCCTGCTGCCCGCACAGAGGACAAAAAGGAGCCCGCCGGGACGGCCGGATAATCCGTCGTCGGCGGGCTCCTAACGGGAGTTCCCTGGACTCACGCCGTCGGCGCGTCGAACCGCTGCCCTTCGGGCTTGGACGGCAGAACGGTCAGGACCAGCAGTGCTATGCCCCCAAGGAACGGTACGAGACCCAGCAGCACAAACCAACCGCTCAGGTTCACATCGTGGAGACGCCGCACAGTCAACGCCAGGGAAGGCACGATCGTGGCGAGTCCCCAGATGGCTAGCAGGACATAGCCAACCGCTGCACCCGGACCGGGGACTGCAGTACCGTTGGCGGCCACGGTTGCCCCAGCCGAACCCCCAACTGCCGTGATGATGTTGATGATGATGCCGACCACGACCGCGACGAGCACCCACCACCAGTACTCACTCCGGCTCGCACGGCCCGAGAACGTGGCGTACTTCTTGAAAAACCGGCGGACTGCTACAGGAAAGGGCGCCCCGTAGTACGGTGCCCACAGCGGCGGTTCGCCGGCCCCCGCCTGGTAGGCCTGCTGCTGCGGATATTGCTGATAGCTCATGGATTTCCCCCCACGGGTTCTGAGTTATGAGACGAGCCCATCGTAGGGGCCAAACTGACGGAACAGCCGTTCGATGGAGAAAATTTACTGCGATTTTCACTGCATGAATGGATAAGTGCGGGAATTTCACATTCCCCGGGCCACTGACGCCGCGAGACTGGACACCGGCGATCAAATGACCATCGACACGGTACTTGCGCGGGCTTAACCTTTCCTCGCTGGGATCCGACAACGACGACGGTGAGGTGGCGAAATGGGAACCCGGGAAGATGTTGACTTGGTGCGGCGGGGTTACGAAGCGTTCGGTGCAGGCGACATGGACACTCTCCGCGGCCTGTTCACGGAGGACGCCGTCTGGCATCTGGGAGGCACCGGCGGGCTGTCCGGTGACAAGCAGGGCCTCGGCGCCATCCTCGCCTACTTCGGCGAACTGTTCACACGGTCTGACGGCACAATCAAAGTCGATCTGGATGACCTGATCGGCGGGGAAAATCACACCGTTGGCTTCCAGCGGGTGCACGCGCAACGCAGCGGTGCGGCGATCGACCAGCGCACCGTCCTCGTCTTCACACTGAAGGACGGCAAAGTCAGCGAGGTATACGAATTCCCTGAAGACACCGCCAAGGCCGCGGATTTCTGGTCCTGAGGATCGGCTGCACTCATGGCAGACGCGATGAAGTCCCTCACTGAAAGCTTCAGGAACGTGGGAGTTTCCAGGGCCTACGGGGATCCGGTCCGGCTCGGCGGGAAAGAGATCATCCCGGTTGCGCTGGTCACCTTCGGGTTTGGCGGGGGCACGGAAGGCGGTGATCCGGAAGCTGCCGGCTCCGGCGGAGGAGGAGGGGGACTCGTGTTCCCCCTGGGTGTGTATACGGACGACGACGGCGGGCGGCTGACTTTCCGCCCCAATCCCCTGTCACTGACCGCCTGCCTGCTGCCGCTGGTATGCGCCGTCGGGTTTGCGCTGCGCGGCGCTCTGCGGCCGCGGCGGTAACCTCCCCTGGTTTCGGCTTGAAGCCGCTACGCGACGTCGTCGGCGATGCTCCGGTCCGACAGGTGGGCCAGCAGTGCCCTTTCCGGATTGCCAGGGTTTTCCTCAAGGTGGCGCAACAGGCTGACGCGGACGTCGGGCCCAGTGGCAACCGCGGAAAGGACGTCGATGATGACATCCATGACCTGACGGCGCATCGTCCATTCCTCCGAAGCGTACGTCATGAGCACCTCCCAACCGGCCGCGAGCCCTTTCCCCCGAGTGAACCAGTGGGGCCGGCCCTTGTCTGGGCCGGCCCCACTCGCAGGTCCTGCGCTATGAAATCGGGTCAGACCCGGCTTCTGCGCGTGACGGCGCCGTAAATCAGCAACACAATGACGGCTCCGAGAATGGACAACAGCCAGGTCCTCAGGTCGAAGAAGTCACCCAAGCCACCACCGAAGATCAGCGAACCGATCCAGCCGCCGAGGATAGCCCCGACGACACCCAAGACGAGGGTGACAATCCAACCGCCGCCCTGCCTCCCGGGAAGAATGGCTTTTGCAATGGCCCCCGCAATCAGACCGAGCAGGAGAAATCCAAGAATTCCCATGACGCACTTTCCTTTCCACCAGACAGGTACCGCGGGTGTGGCACCAGCTATAGAGATGAGTTAATCAGCATGCTTAGTAGCTGGCAAGCACCCGTGGCCCGTGCCCTCGAAAATTCTCTTGCCAGCCCTGTGGCGCGATGCTATAAAAATCGGTATCAGCCAGTAACGGAATTTAGGTCAGGAGGGGGTCCCCGGCAGCAAATCAACGCCTCATGGACCGGGACGGGATACCGGTAAACGCAAAGCTGCTTGTTGGGCGGAGAGCTTTCAGAGAACGCCACGGCGCATAATGTGCAGATGCAGCATCATCAGCGTGCGGATCCTATTCCCGCTAAGTGGTCCCCGGATGCAGAAGCAGCCGGGGACCACATCACCCTAGCTGCAGAGGGGAACGCAGCATCCGGAGTCATTGAGCTTGTTGTGAATGGATTCCAGTGGACCAGGCGACAATCGTCAGCTACGGCCTAGGTTACATTGCCGTTGCCATAGCCGTTTTTCTTATGTTCCTGCCGGCGCTCGCAATTCTTGGCCTGCTTCTGCTCGGTGCCGGCGCCGTGCAAGCGGTCGTTCTACTCATCAACGCACTGGCCGTTGGCCTCTACAGAGCCGTCCTCAGGATGTATCACCACCTTCTGGACAAGTGGCAGAGCGGCCATGGCGGCAGACTAGCTGCCCCCCACTAGGGCGGAACCCCGCCCGGCGGAATGCGTCCCGCCGAAACCCGGCCCCGTGTTGGGGCATGCTGAAACGTGCCCGCCGAACCATATGATGGCTGTCATGGAGGAGGAACTGGAGCGCGCCGCCCAGGCACTGTACGCGCTTCCCTTCGACGACTTCGTCGCCGCGCGTACCGCCGCAGCCAAGGATGCCTCCGCATCCAACAAGTCCCTTGCCCAGGCGATCCGGACCCTGCCGAAGCCTTCTGTGGCCGCCTGGACCGTCAACATGCTGGCGCATCACAGCCCCGGCGCCGTTCAACAGCTCAGGACCCTCGGACAGACCATGCAGGAGGCGCAGGCTTCGCTGGATGCCGCAGCACTGAGGGAACTCGCCAAGGAACGGCGGAAGCTCCTGGGCACCGCTGTCGGTGAAGCACGGCTCGCCGCTGAGAAGCAGGGCCGGAAGATCAGCAGTGCAGTTGCCACCGAAGTGGAGGAGACACTGCGGGCCGCAACTGCGGACCTGGCTGCTGCCGCCGCCGTCGAAAGCGGTCTGTTGCTGCGCGGGCTGTCAGCCGACGGCGTGGACCAGCTTGATGTCAGTGAGGCGGTGGCGGTTCCGTCTGCCCTTGGCAAGCTGCCGCCACGGCCCCTCCCGCCGCAGCGGCCCAGCGGAATGCAGCGCCCTGCCGGCGGTGCACCGAAGGGCCGCCGGGAACCATCCGCCGAGACGGCTCCGGCCGGCCAGCGCACAAGGGTCCAGCCCCGGAAGGCGCCGGCCGGAACGGAGCGCGCTGCCGACGCCGTCGAGACCGAAAAACCGCGGCTCCGGGCCGTCCGCACCGCGCCCCGGCCCGTCACACCGTCCCTGCTGGAGAAGGCCGAGGCGGCGCTGGCGGAGGCCGAGAATGCGGCCGCTGATGCCGCCGACGAGGCCGCGCGCCGCGCCCAGGCCCAGGAGGAAGCCGCGGCAGCCTTCGACCAGCTCACGACGGAAGTCAGCGAGGCACGGCAGCGGCTCCGGGCCTTGGAGCTCTCACTCGATGCCGCGCGGAAGGAACGTGAGACGGCTGCCGCCGAGGCGAAGCAGTACGCCCGGGCGGCGGAGAAAACAAAGCGGTCGGCGGTACTGGCCAAGGAACGTGTGCTCCGGCTCCGCAACACGCCGGAGTGAACTTCCGAAAATGTCAGACCCCGGTTGCACGATGGAGGCATGGAAAATAATTCAGAGTTCCACGTAACTTACTTCGACGCCGACTGCGGCCGGATCCGCACCGAGGTCTTCGACACCCTGGCGGCGGCAGAGCGTTTCGCCAGCCGCAACATCACCGGCGAGGACAGCTGGGCCGTCGTCGACGCCGTCGCCGTCCAGCGGGAACAACTGGCGGCTTAGGCCGGGCCCGGGGCTGAACAGCCAGCCCCGAACGGCCGGACCTGGTCAACGCGGAAAGGCCCCGCCCCGTCCGGGTCAGCGAACGTTGGCGGGGCCTCCCCGGTGGCAGCCCGGGAACTTAGGCGAAGTCAGAGACTGCCGGGTCCGGGCCGATCCTGCCGGTACCTTCTGCGGTGCGGTCCAGCCCGTTGATGGCCGCAACGTCCTCGGCGTCCAGGGTGACGTTCAGGGCGTCAAAGTTCTCACGGATCCTGGACTCGGTGACGGACTTGGGGATGACAACGTTTCCGATCGCAAGGTGCCATGCGATGACCACCTGCGCCGGAGTGGCGTCGTGCTTCTGGGCAATGCCGGCAATAACCGGATCCTCGAGGAGCTCACCGCCCTGGCCCAGCGGAGACCAGGCCTGGGTCAGGATGCCCTGCGAGGCATTGAATTCCCGCAGTTCCGTCTGGCTGAAGTACGGGTGCAGTTCCACCTGGTTGATGGCCGGAACCACGCCGGTCTCGTCGATGATCCGTTGCAGGCCTTCGATGGTGAAGTTTGAGACGCCGATGGACTTGACCTTGCCGCGCTTCTGAAGTTCAATCAGCGCCTTCCAGGTGTCCACGTACTTGTCCTGCTTGGGCTGGAGCCAGTGGATGAGGTACAGGTCCAGCGTTTCAAGGCCCAGGCGCTCCAGTGACTCCTCGAACGCGGCAAGCGTGGACTCGTAGCCCTGGTCGGCGTTCCACAGCTTGGTGGTGATGAAAATTTCCTCAGGCGAAAGCCCGGAGCTGGCGATCGCGCGGCCCACGCCGGATTCGTTGCCGTAGATCTTGGCGGTGTCGATGTGCCGGAACCCGGCCTGGAAAGCCTGGAAGACAACCTTCTCGGCTACGTCGTCTTCAACCTGCCAAACCCCGTAGCCCAGCTGGGGAATGGTGTTGCCGTCATTGAATGTCAGTGTTGGTGAAGAAGTCATTTGCCCATCCTGCCAACAATCGGACGTGGTCCGCACGGAATATGACGAAGCTAAGCTAGCCGCGTAAAGGCGCGTCACGGGGAATATTTCGGCGGGGCAGGAATCCCGGCCCGTCAGGCCTCCGAGAGGCGCCGTTCGGCGTCGGCCACCTGCTCAAAAACAGTCTCCGCCCGGCGCCAGACGGAAGCCGCGCCAACGGGGACGGGTCCCACGGCGAGCCTGAGCATCGCAGCCGCCTCTGCGGTGGCGGCCAGCGAATTGCCCGCCTTGGACAGCGAGCGGTGGACACCGGCCAGATTGTGCGGAATGTCCAGGCCGTCGCTGGGCGAGCGCCGCTGCGCCTCAACGCAGATCTCCCGGACCCGTCCGGAGAGTCCGGCCAGCTGGTTGGCTATCTCGACCAGCTCTCCGTAGAGCTGGTCGTCCTCCACACCCTCAAGCACCTGGTGGTACCGGTCCAGTCCGCGGTGGAATCGGTCATGGGCACGGCGCCATAAGCCCTTGCCAAGTTCGGCGTCGTCTTTCCGCCCTTGCCGGGCGGCCGTGAAAAATCCCAAAGGGGCCTACAAATACTGGCCGGGGCCGTGGTCGGAGTCTTCCTTGCGGCCCGGATGCAGCGGGTCGGTGCCCGGATTGGGTGCCGTGGCACGCTGCGGCTCGCCGTTCTCACCGATGACGACGCCGGGCGCAATGACGGTGCCTGGCGGAAGCTGCCGGAGCTGCATCTGGGCGAGCGTGTGTTCCCGGGCTGCGTGCTGGGCGGCAATGGCCGTCTGGATGCCATGAAACAGGCCTTCCAGCCAGCCCACCAGCTGGGCCTGCGCGATCCGCAGTTCGGCGTCCGACGGCGTGCCGTCTTCCGGGAAGGGCAGGCTGATCCGTTCCAGCTCCTCCACCAGTTCTGGCGCCAGGCCGTCCTCAAGCTCCCGGATGGAGCGCTCGTGGATCTCCGCCAGGCGGCCCCGCGCGGCGTCATCCAGGGGCGCCGACTTCACCTCTTCCAGCAGTTGCCGGATCATGGTGCCGATCCGCATCACTTTGGCCGGCTCATCCACGAGGTCCTGCAGGCTGGCCCTTTTCGATTTTTCGGACTCGGCGGGGCTTCCGGGAGCACCCGCATCCAGCGTGGTGCCCTCCACGGGTTCCTCGTCCTGCGGCACGGATGAGGGCACTGAAGCCTCCGCCGCCTGCTGCGCCGTGTCCTGAACGCCCGGCTGGCCGGGCTGGACGGCGGCCTGCGGAGCCGCCGTCCGGGTGGTTTGAGTGTCTTCGGGATCGCTCATGCGTTCATACTCTCACGGTGCCGGAATACGGAGTCCAGTCAATGAAGCTCCTTGACCAGGATTTCGCCTTCGTCCATAGCGAAACCGCATTTGCGGTAGAAGCCGACGGCGTACGTGTTGGCCGGAACCCACACTTCGGTCACTGCATTGCCCCTCATCCATGCTTCCATTTCGGCAATAAGCGCACGGCCGATACCACGGCGCCGCCAGCCGGCCCGGGTTCCCATCTCCATCAGCAGCAGCTCGGCCCAGGGACCGGGCGTCCGGCGCCGCTGGATGCAGCAGTGGAGGAATCCCACGGTCTGTCCCCCGGACTCGGCCAACCAGAAGAGAACCGAGGGGTCGGCGAGGAACTCCCGGGCGCCGTCAGGGTTTAGTTCCCCCGACGGCGCGATCCGCGGGTCCTCGTCAAAGAGGTTGTCCGTAGCCGCCAGCGCGATGAGCGCGCCGGCATCCGCCGGCCCGATCCTGCGGACGGCCAATTCGGCCGGCAATGAAGCCACGGTCAGCAGCACCTGCCCTGCGGGTTGGTGTCCTGCCGGTCGGTCCGGTCCCGCCAGAACGCGCGCTCGTCCATGGGCGGCCTGCCGTGGCCGGCCGCCGCATGGTGCTCCAGATACTTCCGGTACGCGTCGGCGCCCATGACTCCCTGCAGGTACCGCGCGAAGCCGCGCAGCGCCTGCAACACGGGGGGCAGCAAGCCGCCCAATCCCGTTCCGGCGCTCATCAGTGATGGCCCGCCCGCTCGGCACGCAGGTCCGCGGGCAGCGTGTTCCATTCCGCCATGAGCTCGCGTTCGGCCGGGGTGGGAACCAGCCCGGCGGGCGCGTACACCTGCGAAGGATGCGGCCGGTCCTCGTTGTTGACGTTGGGAACGCCGGCCGTGGTGTTCCGGAAGGCCTTCACCGTGGCCGCCACCGCTGTGACGATCACAATAATGCTCAGGACCACGAAGATGACGGACAGCCAGCCCTGGATCATGGTGTTGCGGACCACCGCCTCCATGGCCGCGGTGGTCTTGGCCGTGCCGAAGGAGGTCTTCCCGTCGGCCAGCGCCTTGCTGAAGGCCGCGTTGTTGGCGAAGTACCCCACCGTCGGGACGGAGGAGAAGATCTTGTGGATGCTCGCCGTGATGGTGACGACGGCGGTAAAAGCCAGCGGCACAGCAACAATCCACAGGAACCTGAAGGAGCCGCGCTTCGCAGCGATGGCCATGCACACCGCCAGCGCGATCGCGGCCAGCAGCTGGTTGGCGATGCCGAACAGCGGGAACAGGGTGTTGATGCCGCCCAACGGATCGGTGACGCCCATCAGCAGCACCGCGCCCCAGGCCCCCACCATGATGGCCGTGCAGAGCCACGCGCCGGGCCGCCAGGACGCTTCCTTGAACTTCGGGGCAAAGTTCCCGACCGAATCCTGCAGCATGAACCGCGCGACCCGGGTACCGGCGTCGACCGCCGTGAGGATGAACAGCGCCTCGAACATGATGGCGAAGTGGTACCAGAAGGCCATCATGCCGGTGCCGCCGATGAACTGCTGCATGATGTGGGCGAGGCCCACGGCCAGCGTCGGTGCACCGCCGGAGCGCGAGACGATGCTTTCCTCGCCCACATTCGCGGCGGTCCGGGCCAGGACGTCGGGAGTGATGTTGACGCCGGCCAGGCCGAGCCCGTTGACCCACTGGGCCGCCGTCTCCACCGTTCCTCCGGTCAGCGCCACGGGGGCGTTCATGGCGAAGTAGATCCCGCGGTCGATCGAAATGGCCGCCACGAGCGCCATGATGGCGACGAAGGACTCCATCAGCATGCCGCCGTACCCGATGAAGCGGGTCTGTCGCTCCTTCTCGATGAGCTTCGGCGTGGTGCCGGAGGAAATCAGGGCGTGGAAGCCGGACAGCGCGCCGCAGGCAATGGTGACGAACAGGAACGGGAACAGCGCACCGGAGAAAACCGGCCCGTTCTCGCGGCCGGCGAACTCGCTGAAGGCTGGAACGGTGATTTCGGGGCGCACGACGATGATGGCTACGGCGAGCATCACAATCACGCCGATCTTCATGAACGTCGACAGGTAGTCGCGCGGTGCAAGCAGAAGCCACACAGGCAGGATGGCAGCGATGAAGCCGTAGACAATCAGGCCCCACGCGATGGTGACCTTGTCCAGGTGGAAGAACGCCGCACCCCACTCGGTGCCGGCCACGGCGCCGCCGCCGATGATCGCCGCCATCAGCAGAACGAAGCCGATGATGGAAACCTCCATGACCTTGCCTGGACGCAGGTACCGCAGGTACACGCCCATGAACAGCGCGATCGGGATGGTCATGCCTACTGAGAAGACACCCCAGGGGCTCTCCCCCAGCGCATTGACGACGACGAGCGCAAGGATCGCCACGATGATCACCATGATCAGCAGGGTGGCCACGAGGGCGGCGGTGCCGCCGATGACACCGAGCTCTTCGCGTGCCATCTGGCCGAGGGAACGGCCGCCGCGGCGCATGGAGAAGAACATGACCAGGTAGTCCTGGACGGCGCCGGCAAGGACGACGCCGATGATGATCCAGATGGTGCCGGGGAGATAACCCATCTGGGCGGCGATAACGGGCCCCACGAGCGGGCCGGCTCCGGCGATGGCCGCGAAGTGGTGTCCGAAGAGGACGTTCCGGTCCGTGCGGACGTAGTCCTTGCCGTCGGCTTTATATTCGGCCGGCGTCGCGCGGCGGTCATCAGGCTTGAGCAGGTACCGCTCAATGACCTTCGAGTAAAAGCGGTAGCCGATCAGGTAGGTGCACACCGAGGCAAACACGAACCAGATGGCGTTGACCGTTTCGCCCCTGACGATCGCCAGCATGACCCAGGCCACGCCGCCCAGGAGCGCGATGGCCACCCAGATGGCGATCTTCGCAGGGGTCCATCTGCGCTCCTCGGCGTCGCGGACCGCGTCATCAACGGACGTCGGCGGCAGCGATTCATCGACGTCGGGATTCAGGTCCCCGTCCGCCGTTCGGGTCCCGTCCTCAGGCATGGTGCCCATGTCTCCTCCTTGAGATTCCCAAGTGGCACGGAATGTGCCACGGGCACCCTACCAACGGGTAAGGCTCTGATCGCGGCCATTTGCGGGGTGCTCCCCAAGGAATCGGCGAGCGGTCCCGTTACCGCGGTGAACGGCTTCCAGTACCTCGGTGAACGGACGGCCTGCCGGACCATCCCGCACCCGTCCCGTGCCGGCCCGCAGGCACAGCTGTCAGGAACCGAGAGTTCGCCGGGACACCGGCAGGCGGGCACGGGCAAAGGCCCAGGCCAGTGCGCTGCCGGTCAGTGGCACCGCAACGAGCAGGGCCAGCAGCGGCAACCACGGAACGACCGGCTCCGCAAACATCCGGGTGGCCCCGATGAGGAGGACCGAGGGCACCACCCCTGCGGCCACTCCCAGCGAGGTGCCAAGGGACGCGGTCATGAGGGACTGCGCACCGGCCAGTGCCTTCCGCAGCCGCGGCGGCGCCCCGACGCCGGCCAGCGTCATGTGGTCCGCCCGGGCATCGGCGAGCGCCAGGCCCGTGGTGATGCCGGCGGCGCTGAGCGTGATGAGTGCGCTGGTGCCAACGATCAGCCACAGCAGTTCGGACCCGGTCCGGTCTGCTCCCGGCTCAACGTAGAAGCCCATCGCCTGGATCCGGTAAACCTGCGCGAGTGCCGCCGATGCCCTGTCCTGTTCAGCGGCTTCCGGGTATGCGGACAGCTGGGCGAGCAGTACTGAGTTGTCGAAGTGGATACCCAGCCTGGACGCGGTACCCGGAGGGATGACGCCGTAGAACGGCACCGGCACGTCCGGCGCGTCCACAACCGCGGGCAGCCCGGTATTGGTCAGGGGCTTGTAGGCAACGCCGGAACCGGAGCCGGGAACGGGTTGGCGCACGTCATAGGACTGCAACGTGGTTTCCCCATCCTTAACGAAGACCGGGTTGCTGACCACCATTCCGCCGCTGTTCAGTGCGGCCACCGCGGCGGGGCTGGGCTCCCGGCCCAGCAGAGCCCGCAGCTCGTCGACGCCGCCAACGACCACCGGCGGAAGCTGGCCGGCGGCGCCGGCGGGGAACATCGATCCGTTGCACCGCCAGTCCTGCCCATCCAGGACGCGGCCCTGCGGGGTGGCAGGGCATTCCTGGCCGGCCGGTACGGCGAGCCTGTATTGCCGGCAGTCCACTGCGCCAATATCGGCGGGAGGGGATCCGCCGGCGGCCGCCCGCATGTCGCACTTGCTCAGCACCGGACCCCTTAGGATCTGCGTCCACTGCACGGTGCTGACCTCCCGCTGCAGCGCCGCGGCTACGGCAGCCGGGTCAATGGGCGGGACAGAGGCCCCCGGTGATTGGACGGGAGAGGTCTCCAGCGGCAGCGAGACCTGGTTTTCCTGCGCAGCCCACATATGCGCGCGCGTTGCCTCCTCCATCTGGCTCGCGGAGAGCACCATCGCCGCACTGGCCAGCGTGGCGGCGGCGAGGACTGCCGCCACGGCGGGAACCGTGCGGCTCCGGTTCCTGGCAGAGTCACGGGCGGCCATCCGCAGCGGCAGCGGCAGCCAGGCGGTGCGTGCAGTCAGGACCTTCACGAACGTCGCGGTGAGCAGCACCAGAGCCGCAACCGCCAGGACCGCACCGCCGGTGAGCAACGCCGCGACCAGCGGGGTGCGGGCAGCGACGGCGTCCAGGTCACCGGTCAGCCCCAGCGTTCGCCCGGCCGCCAGGCTGATGATGGCCGCAACCAGGAGAAGGACTCCCACCCTCGCCGGCCAGGGCCCCGAAACGGCGGGTGCGCGGCCGGACTTCAAGGCACCGAGCACCGCCTGCCGCGCAACCTGCCGGGCAGGGACCACGGCGGCCAGGAAACATGCCAGCAGGCCCATGGCCATGGCAGCGGCAGTGGGCAGGATGTCCAGGTGGAAGCCGGGGAAACGGACCGAGCCCAGGTGCCTTGCTATGCCCACCACCGCCGCAGCCCCGCCGGCCCCCAGCACGGCACCGGCAACCACCGCGAGAGTCCCAAGCCATAGCCCGGCGGCGGTCACCACCGCCCGCACCGTGGGTGCTTCAGCGCCGCTGGCGGCAAGCAGGGCGAGCTCCCGGACCTGGCGCTTCGCTCCCACAGCAAACGCTGCCCCGGCCAGCAGGCCCACTTCGAGCAGGGCAAGTGCCCCGATCAGCACGCCGGTAACGTAGCCGGCGGCGTCCATGGCCCCTGAGCCGGAGCCAGTGCCCGAGGGGACCGGCGGGTCGAGTGCCACAGTGCGGGAGAGCACAGCGATGCCGTCCCTGTTCAGGTCACGGATCTGGTCCCAGGTAACGGGTTTTGTTCCCACGAGGTAATACATCGTTTCGCCGAGCGGACTCCGCTGGGCGGGCGGGCTGCCCATGGCAGCCTGCCCCGGCTTCAGGAACAGGATCGGATTGCCGTCCGAGTAGGTGGCATCCCGAAGGGTGCCGACGACGGCGAAGGTGCCGTCCGCCGTCGTCAGCCTGTCGCCCAGGCGGATACCGAAGCGTTCCAGCGCTCCGGGCGAGACGAGGATTTCATCACCGGCGGCGGGCGGCCTGCCCTGCAGGAGTGTGTATTTGCCGGTGAAGGCGGGGTTCAGGGAGTCGACGGCCTTGGCCATCACCGGGACGTCGGACGCGCCGCCACCCGAGGCGCGGGCCCTGACCGTGAGTGTGAGCTGCGTTTCGGTGAGGACCTCGTAACCTGCCGGGATGGCGTCCCGCGGGTTCCCTGGTGTGAAGTCCGGATCGACGGTGAAGTTCCGCGTGATGATTGCCGTTTCAAGCACCGGGTCCTGCACCGTCTCGGCATTCGAGGCAGGCATGCTGCGGAGCCGCGCCTGCGTGCTGCCCAGCTGGTACTGCACGCGTTCGGCCGGCGTTTCCTGCATGCTTTGCGCCAGTGCCGCGGCACCGGTCATGCCGGCAACGGGCAGCAGGATCAGCAGGATGATCAGCAGGGAGCGGCCGCGGTGCCGGCTGATGTCCCGGCGCGCCATCCGAAGGGCAAGACGGAAACTGTGCCACCGGTCATAAGGCACGGGCGCAACATCCAGGGCCATCTCAGCCGGCCGGTGTCAGGAGAACTGCCGGATCGTGCATCGCCACTGCCTCATCCACGATCCGGCCGTCGCGGATGAACACCACGCGGTCCGCCCACGCGGCATGGCGGGCCTCGTGCGTGACCAGCATGACGGCGGCGCCGGCGTCGGCGCGGGAGCGGAGCACCTCCATCACGCCGTGGCCGGTGGTGGAATCCAGCGCGCCGGTGGGTTCGTCGGCGAGGATCAGCCGGCGGCTTCCCACAATGGCGCGGGCGATGGCCACGCGCTGCTGCTGCCCGCCGGACATTTCATCCATGAACCGGTCCGCGAGATCGGGGATCCCCACCTGCCGAAGGGCATCCAGCGCCTGCCGGTGTGCTTTCCTGGCCGGCAGGCCGTCGAGTTCGAGCGGCAGTGCGACATTTTCCACGGCAGATAGCGTCGGAACCAGGTTGAAGTCCTGGAAGACGTAGCCCACGGCACGGCGGCGGAGCCGTGCCAGCGCGTTCAGTCCCAGCCCCGCCAGGGGCGTTGACTCCACAAAGACACCGCCCGACGTCGGCCGGTCCAGTCCGCCGGCCAGCGCCAACAGCGATGATTTCCCGGAGCCGGACGGCCCCATCACCGCAACGAATTCCCCGGCGTTGACGGTGAGGTCCACGTCCCGCAGGGCGGCAACGGCCGTCGCTCCCTGCCCGAATGTCCTGCTGACCTTGGCGAGCTCAAGGACCTGCTGCGGTCCCTGCACGCTCACCGGCGGTTCTCCGCTGTGAGCGGGGCAGCGTCTTCCGCAGTGGCCCCGGTGGATGGCCTGCGTGCCGGGCCGCGCGTCCCGGAGGCCTGCGCAAGCTGCACCATCCTGGCCTCGCACAGGTCCAGCCAGCGGATCTCCGCCTCGGTCTGGAAGATCAGCGAATCCAGCACCAGCAGCCAGGCCGTGTCCGCGGCCCGCTGGTTGGCCGCGGTGTCCCGCCGGGACTTCGTGTAGTCCTGCAAGGCGCGCATGGAAGCGGCGCGCTGGGCTTGGATGATTGCTGCCACGTCCACCCCTGGCAGGGTGACGGCGAGCGCCAGCTTGATGGCGAGCTCGTTCCGCGGTGGATTGCTGCGTTCCACCGGCGTCGCAAACCAGCCCTGGACCTCCGCCCTGCCGGCCTCCGTGATGCTGTACACGACGTGGCCTTCGCCGTCGCCGCCGTCGTTGCTGACGAGGCCATCACGTTCCAGCCGGTCGAGGGTGGTGTAGACCTGCCCGATGTTCAGCGGCCAGGTGGATCCCGTGCGGTCTTCGAATTCGACCCTGAGCTGGTAGCCGTAACGCGGCTGGTCCTGCAGGAGGGCGAGGAGGCTATGGCGGATGGACATCTGGCTCCTTGGCTGGAAGTCGGCGGTATGCACACGCCCCCAAGACGCGTGCATACCGCGTATGGTCCGAGCCTAGTCCGTCCTCGGGCGAATCGCAATACTGAGTATCTACCGCTCCCGCTCGGCGCTACATCACCAGCAGGACCTTGCCCACGTGTTCGCCGGAGTCGAAATACTTGTGGGCCGCCCTGGCCTGGTCCAGCGGAAAGGTCTTGGCCACCAGCGGGTGGATCCGGCCCTCAGAGACGAGGGGCCACACGGAGTCCCGGACCGCCGTCATGATGACGCCCTTCTCCGCGGCCGGCCGGGGCCGGAGCGCCGTGGCCACGACGGCTGCACGCTTACGCAGCAGCTGGCCGAGGTCCAGCTCCCCCTTGGCGCCGCCCTGGAGGCCGATGACGACGAGCCGGCCGTAATCCGCCAGTGCGTCGACGTTCTTCTGCAGGTACTTCGCGCCCACCACATCCAGGATGACGTCGGCACCCTTGCCGCCGTTCTGCGCGCGGAGGCTCTCGGCGAAGTCTTCCTCCGCATAATTGATGGCGATGTCCGCACCCAGAAACGCCTTGGCGGTGCTGACTTTTTCCTCCGTCCCGGCGGTGGCTGCCACGGTAGCGCCCAGCGCCTTGGCCAGCTGGATGGCCATGGTGCCGATGCCTCCCGTGGCGCCGTGGATCAGGACCGTCTCCCCCGGCTGCAGCTGCGCGGTCATGACCAGGTTTGAATAGACGGTGGCCGCCACCTCAGGCAGGGCGGCAGCGGTAACCAGATCGACGCCGTCGGGAATCCTCAGCACCTGTTCCGAGGGCACCGCGACCTGCTGCGCATAGCCGCCGCCGGACAGCAGCGCCACGACCTTGTCCCCGATGGAAAACGGCTTGGTCACGCCGGGGCCGAACCCCGCGATCCTGCCGGAAACCTCCAACCCGGGAATCTCCGAGGCGCCCGGCGGCGGCGGGTAGTAGCCCCTCCGCTGCTGGACGTCGGCGCGGTTCAGGCCCGCCGCCACAACATCGATGAGGACCTCGCCCTGGCCCGGCTCGGGAGCCGGCACCTCGCGGATGTCCAGCACTTCCGGCCCGCCGGGCTCCGAGATAAAGACGGCTTTCATGGCGAACTCCCGATTTCTAGCTGATTCCTGCCCCAAAAATACTGTGCACCGGCGACAACTGCCACGCGGCGATTTTTGTTGCAGCCAACTGCCTATGAAACACTACTAGTTAGGGAAGGTTGTCCGAGCGGCCGAAGGAGCTGGTCTTGAAAACCAGTGTGCGGTAACCCCGTACCAAGAGTTCGAATCTCTTACCTTCCGCGCAGGGCCGGCGGCGTGCGAAAAGCACCGCGATGACGGCCATTTTGAAGGCCGGCCGGGCCAATCGAAAGGGTTGGTTCGGCCGGCCTTTTGCGTGCGCAGGCAGTGGCCACGCGTACGGGCAAGTAGGAGTGCGGATGGTCGCCCGAAAATCAGGTAATCCGAGTACCTGCCCTGCAGAATTCGAGTACGCCCCACTCATGCGCGGCCGTGGCCGAAGGCGTTCACTTGTATCAGCACCGCTCTTTCCCGCGACCGCGGGAGGGAGAGTCCGCATCCACGGTTGCATGTGGGGGTCGAGGTCATGAGCAAGGCTGAGAAGCAAAGCCTGCGGTACTCGGACTACTACTGGTGCATGTCACTGAAGGACTTCATCGAGTGGGTCGAGGCCGACGACGACCAGGAACCCGGCACGTCATATTCGGACCAGCGCTGAGCGAACCCACGGCGCCGGCAGCTGCCCGTTGAAGCCCCCGGCCGCCCATTGAAACTGTCGCACCCCCGGCATAGTGTCTGTCCTGTCCGTAGTAACTCCATGACCTGCGGAGACATCCCGCACAGCACACCAGGAGCAGACTATGCCCACCCCTGAAATCACGGCCGGCGCACCCTGCTGGATTGATCTCATGACCACCGACACCAACCAGGCGAAGCAGTTCTATGGCGAACTGTTCGGCTGGGATTTCCAGACCGGAGACCAGGAAAAGTACGGCGGCTACATCACCGCCACCAAGAACGGCAAGAGCGTGGCCGGCATCATGCAGAAGCAGGAGGACCAGGCCACCATGCCGGACACATGGTCCGTGTACCTGCGCACCGACGACGTCGCCGCAACGGCCGCGGCGGTCACGGCCAACGGCGGCCAGGTCTACATGGAGCCCATGGATGTCCCGGAACAGGGCCACATGGCCTTCTTCGGCGACGTCTCAGGGGCCACCATCGGCGCGTGGCAGCCCCGTGAAATGCGCGGCTTCGACCTTGTTGCCGAGCCGGGCGCGTCGGCCTGGCATGAGCTCCACACGAAGGACTACGCCGCTGCGGTGAAGTTCTACCAGGACGTGTTCGGCTGGAACACCGACGTCATGAGCGACACCCCGGAGTTCCGCTACACCACCCTGGGCTCAGGCCGGGACGCGAAGGCCGGCATCTACGACGCCACAGCCGACCTTCCCGGCGAAGTCCCCTCCAACTGGGTCATCTACTTCGCCGTCGAGGACGCTGACGCCGCCATCGACAAAGCTGTCAGCCTGGGGGCGACCCTCGTCGACGGGCCGGATGACACCCCCTTCGGCCGGCTGGCGACGCTGACGGACCCCACCGGGGCCCGGTTCAAACTCATCGCCGACACTGGCCAGGGCGAGGCGGGCGTCGAGACCGGCGGACAGGGCGCCCTATAGCCGCGTTGTCGCGGTTCAGGCAGCGGGACCTGAAGAAACGTTTGGGGGAAGGCCGAGGATGGCGCGGGCGATCTCGTCGGCGTCGCGGAGGGTGCGCTGCCCGCTGGGGTACACCGGACCGGACTGCTGGGCCGCTTCGGCGGCGATGGCCGTTCCCCACTGGGCAGCCGAAAGCTGAAGCCCCAGCACGTACATCCCGTCGGTGACCTGGCCGTTGGCCGCAACCGGCCGGTACGGGTGCGGGCGGACGTCGAGGCCGGAGGACTGCACCGGCGTGCCTTCCACCGTCATCATGGTCCGTGGCCGCACGAGCCCGTCGGCGAGAAGCTGCTCCAGCAGCGGGGACTCGTTGAGGGCCACCCGGTTGGCTGGCGCCAGCGCCTCCACCAGCGTGTGCGCTTCCGCGGCACCGCCCTGCACCCACGGCGAGGCGGCGGTGAAGGCGCGCTTCCCGCGGGCCACGCCGAACTTGGGATCCGGACCCACAAAGCTGACAATTCCGGCGCGTGCCAGTGCCGCCAGCTGCTCGGACCGCAGCGCCGGAGGGCCGCTGGCGAGGCCCTCCACCAGCGACTCAAACCAGCCCCGCAGGCCGGCGACCCAGGACTCATCGGTGATCCCGCCGTCGGCCACCACCGTTTTCAGCACGGCTCGGCCGTGGTGCAGCGCCCCGATGGCCATCTTGACGGGGTCGTCCTCGCCGAGCGCGGAGCGGCGCGCATCGTCGTCGAGGTAGTCGACGACGGCGGCATCCAGTTCGGCCCGCGAAGCGAACGTCCGCCCGGACAGCGGGGCGGCAAGGCCCCGCAGGTCCAGCCTGCTGCCCGGTTGGACATGGCGGCCCACGACGGCGTTGAAGTCCTCTTCCCACCGGCCGGTGCTGTGGGCATGCGGGTGCAGCGCCTCGTCCAGCTCTTTGCGGAACGAGGCATGGTCCTGAACGGCATCGGGCTGCGAGCGCAGCAGGGTTGTGTAATAGGCCCAGAGCGCGTCCCGGTGCAGGAGCGGCCAGAGGTCGTGATCGAACGCCGGAACAATTCCGGCCGCCGTAAACCGCTGCAGTGCCTTCCCGGTGAAGTAGCGGAGCGTGACCGACGACGGGTAGTAGCCGGAGAGGGTGGCCTTGGACCGGTACGGCGTTCCGCGGCGGGACGCGGCGAAGATGATGGGTTCCTGGCCCGAAGGCAGGTACTCGAGCCCGTCCCCGGACTCCACGAACTTCCCTCCCCTGCCCTCCGTGAGCTGGCCCATCACGTCGAAGAAGTTCAGGCCCATCCCGCGGACCAGTACTGGCTCCCGGGCAGGAATCGCGCTCCAGTCGACGTCGGCAGGGACGGCGGGCGGGAAGTAACGCAGGCCGAATTGGGCGGCGGCAGCCTGCAGTTCGCGCTGTTCCGGGCTGAGGCGGGACGCGAGGTGGCCGAGCGCAAGGACGACGGAATCGACGGTGAGGGTCACGCCGTCGTTCTGACCGCCCTCCTTCCGTTCGTGGTCGTTCAGTCCATCCCTGTTCAGTCCGTCCCCATTCAGTTCGACGGCGAACGTGCCGTCCGGCTGCCGGCGCGCAGCGGTGGCCGTCGCCTGGTGCATCTCGACTGTGACGCCGTCGGGCAGCGCGGCGAGCAGCTCCTCCAGGGTGGACCGCAGGTAAAGGCCGTAGATGGCCCGGCTGGGGAAGTCACCGGATCCCAGCACGGCGAGCTCTGCCCGCTCGTCGTCGGAAAGCTCCGGCAGGGGGCTGTGCTGCTGGGCTGTGCGCCAGCGGTCGAAGGTGGTGCCCGCCACCGGCGCGGCCAGCCCCGTGTCCTCAGGAACCAGCGTGGGATAGAACGCCTGCGTGTTCATCAGGTAGAGGCGCGACTGTCCGGGCTGCCAGACGTGCCCCGGACCGGCGGGAAACGGATCGATGACATCGATGTGCAGGCGGGCTCCGGCGGGACGGGCCGCCGACCAGTTGGCGAGCAGCCGCTCCAGCACGCTGGTACCCCGCGGACCGGCGCCAATCAGCGCCGTCCGGATGCTCTGCGAAATAACCACGCCTTCCAGAGTATCGGCATGTGACTTGCTAGCTGAGCGGGGATGTTGTTTGGATGGGCGCATGACCACCACTGCAGCTGATTCTGCCCCCGCGTCCGGCGCCGCTCCCACCGAGACCGCGCCCGCGCCCACCGACGAGAACATCTGGCTGGAGGACATCTACGGCGAGGAGCAGCTGGCCTGGGTGCGCGAGCAGAATGCCCGCACGGAGGACCTGCTGGAGGACGCCGACTATGCCCGGCTCGAGGGCGGGATCCTCGAGGTGCTGGACTCGACGGACAAAATCGCCATGGTGAGCAAGCACGGCGAGTGGTACTACAACTTCTGGAAGGACCGGCAGAACCCGAAGGGCCTGTGGCGCCGGACCAGCTGGGACAGCTACTGCAGCGACGCCCCGGAGTGGGACGTGCTGCTCGACGTGGACGCCCTGGCGGCCGCCGACGGCGTGGAGTGGGTCTTCCACGGAGCGAACCTGCTCCGGCCCGAACCCGGGCAGCCGTACCGGCGCGCGCTGGTGGCGCTCTCCCCCGACGGCGGCGATGCCAACCGCTACCGGGAGTTCGACGTCGAGACCCGCGCCTTCGTTGATCCCGCCGCCGGCGGTTTTGATCTCCCGACGGCGAAGGGGAACGTCTCGTGGCTCGATGCGGACACGCTGCTGGTCGCCAGTACGGCAGAGGATCTCCCCCGCACTGCGTCGTCGTACGCGCGCACCGCCGTGCGGCTGCGTCGTGGCCAGTCCCTGAAAGATGCGCCGCGGATCTTCGAGATTCCCGAGGACCACATGATGGCGATCGTGGCCCACGACTCCACGCCCGGCTTTGAGCGGACGTTCGCGGTGGACTGGATCGACTTCTTTAACCGCCGCACGTCCGTGCTCCAGGACGGTGGCTGGGTGCCGGTGGATGTGCCCACCGACGTGAACACCGGCGTCCACAGGGAATGGCTGCTGTTCAGGCCGCAGCGCGACTGGACGGTGAACGGCCCCACCTACGCGGCCGGCTCGCTGCTCGCCGCCGATTTCCAGGCTTACCTCGCCGGCGAGCGCGAACTGACGGTTCTCTTCGCCCCGGACGCGCATACCTCCCTGCAGTCCTGGAGCTGGACGCGGAACTTCCTGCTGCTGAACCTGCTGAAGGACGTGTCCTCGGAAATCCGGGTCCTGGATCCTTCCGCTGCATGGCAGTCCTCGCTGCTGGACGCCTGCCCGCCGCTGCACGATGTAAATGCCTTCGCCGTGGACGACGAGGACGAGGCGGAAAGCGGGGCCGGGGACGACTTCTGGCTGGTTGCCACCGGCTTCACGACGCCGAGCACGCTGACGCGCGGGACGCTGACCCGGGGAACCGCCGACGGCGTCGCTTCTGACGGAACTGCCGCGCCGGGCGTGGTGAGCAGCCATGCGGAGGTCAAGGCGTCGCCGTCGTTCTTCAATGAAGCGGACTACGAAGTGCAGCAGCACTTCGCCGTCTCCGCAGACGGCACGAAGGTGCCGTACTTCCAGGTGGCCGCGCGGGGCCTGGTCCTCGACGGGCAGAACCCCACGCAGCTCTCCGGCTACGGCGGCTTCGAGGTTTCGCGCACGCCGGCGTACAGCGGCACCATCGGCCGGGCATGGCTGGAGCGGCGCACTGCCGCGGTTCCAGGCGACGGCCTTGCGGAGGGACACAGCCGGGGCGGCGTTTACGTCGTGGCCAATATCCGTGGTGGCGGGGAATACGGCCCGTCCTGGCACCGGGCAGCGCTGCAGGAAAACCGGCACCGCGCCTACGAGGACTTTGCGGCGGTGGCCAGGGACCTGATCTCGCGGGGTGTCACCAGCAGGGAGCGGCTCGGCTGCGTCGGCGGTTCCAACGGTGGCCTGCTCGTGGGCAACATGCTCACGCGGTACCCCGAACTGTTCGGTGCCGTGTCCTGCGGGGTTCCGCTGCTGGACATGCGCCGGTACACGAAGCTGTCGGCAGGACACTCGTGGATTGCCGAGTACGGCGACCCTGATCTGCCCGAGCACTGGGAATTCATTAAGACCTTCTCTCCCTACCATCAGCTGAGGGACGGCGTGGAGTATCCGGAGACCTTCATCTGGACCGCAACGTCCGATGACCGCGTGGGTCCTGTCCAGGCCCGGAAGATGGCAGCGCGCATGCTGGCCATGGGCATCCCTAACGTCTGGTTCCATGAAGCGCTGGAGGGCGGGCACGCCGGCGCCTCGGACAACCGGCAGGCCGCCGCGCTCCAGGGCCGCAGCCAGCACTTCCTGTGGAAGGCACTGGCGGAAGGCACGGCCTGACGCCGTTTTGCACTGGATGGCCGGTTCTGCGTATCCTTGGTGGGCTAGGAATAGCAATTGGAGACGTGCCAGAGCGGCCGAATGGACTTCACTGCTAATGAAGGGTCGGGGTTAAACTCGACCGGGGGTTCAAATCCCCCCGTCTCCGCGTTTGGCCCCGGTCCCCGACCGGGGCCTTTTGCGTTCCCGCGCTCCGGCGCCTCGCCGGCCGCTGCCGTCCGCGTGCCGGACGCTCAAGGCGATAAAGCGCTTTCCGGTGGCAGGATGATTGCATGAACCAGCCTTCTGCCAACGAGGCGTGGAGCCCCCGGCTGGCCCTGCTGGTGGCGGCCACGTTTTTCATGGAGTTCCTCGACGGGACGGTCCTGACAACCGCCATCCCGAGCATCGCCGCGGATTTCGGGGTGCCGTCGGCCAGCGTGAACATCACCATGACCGCCTACCTGATGACGGTGGCCATGGGCATCCCCCTGAGCGGCTGGCTGGCGGAGCGGCTCGGGGCCCGGCGGATTTTTTGCCTGGCCATCGCCGTCTTTACCGTGGCGTCGCTGCTGTGCGCCGCCAGCCAGGACCTCACGGTGCTGAGCGTCAGCCGCGTCCTGCAGGGCCTGGGCGGGGCGATGATGGTGCCGGTCGGTACGCTGCTGGTGCTTCGCGGGACGCCAAAGTCCGAGCTGCTGCGTGCCACGGCCTATCTCGTCTGGCCCGGGCTGCTGGCTCCGGTCCTGGCGCCTCTCGTGGGCGGCGCCCTGACCACATACCTGTCCTGGCACTGGATCTTCCTGATCAACCTGCCGCTCGGCGCCGCAGCCTTCCTCGCGGCCCTGCGCCTGGTCCCGGCCGTTCCCGGCGACCGCAACCGCCGGCTGGACTGGCTCGGACTTGCCCTCACCACGGCCGGCGTGGGAGCGCTGGTGGCGGGCCTTGAACTGGCCAGCGGCCACCCTGGCGGACTGTGGACCTGGCCGAGCATTCTGGCCGGGGTTCTCGCGCTGGGCGCTGCGGTCTTCTGGATGCGTCGCGCGGCCCACCCGTTGTTTGATCTGAGCGTGTTCGGCACCCGCACCTTCCGGGCCACCAACTCGGGCGGCTTCATCTACCGGCTGACCATCAGTGCCGTGCCGTTCCTGTTGCCGCTGATGTTCCAGAACGGCTTCGGCTGGAGCCCCCTGCATGCGGGCATCATGGTGGCCGGCGTGTTCATCGGCAACATCGGCATCAAACCCGCCACGACCCCGCTGATCAGGCGCTTCGGTTTCAAGCCCGTGCTGGTGTTCGCGTCGCTGACGTCGGCTGCCACCTTCGCCCTCTGCGCGATGCTGACCCCGGCCACGCCGGAACCGCTGGTTTTCGCGCTGCTCGTGTGCAGCGGGGCGTTCCGGTCCATTGGCTTCTCCGCGTACGCGTCGGTCCAGTACGCCGACATCCAGCCCGCGCAGCTGACGTCCGCCAACGCCGTGTCGGCCACTATCGTTCAGCTGGCCACCGGCGCCGGAATCGCGGTGGGCGCCCTGCTGCTGCGACTCTTCGAGTCGGATTCCCTGCTCTCCTCCGGATTCGGCGGCATCCTGTCAGCCGGACCGGACGGCAGCGGTGTGGCCGCCTACCGCGGCGCCTTCCTGTCGATTGCGGTGCTGATGCTCCTCAGCACCCTCGACAGCCTTACGCTGCACCGGCATGCGGGGGCAGCGGTCAGCCGGCCTGGGCCAGCGCCAGCGGAAGCACCGCGCCCGCACCGGCCCGCCTGAGGGCGCGTCCCGCGACGGTAACCGTCCACCGGCTGTCCACGAGGTCGTCGATGAGCATCACGCTGCCGCCGCCCAGCCCGGCGAGTTCTGCCGCCAATGACTCCCCCACCACAAGCCGGTCCCACACCCCGGCCAGCCGGTAGGCGCTGTTGCCGCCGCGGCCGCCGCTGGGCCCGCCGTGTTCAAGCTGCAGCTGGCCGATGTACGGGATGCGGCCGATCTGGGAGATGCCCCGGGCCAGCGAGTCCACGAGTTCGGGCCTGCTGCGCGAGGGCAGGCTGACTATCGCTGCCGGCCGGCCCACGCCGCTCCATCCGGGAATCCGGGAATCACCGGTGCCCCATTCACGCAGCACCTGGACACAGGCCTGCAGCATGGCGGGATCGACAGCGCGGTCCGGAGCACCGGCCGCGAAAAGTTCGCGCAGCGCCCCGCCCCAGCCGAGGTCCGTCAGCCTGGCAAGGACCCGGCCGTCCGCCGTGTTCTCGTCGGGTTTGATCTTGCCCTTCACGGGCACGCCGAGGCGGTCCATTCCGCTGGGCCACTGAAGCCTGGACTCCAGCACGATGCCCGCGCGGCTGAGAGTCTGCCCGGCAGCTTCCGTGGCCGTCGGCGCGACCTCCGCGGGGAACCATCTGCCGGCGCAGTTGTCGCAACGGCCGCAGGCGGCTGCGGTCTCATCATCCAGGACGGACGTGATGTACTCCATCCGGCACCCGGCTGTGTCCTGGTAGATGACCATGGAGTCCTGCTCGTCCACCCGGGCCTCCGCGATGCGGCGGTACCGTTCGGCGTCGTACGTCCAGGGCATTCCGGTGGAGCGCCAGCCGCCGCCTACCCGTTCCACCGCGCCGTCCACGGAGAGCACCTTCAGCAGGAGTTCCAGGGGTGTCCGGCGAAGGTCCACCCGGGCCTCCAGAGCCACGGTGGATACCGCCGAGCCGGCCTCCGCCAGCGCGGTCAGCACAGCCGCGGCCTTCTCCTCGGAGGGCATGGAGGCGGTGGCAAAGTACTGCCAGATCTCGCGGTCCTCGGACCCGGGCAGGAGCAGGACGTCAGCGTTGGCGGCGCCACGGCCGGCCCTGCCCACCTGCTGGTAGTAAGCAACCGGTGACGACGGGGCGCCGAGGTGCACCACGAAACCGAGGTCCGGCTTGTCGAAGCCCATCCCCAGCGCGGAGGTGGCCACCAGCGCCTTGACCTGGTTGTCCTTGAGGAGCTGCTCCGCCCTCTCGCGGTCAGCGGGGTCGGTACGGCCGGTATACGCCAATACCTCGTGGCCTGCCTCCGCAAGCAGCCTTGCGGTGTCCTCGGCGGCGGAGACCGTCAGGGTGTAGATGATTCCGCTGCCCTGCAGATCCGCGAGGTGGGTGAGAAGCCAGCCCAGACGCTGACGCGAGTCGGGCAGCGCCAGGACCCCGAGCCGCAGCGACTCCCGGCCCAGCGCGCCGCGGATGGTCAGCACGCCCTCGCCGAGCTGTTCCTCGATGTCGTGGACCACCCGGGAGTTGGCCGTGGCCGTGGTGGCCAAGACGGGCACGGTGTCCGGCAGCTGCGTGATGAGGTCCGCAATGCGACGGTAGTCTGGCCGGAAATCGTGGCCCCAGTCGGAGATGCAGTGGGCCTCGTCGATAACCAGCAGCCCCGTGCGCCGGATGAGTTCCGGCAGCTGGTTTTCGCGGAACGAAGGATTGGTGAGCCGCTCGGGGGAAACCAGCAGGACATCCACCTGGTCGGCGGCCAGCTGCTCCCGCACCGTGTCCCACTCCAGCTGGTTGGCCGAGTTGATGGCCACGGCCCGTACACCTGCCCGGGCTGCCGCCGCCACCTGGTCCCGCATCAGGGCCAGCAGCGGCGAAACGATGAGCGTGGGCCCTGCCCCGCGCCGCCGGAGCAGCAGGGACGCCACGAAGTAAACGGCGGATTTTCCCCAGCCGGTCCGCTGCACCACGAGCGTGCGGCGGCCGCCGTCGACCAGGGCCTCGATGGCCTCGAACTGGCCGTCGTGGAAGTCGGCATCAGGCCGGCCCACCAGCTCGCGCAGCACGGACAGGGCCTGGTCCCGGGTCCCGGTGGCCACTCCCTGCTCCCTTCCGGCGCCGGAACCGGAGGAGCCGGGGGCAGAAGCAAGGACAGGAGCGTGCTGGTTATTTGCCATTGATTCAGTATCCCAGCCGCCTCTGACACACCAAACCCCGGGACCCCGACATGTGGACAACAGCCGGCGCGCGCTTCTGTGACTTCCCCTTCACAGGCCTCCGCGCGCCTGCCCGTAAGATAAGTGCCGTGACTAGCGACCAGACCCGTACTTTTGACCTTTCGGCCTCGTTCAAGGCGTATGACGTCCGTGGCATCGTGGGCGAATCCATCACCGCTGAAATCGTCGAAGCCGTAGGCGCAGCGTTCGTTGACGTGCTTGGCCTTGAGGGACAGACAGTCCTGGTCGGCGGTGACATGCGCCCGTCCTCCCCCGAATTCAGCAAGGCGTTCGCCAGGGGCGCCGCCACCCGGGGAGCCAACGTCCAACTCCTGGACCTGATCTCCACAGACGAGCTGTACTACGCGTGCGGAGCCCTGAACGCCGCAGGCGCCACGTTCACCGCGAGCCACAACCCCGCCGAGTACAACGGCATCAAGATGGCCAAGGCCGGCGCCGTGCCCATTTCCTCCGAGACCGGCCTCAAGGAGATCCAGGCCCTCGCCGAGCAGTACCTGAACACGGGCTCGATCCCCGCTGCCGAAACGCAGGGCCAGATCGGCGTCCGGGACGTGCTGAAGGACTACGCCGAGTACCTGCGCACGCTCGTTGACCTCTCCGGCTCACGCCCCCTCAAGGTCGTGGTGGACGCCGGCAACGGCATGGCCGGGCTGACCACCCCGGCCGTCCTGGGTGACACGCTGCTGCCGAAACTGCCCTTCGACATCGTTCCGCTCTACTTCGAACTGGACGGCTCCTTCCCGAACCACCCGGCCAACCCCCTGGAGCCGGAAAACCTGCGCGACCTGCAGGCCGCCGTCGTCGAACACGGCGCGGACATCGGCCTGGCCTTCGACGGCGACGCCGACCGCTGCTTCGTCATCGACGAAAAGGGCGAGGCGGTGTCGCCGTCGGCCATCACGGGCATGGTGGCCCGCCGCGAAATCGCCCGCGCGAAGGCCCAGGGCGAGGCAAAGCCGACCATCATCCACAACCTCCTGACCTCCCGCGCAGTGCCGGAACTCGTCGCCGAAGACGGCGGCCGGGCCGTGCGCACCCGGGTGGGTCACTCCTTCATCAAGGCCGTTATGGCAGAGGAAGGCGCAATCTTCGGCGGGGAGCACTCCGCCCACTTCTACTTCCGTGACTTCTGGAACGCGGACACCGGGATGTTGGCTGCCATGCACGTGCTGGCCGCCCTCGGCGAACAGGACGGCCCGCTGTCGGAGCTCGGCCGGGAATACGAACCGTACATTTCTTCGGGCGAAATTAACTCGGAAATCGAGGACAAGGCCGCCGCCGTGGAGCGCGTCCGGGCCGATTTCGCGACCGAGGACGTGGCGGTGGACCATCTGGATGGCAGCACCTTCACCGCCGCCGACGGCAGTTTCTGGTTCAACCTTCGCCCCTCCAACACCGAACCGTACCTGCGGCTGAACGCCGAAGCCACGGACCGGGCCACGATGGAGCGCGTCCGCGACCGCGTGCTGGCCCTGGTCCGCAGCTAGGACAGCCCCGTGGCATCACCCGACTCGACCCCTGCCCACTCCTCGTGGCGCGCATCCGTTCCGGAGTCCACGGCCACGGATCTGGAAAACCTTCTAGGCACCGGAATGGCGGCAGCCCAGGAACAGCTTGAGCGCAGCGGCGGGTTCCTGCCGTTCGCCCTCGTGGTGGAGAACGACGGCGACGTCCGCCTCGTGGCTGTCTCGCCGGCAGATCCGGATACCGGCCCGGACAGCGAATTCGACGCAGACGGGATGATCTCCGACATCACGGAACTGTTGCGCCAGCACCGGGACGAGTTCCGGGCCGCCGCCATCGTCTGCGACATCACCCTGGTCGAGGAGGACTCGGACGCCATCCACGTGGCCACCGAGCACCGGGACGGGGCGGATTTCGCCGCCGTCCTGCCATACTCCCCCAGCAACGGGGGCAGTGAGTGGGAGTTCGGCGACCTTGCCGCCGACTCCAACGAGCCCGTCATCTGGACTGACTAGACCGGAGCCAAAAAGCACTTTGACCCGGCCCGTCCGGTGGCGGGCAGATCCTGCCGCGCACCGGACGGACCGGCGATTTGCGCAGGCCATTAGGCTATAAGCATGAAAATCAACGCCTTCGCGGACGTCAGCCTGCGCGCCCTCATGGTGCTCGCTGCCGCACCCGAGGGCGGCCTGCTTACCACCCAGAACATCGCGGACGCCGTCGGAACGCCCTACAACCACGTCAGCAAGGCCGTGGCGAAGCTGCGCATGATGGGTCTGATTGACGTTGAGCGTGGCCGCAACGGTGGCTCGCGGCTCAGTGCCGCCGGCCGCCGCGTCACGGTGGGCCAGGTTCTGCGGGAGCTAGACACCCGCGAGGACGCCGCCGAGTGCATCGGCCCGGCCGGCAGCTGCCCCCTCATCAATGAATGCCGGCTCCGTGGCGCCCTGGCCCGGGCGCGCGAGGCTTTTTACCGCGAGCTCGACGACATCGTGGTGGCCGAATTGCCAACCTCCCGCCAGATGACGCCCGTTTTCGGGGCGATCGGGCTGCGCCCCGGCGCCTGACAGAGAACCGGGCTCCCCCGTCCCGGCTGACCCGCACCCGGCGTCGAGGGGGGCGCCTATCCGGCCCGGCCACCGGGCGCCTCGATGCCCCGTCAGCCGCCGGCTTCTCCATTTTGAAAAATTCCTTCTACAGGGTGTAGAAATGAGTCACCAGAAACTCGTATTCAACATACCAGTATCTGCAGTTCCGGTCCGGCCAAAGACCCCGGACCACTAGCTCAGGAGTGTCAATGCTCTCGGACAAAGCCCGTCCTGTCATCGAAGCCACCCTTCCCCTGGTCGGTTCACGAATCGGCGAGATCACCCCCAAGTTCTATGCCCGGCTCTTCGCTGCGCACCCGGAACTCCTGGACGGGCTGTTCAGCCGCTCCAACCAGCGCTCCGGCAACCAACAGCAGGCCCTGGCCGGCAGCATCGCCGCCTTCGCCACACATCTGGTGAACAACCCGGGCACACTGCCGGAAGCCGTCCTCTCCCGGATCGCCCACAAGCACGCCTCCCTGGGCATTACCGAGCCGGAGTACCAGGTGGTCTACGAGCACCTGTTCGCCGCCATCGCCGAGGACCTGGCCGATGTGATCACGCCGGAAATCGCCGAAGCCTGGACCGAGGTTTACTGGCTCATGGCAGACGCCCTGATCAAGCTGGAAAAGGACCTGTACGCAACACAGTCCAACACCAAAATGTGGATGCCCTGGACCGTCGTCGAGAAGACCCCGGCAGGAACCGGCGCCATGACATTCATCCTGGCCCCGGCGGATGACACCCCCGTCACGCCTGCGCTGCCGGGCCAGTACATCAGCGTGAAGGTCCAGCTGCCCGACGGCATCCGCCAGGTCCGGCAGTACTCCCTGTCCGACGAGGCCGGGACAAGCCGCACCTTCACCGCCAAACTCGACGACGGCGGCGAGGTTTCCCCGGTCCTGCACCGCAGCGTGTCCGTGGGCGATGTCCTGGAAATCTCCAACCCGTACGGCGAAATCACCCTCAAGGATGCCAACGGTCCCGTGGTCCTCGCGTCTGCCGGCATCGGCTGCACGCCCACCGCATCGATCCTGCGTTCCCTCGCCGAGGCCGGGTCCGAACGCCAGGTCCTGGTTCTGCACGCCGAAAGCAGCATGGAAAGCTGGGCGTTGCGCGGGCAGATGACCGCCGACGTGGAGCGCCTGAACGGGGCGGACCTTGAAGTCTGGCTCGAGGAGCCGCAGGCGGGCACGAAGGCCGGCTTCATGTCCCTGCGCGAGGTGGACCTCCCCGCCGACGCCTCCCTGTACCTCTGCGGGCCGCTTCCCTTCATGAAGAAGATCCGCAACGAAGCCATCGAGGCCGGCATCCCGGCAACACGGATCCACTACGAGGTCTTCGGTCCTGACATCTGGCTGGCCTCCTAGGCGGAGAAGCGCGAACGGACATTTAAGCCCCGGGGGCTTAAGTGTCCGTTCGCGCCAAGTACGACGGCGGCCCCGCACCTTTTGAAGAAAAGGTGCGGGGCC
>NZ_JBNHFL010000035.1:0-48603 GCF_059090205.1 Arthrobacter sp. CMU6
CTTGGCACACTATTGAGTTCTCAAACAACAGACACACCCGGCACCACCCAAACCAACGTTCAGGATCGCTCCGGAGCAACTTTTCAAACTTACCCGGTTTCACTCCCCGACGCAAATCCATGTTCCAGGACCCACACCGGCAAACAAACCAGCCCCACCAAGCTCAAACGACCTCAAAGAGTCACCAGATCATGGTCTTGATTTCGGGGATTTGGCCACCCGCGGTTACCAGCTCTTCGCTGTCTCCCGCGCGGCGACTTGGAAAACATTACACCCACCCCACCCCCAAAGCAACCCAGCCAAAACCCGGCCACGGGGCCGCAGAAACCGCTAAATTCAGCGGATTTCAAGGGGTGTTGCGCCGGGAAGGCGGGCGTCGCCGTCGTAATTCATTCTATGAGGTGCGTCACCCGGCGGCGGACACCGCAAACGGGCAGGGATTAACGCAGAAGAGGGCCGGCAACCATGTGGTTGCCGGCCCTCCTCAAGCAGCTGGAATCAGCGGTGCTGGATTACCAGGAAGACTTGGTGATGCCCGGGAGCTCACCGCGGTGAGCCATGTCGCGGAAGCGAACACGGGAGATACCGAACTTCTGGAAGGTACCGCGCGGACGGCCGTCGATGATGTCGCGGTTACGCAGACGGATCGGGGAGGCGTTGCGGGGCAGCTTCTGCAGGCCGAGGCGTGCAGCTTCGCGTGCTTCGTCGGTCGCATTCGGGTCAACCAGGGTCTTCTTCAGCTCGAGGCGCTTTGCAGCGTAACGCTCAACGATGACCTTGCGCTGCTCGTTGCGAGCAATCTTGGACTTCTTAGCCATGTGTTTAGCGCTCCTCTCGGAATTCGACGTGCTGGCGGATCTTGGGGTCGTACTTCTTCAGGACCAGACGGTCCGGATCGTTACGACGGTTCTTGCGGGTTACGTAGGTGTAACCCGTGCCCGCGGTCGACTTGAGCTTGATGATCGGACGTACGTCCTTGTCCTTTGCCACTAGAGCTTCACTCCTCGTGCCAGGATGTCGGCGACGACAACGTCAATGCCGCGTACGTCGATGGTCTTGATGCCCTTTGCAGAGACCTGCAGAGTGACATTACGGCGCAGGGACGGAACCCAGTAGCGCTTCTTCTGGATGTTCGGGTCGAACCGGCGCTTGTTGCGGCGGTGCGAGTGCGAAATGCTGTGTCCAAAGCCCGGCTCGGCTCCGGTCACCTGGCAGTGTGCTGCCATGACGACTCTCCTCTGAAAAAATGAATGAAACGGCTGGCAGAGTTCTGCTTCACCGTGCGGCAGGCGGCGTCCGCATCCAGCCTCACGCGTCCGCACGTTTCAACACCGGCAAACCGGGTCTACTGCGGCGGAGTACGATGAGCCACGAACACTTGGCGATGGAAGCCACTGCGAAGTGCCGGGATGCTGGGCGAATACAGGAATGCACGCAACTTGAGCCCCTAACTACCGGCCTCCGGGACTGTGAATACTGCCAACAGCCACCGCAAACCGGAGCAATTGCACACGCTCCGCGCCACCTAGCGCCAACCAAGTCTACGAGACACGCGAATTAAAGACCAATCCGGTGGGGAACGGTGCTATAGAACAGCCCTCCCTAAGCGCCTGCCTCCAGGACATATCCGTAAAGAAGGCTCCTCACAGCGAAGTCAAAGGCTCGGGGCGGAATCTTGAGCCATGAACACACAGCTCTTGCCTTCCCCCGGGATCGGAACCCCGGCGCGTCTGGCCCACGGGCCTGCTCCGGTCCGGGAGACCGGCCGCTTCACCGGCCAGCACCGGCGCCGGCTCCTCCGCGCCGATGCCCTGACGGTGGCGGTGACGGCGTGGTCCTCGTTGGCCGCTGCGGTTGCGCTCTGGCTTGCCGACGGCGGCCTGACGGCGTTGTCCTCACCGGTCGGCATGATCACGACGCTGGGCATTGTCGCCGGCCTTGCCGGCATGGAGCTCGTGCTGCTCATGCTGCTGTTGGCCGCCAGGATCCCGTTCATCGACGGACCGGTGGGGTCAGCAAACCTCTGAGACCGCGCACCGCCTCCGGGCCCGGACCTTCACCTGCATGGGGACCGTGATCAGCCTGGCTGTCCCCGCGGACGTGCACAAAGCACCCCAGGCTGCGGCTGATGAGCTGGAAGCGGCGACCGGCGTCGTCGAACGCCTTTTCACTGAACTGGACAGCATCTTCAGCCTCTACCGCCCCGATTCGGAGGCGAGCAGGCTGGCCCGCGGCGAACTCGCGCTGCGGGGGGCTTCCGCGGAAATGCGGGCGCGATATGAGGAGGCGGCCGAGTGGAGGATCCTCACGGAGGGTGCGTTCACGCCGGAGCGTCCCGACGGGGCGCTGGATCTCTCCGGAATCGTCAAGGGGCACGCCATTAGGGAAGCCGGCACGTCGCTGCTGGCGCTCGGCATGGCCAACTGGTGCCTGAACGCCGGCGGGGACGTGCTTGTCGCGGCTCCCCCAACCCCGGCACCGACGCGCCCTGGCGGGCAGGGATTGTTGATCCGGCATGGAGGACGCTGCTGGCCGGTTTCCCGCTGGGCGGGGGCGCCGGGTTTGGCTCCGCTGGGGGCAAAGACGTCCGCCGGCGGGACCCGGGCAGCGCTGGCCACCTCCGGTTCCGCTGAACGCGGGGACCACATCTGGAGTGTCACAGCAAAAGCCGCGGAATTCCGGCAGGTTTCCGTCGCCGCAGGGGAAGTGGTCACCGCCGATGTGCTGGCTACAGCGATCGTGGCCGGCGGGTCCCCATGCTCAACCGCGCCACCGCCATGTGGGACATCGCGGCGCTGGCGTGCGTGCAAATGGCGAACTGCTGGCGACGGGCGGGTTCCGGCGGTAGTTTCGGGCCGCACCGGGATTGAATCGGGCGGCGGGCCACCCGCCTAGAGCCGGATGAGCCGGGCGTACCTGGGCTGGAGGTTGTCGCCGGAGGACTTGCCCGTAACCCGCCGGACCACCCACGGTGCGGCGAATTCCCGGACCCAGCGGGCATTGGCCCTGAGCGCCTCCGCCTTGCTGAGCTCCGGGACGGGAGTCATTGGCGGAACCTCAATGGAGTGCTCGTGTTCGAGGACCGTCAGGACGCGCTTGGCCATGTTGGCGTGGCCGGCGGCGGACATGTGCATCCGGTCCTTCGCCCACATGCCCCAGTCGTAGTATTCGTTGAAGCGCCAGTAGTCCACCAGCAGCGCTCCGTGGTCCCCGGCGATACCGCGCACAAGTTCGTTGTAGATGGCCGTACGTCCCCGCATTGTGCCGAAGACCTTCGAACCCCGCGCGTCGAAGCCCGTGAACAGCACCACGGTAGCGCCTGTCGCCGCGAGCTTCCCGACGGCGTCCTCGTAGTCCGCGAGCAAGTCGTCGATGTCGATCTTGGGCCGGAGAATGTCGTTGGCACCGGCGTACAGGGTCACCAGGGTGGGGTTAAGCGCGATGGCCGCGTCCACCTGCTCGGCCAGGATCTGCCGTAGCTTGCGTCCGCGGATGGCGAGGTTGGCGTAGCCGAAGCCTGGGTCAGCCGCGGCCAGCTGCTCCGCCACCCGGTCTGCCCAGCCTCGGACCCCGTTGGGCCGTGTCGGGTCGTCATCGCCCACGCCCTCCGTAAATGAATCTCCGAGGGCGACGTAGCGGGCGGTGAAATCCATGGGAGCAAGTCTGCCACCCGTTGCCGGGAGCAACCAAGACGGCTCCGCGCGGGTATTGCCTGGAGTGCGGGTATTGCCTACGGTGCCGCCATTGTCCGGGGGGTGCTACTGCTGCCGCTCGCGGAGGATCCAGTGATTGCCGTCCAGGCGGGCCACGATCTTTTCACCAATGCGGGCGAGGTCCGCAACGTCACGCTCAGTCAGGGCATCGAGAAACAGCGAGCGCACGGATTCGACGTGGCCCGGCGCCAGCTTGACGATGGTGGACATGCCCTCTTCGGTGAGGTGCGCGGTGGTGACGCGGGCATCGCCGGGATGCGGCCGGCGTTCCACCCAGCCGCGGTTCTGGAGCTTGGTGACCACATGGGAGAGCCTGGAGAGGGAAGCGCTGGTCCGTGCCGCAAGCTCGCTCATCGGCAGGAAGCGTCCTTCAGCCTCGGAGAGCATCGCCAGCACGTTGTAGTCGAACAGCGACACTTTGCCGGCGGAATGCAGCTGGGTGTCGAGCGACGCGGGCAACATGGTGTTGATGCTCAGCAGGGCAAGCCATGCCCGGCGTTCATTGGGGTTGAGCCAGCGCGGTTCGGTCATTACTCCATCCTAGGAGAACAGACGCTTGACGGTTCAAGGCCGGTTCCGGTGCCGGGTCGCCGGGGCGCCAAGGCTCTGGCGGTAGGCTGGCGGTCATGTACGTAGTTTCCCTGACCTACAAAGTTGCCCAAGAGATCGTGGACCAGCACCTGGACGCCCACGTGGACTGGCTGAAGGATGCCTTTGACGAGGGCATCTTCATCGCCGCCGGACGCAAGGTTCCGCGCACGGGAGGCGTGCTGCTCTCCAAGGCGGACCGTCCGGCCCTCGACGAGTCCCTTGCCAAGGATCCGTTCAATGTGCATGGCGTAGCCGACTTCGACGTCATGGAATTCGCCGCGAACCGCACTGCGCCGGGGTTCGAGAACCTGCTGGACTAGTCGCGCGGCTCCATCAGCTTTTTCAGGCCGCCTTTGCGCGGAACCTTCACCGGCTGAGGCCACCGGGGCCTGAGGTTGTCACCCAGTGTTACGCCTCGGAGCTTACGGCCAAACAGCGGCAGCACCCAGTCATTCACCCACCGCCGCTGCCTCCGCTCCCAGTCGCGGAGCGTTAACCTGGCCGGCGGCTCCCACTCTTTGAGGCTGATTTTGTGCGGCACACCCAAGTGGTCCAGGACTTGCGCCGCGAGGTACTTGTGCCCGGCCTTGGACATGTGCAGCCGGTCGGTGTCCCACATCCTACGGTCATGGAAAGCCTCGAAACACCAGTAGTCCACGAGGACAGCCCCGTATATGGCGGCGAGTTCCCGGACCCGCCGGTTGTATAGGGTGTTCCGCTTCTTCAGCGGTTCGAGCACCGCTGACACCTTGACGTCGAACCCCGTGAACAGGACAAGTGTGGCGCCTGTGGCCGCCAGCCGGGCCACCACCTCCTCGTATTGGGCCAGGAGCTGGTCCATGTCCGTGCCGAAGTCGAGAATGTCGTTACCGCCGGCATAGAGGGTGATGAGCGTGGGCTCCATGGCCAGTGCCTGCTCCAGCTGCTCATCCACGATGTGGCGCAGCCGCTTGCTCCTGATCGCCAGGTTGGCGTAATGCCAGCCGGGTTCCGCCTTCGCCAGCCTCTCCGCCACACGGTCCGCCCAGCCGCGCACGCCGTTCGGCATCCGGGAACTCCGGTCGCCCACGCCTTCGGTGAAGGAATCCCCGAGGGCAACGAACAACCGCCGCCTGCCCCGGTCCGGAAGCAATGGAGAGACACCCACCCCGACAAGGTACACACCGGGAGCAACACCCAGGGAAACCCCAGATGAACGCCGCCATTCCCTTGCGGGTGAGGAAGCGTCCGGGCTCAGCCGGCAAAAGCTGAGGAAGCGTCCCGGACCAGGCGGCAAAAGCTGAGGAAGCGTCCGGGGTTAGCCGGCAAAAGCTGAGGAAGGTCCGGGGTCAGAGCTCGGCCTTGCCCTCACGCCAGTAGCCCATAAAAGCCACCTGCTTCCGGTCGATTCCGACGTCGCGGACCAGGTAGCGCCGCATGTCCTTGATGACGCCTGCCTCGCCGGCGATCCACGCGTAGAACGGCAGGGCACCGGCGGGCTTGTGCGGGTTCTTCGTGGCGCTGACAGCGGCGGCATCGAGGCGGGCCGGGGTTTCCCAGAGGATTTCCTGGTCAACGTTCACGTCGTCGGGCTCCGGGCCGGCGGCCCCAGCGGACTTGATGCCCACCCAGCCCGGCACTGGGACGGCCGCCCTGACCGCTTCCTGAAGGAGTTCGCCGTGCGGCCGGGACCTCCCGATCGAGGCGCCGCGCGCCAGCCAGGTGATTTCGACGTCGGCCGCCGTCTGAAGGTCCAGGAAGTCACCGGCCTCCGGCACTTCCAGGAATGCGTGCCCGGTCATGTAGTCCGGCAGGCTTTCGAGAATGGCGCTGATCGCGGGGACAGCCGTCTCATCGCCGGCGAGAAGCACACGCCCTGCCAGGCCCGGCCGCCATTCGATGCCCGAGTACGTCTCCGCGGTGACGCAGTGCGCCGCGCGGTTGTTCGGCCCGATCAGGGTGAGGGCATCGCCCGGCTGGGCCGTCAGCGCCCAGTTCGCCGCGGGACCGCCGTTGCCGTCGGCGTCGAAATGCATCACGAAGTCGACGTCGATCTCCGGGTACACGGCGTCCAGCCGGGCCTGCCGGACGGTGTACGTGCGCATGGAGCCGCGGGTGGCCGGATCCATGGCCAGCCACTCCTGGTACCAGCCGCTCTCCTCCATCCGGAACTTGGGCAGCGGAAGCCGGCTGCCTTCCGGCGCGAGCGACGGGATCATAAGTTTGATGCGCAGGTCCAGGCAGTCCCCGTGAACGCCGAAGTCGCGCAGCGAGTAGCCGCCGAACGTCACGCGCCGGAAGTTCGGGCTCAGCTCCTGCACGGCTGAGACGGTGACATCAAACGCCAGGGTCATCGGTTCGGTGGCGAGGCCGGGACGGTCCGCGGTGGAGGTGCGGGCGGAACCGTTCTGTACTGCGCTCATGAGGCCATCTCCAGGGTTGTGGTGGGAACTTTTGGGTCGGCGTGGTGCCTGCCGAGGGGGATGATCAGCGGGGTGCCGGACACCGGATCCGGGACCACCCGGGATTCCAGTCCGAAGACATTCCGGACCAGCGCCTCCGTAATCACGTCTCCGGATGCGCCCTCGGCCACGATCTGCCCGGCCTTCAGGGCGATGACATGGTCGGCATAACGAGCTGCGAGGTTGAGGTCGTGCAGCACGATCGCCACGGTGGTGCCGCGCTGGCGGTTGAGGTCGGTGACCAGGTCCAGCACCTCAACCTGGTGCGCCAGGTCCAGGTAGGTGGTG
This sequence comes from Arthrobacter sp. CMU6, assembly GCF_059090205.1. Taxonomy (NCBI): domain Bacteria; kingdom Bacillati; phylum Actinomycetota; class Actinomycetes; order Micrococcales; family Micrococcaceae; genus Arthrobacter; species Arthrobacter sp. CMU6. Next base: position 7,034 of record NZ_JBNHFL010000035.1, read on the forward strand.
GGCTCGTCGAGCAGCAGCACGTCCGTCTCCTGGGCGAGCGCCATGGCGATCCACACCCGCTGGCGCTGTCCGCCGGAGAGTTCATCGACATTCCGCCCGGCGAGCTCCAGCGTTTCGGTGGCTTCCAGCGCGCGCTGCACCGCGGCGTCGTCCGTCTCCGACCAGCTGCGGAAGAAGCCCTGGTGCGGGTACCGCCCGCGGCCCACCAGGTCACGAACGGTAATCCCGTCCGGCGCCGTCGGGTGCTGCGGCAACAGGCCGAGGGTGCGGGCCAGCTCCCGCGCCGGGCGGGAGTGGATGTCCTTGCCGTCGAGGGTGACCATGCCGCCGGCGGGCTTCAGGAGCCGGGACAGGCCGCGCAGGAGCGTGGATTTTCCGCAGGCGTTGGCACCGACGATCATGGTCACCCTGCCCTCGGGGATCTCCGCCGTGAGGTTTTCCACGACCCGGCGCTGGTCGTACTGCAGCGTGAGGTCCCGGGCTTGCAGAACAGCCATCAGGCATCCTTTCGGTTGGACGTGACCAGGAGCCACAGCAGGAACGGGGCGCCGAGGGCGCCGGTGACGACGCCGACGGGCAGGACGGTGCCGTCCAGCAGCAGCGGGGCGATGTTGGCGGCGAAGTAGTCCGCCGCCAGGACGATCAGGGCGCCCACCAGGGCCGACGCCGGGAGGCTGGAGCGGCCGGTGAAGCGGCGCGCGATGGGGCCGGCCAGGAAGGCGACGAACGCCACCGGCCCGGCAGCCGCCGTCGCCACGGCGGCCAGCGCGACGGCGGTGAGCACCAGACCCAGCCGGGTGGCACCCACACGGATACCGAGTCCCGCGGCGGCGTCATCCCCGAGTTCGAGGATGCGCAGCGGCCCGGCAAGAAAGGCGGCAGCCGGAACCAGGACCATGAGCGTCAGGACCAACACGCCCGCGCGGTCCCAGCTGGCGGAGTTGAGCGAGCCATTGATCCAGATCAGCGCCTCCGCGGCGGTGCGGATGTCGGCCCTAGTCATGAGGAAGCTGACCATGGCGTGCAGCGCGGCGGCGATGCCCACGCCGGCGAGGATGAGGCGGCTGCCGGCGGCATTCCCGCGGCTGCCGCCGCCGAGGGATCCGCCGCGCGAGATGCCGTAGATCAGCGCCGCCACGCCCATCGCACCGCCCAGGGCAGCGCCGGACACCGCGGCACCGGAGGCGCCGAAAACCACGATGGCCAGCACCGCGGCCGCGCTGGCCCCGTAGCTGATGCCGATCACGTCCGGGCTGGCCAGCGGGTTGCGGAGCATGGTCTGGAACAGCGCGCCCGAGAGCCCGAAGGCCAGGCCGATCAGCGTGCCGATGACCGCCCGCGGCAGCTTGGCTTCCATCACGATGAAGCTGGCGCCGGGGATCTTCTCGCCGCCGGTGAAGTGGGCAGCGAGGATTTTGAAGAAGTCGGGGATGGTCACGGTGTAGCTGCCCAGCAGGATACTGGCGGCCAACAGAAGCACGACGCCGGCGGCCAGTACCGCCGTCCGGTTCAGCAGGCCCCGGTTCAGCAGCGTCCGGTTCAGCAGGCGCGGGTTCGGGGCGCGAACGGGCAGATGAAGCCCTGTTTCCGGGGTTTTGGGGGCATTATCTGCCACTTCGCGCACGGGCGTGGGGGCCCCAAGTGTCCGTTCGCGCAGAGGGGTCGCGGAATTGGGGGTCGCGGGTTTGGGGCTCGCCGGGTTCGGGGTCACAGGCCGGCCCCCTTGCCGCGGCGGACCAGCCAGACGAAGACCGGCGCGCCGATCAGGGCGGTCATGATGCCGGCCGGGACCTCGCCGGGCAGCAGGACTACGCGGCCCACGATGTCGGACACCAGCAGCAGCACCGGTGCGACTACGGCGGAGAACGGCAGGATCCAGTGGTAGTCGGGGCCGCTCAGGAAGCGGACGGCGTGCGGGACAACGAGGCCCACGAACCCGATGGGGCCGGCGAGCGCCGTCGCCGACCCGCACAGCAGGACTATGCCCAGCGCGGTGACCGCCCGCGCGACGCCGACGTTCTGGCCCAGTCCGCGGGCAACGTCGTCGCCGAGCGCCAGGCTGTTGAGGACCCTTCCGGTCAGGAGCACAATCAGTGCCCCCACGGTGAGGAACGGCAGGCCGGGCAGCAACACGGACCAGTCGCGGCCCGCGATGCCGCCCACCTGCCAGAACCGGAACCGGTCCCAGGTGTCCTGGCTGGAGACCAGGATGACGTTCATCAGGGAGAACAGCCCCGCGCTCAGGGCCGCGCCCGCCAGGGCGAGCTTGACCGGCGTCGCGCCGTCCCGGCCCATGGAGGCGATGAGGTACACGACGACGGCGGCAGCTGCCGCGCCGATGAAGGCGAACCAGATGTAGCCGGTCAGCGAGGAGATGCCGAAGACGTAGATCCCGGTGACCACGGCCAGGGCGGCGCCGGCGTTGACGCCCATGATGCCCGGGTCGGCCAGCGGGTTGCGCGCCACGCCCTGCATGGCGGCACCGGCCATGCCCAGTGCCGCGCCGGCGAGCAGGCCCAGCAGGGTCCGCGGGATCCGGGCGTGCACCACGGCGTGGTCGCCGTTCGTCGGGTCGAACCCGGTCAGGGCCTGCCAGACGGTTTCGAGGGACAGGCCCCGTGCGCCGACGGCCAGTGAGGCGCAACAGACAACACCGAGCACGACGACGGCGGCCAGCAGCCAGGCGGCGCGCGGCCCGTGGGCCCTGCGGGCAGGCTGGGCGCGAACGGACACTTGGGGCCCAACAGGTGCGGCCACAGGGGCCCCAAGTGTACGTTCGCGCTGGGCGGTGGGGGCCGGCGTCGTGCTCGGTGTCATGGGAGGTTGCCTACTGGACCGGGCTTAGACCGCGTCTGCGGCCTTGGCCAGCTGCGGCAGGAACGTGTCCAGCGACCACGGCAGGCTCAGCGGCGAGGAGGCCGAGATGGACAGGGTGAGCGTGTTGTCCGAGTCGGCGACCATGGCCCCGTTCTTGACGGCCGGGATCTGACCCAGCAGCGGATCCGCCTCGATGGATTTGGTGGTCTTGGCGTCCGGAACCCAGGTCACGAAAATGTCGGACTCGAGCTCGTTGGCCTTCTCCGCGGACCACTCGATGAAGAACTCCTTGGATCCTTTCGAGTTCTCTTCCACCACCGGGGCGAGCTTCATGCCGATCTCACTGAGGAAACGCGGCCTGTTGTCGTTGGCGGTGTACACGTTCACGCCGTTGCTCTTGGCCGGCTCGAGGTTTCCGTAGATGAAGCTCTTGCCTGCGAGCTGCGGGTAGGCGGCGACCTTGTCCTTGATGGTGGCCTCGGTGTCGGCGATCAGCTTGGTGGCCTCGGCTTCCTTGCCCAGCGCCTTGCCGATGATGCTGGTGGAGTCCTGCCAGGAGGTGCCGTAGGCCAGCTCGGGATGCGCAACCACAGGCGCGATCTCGGTGAGCTTCTTGTAGTCCTCTTCCGTCAGGCCGGAGTAGGCGCCCAGGATGACGTCCGGGTTGAGCTTGGCGATTTCCGTGAAGTTGATGCCGTCCGCCTCGGAGAACTGGACCGGTGCCTTGTCCGAGCCGAAACCCGCGCCGAGCTTCTCCAGCGCGGCATCCTTCCACGGCGTGGAGCCCTTGTCGTTGCCGCCCCACTCGTTCTTGGGCACGCCCACCGGAACCACGCCCAGGGCAATGGCAACGTCGTCGTTGACCCAGGAGACCGTCACGACGCGCTTGGGCTGTTCCTTGATGGTGGTTTCGCCAAAGACGTGCTTGATGGTCACCGGGAACTGTGCGCTGGCGGATGATGTGGCGCTTGCCTCCGAGGCGGTGGAGGCCGGCCCGGTCGAACATGCGGTCAGGGAAAGCGCGGCGGCGGCGAGGACGGCGGCGGCCTTGCCGGCGGTCCTGAACAGGGAACGGCGCGTCGTGCCGGCGGCAGCAGCGCCGCCGATAACGGCCTGCCGGCCGAGGAAGAGGGGGGAAGTCACGGAACTCCTTAGGTGATTGAAGCGAACCCAAGTAAGGCTAGCCTACCCTTCCGAAGATTACGAAAGGTTTGCGTCACGTAATTGGTCCGAGTGGCCAGAATAACTCCCAGGCGCCTTGCCAGACAGGGGTGAACGATGGTTCACTCGGAAGGAGTAAACGCCCGTTCACCCTCACCCGGGCACACACCTCCCCCACAAAGGCCTGCCGCACATGACAGCACACCCCGCCCAGAAACCGACCCGCAGCCCGTCCGCCATCACGGCAGTCCTGGCGCTCAGCGGCACTCTTGTGGCGCTCATGCAGACCCTGGTGGTGCCGCTGCTGCCCGACTTTCCTCGGATTCTGTCGGTCACTCCTGATGACGCATCCTGGCTGGTGACCGCCACGCTCCTCGCCAGCGCCGTCGCCACCCCGATCGTGTCCCGCAGTGCCGACATGTATGGCAAGCGGAAAATGATGGTCATCTGCCTGGCCATCATGGTGGCCGGCTCCGTCATGGCTGCCCTGGGCGGGACCTTTCTGTGGCTGATCATCGGGCGGGCGCTCCAAGGGTTCTCCGCGTCGCTGATCCCGGTGGGCATCAGCATCATGCGCGATGAACTGCCCAAGGAGAAGATGGGCTCGGCTGTGGCGCTTATGAGCGCCACCCTGGGTATCGGCAGCGCCCTGGGCCTGCCCCTCGCCGGTATTCTCTATGAAAGCCTCGGCTGGACGTCGATTTTCTGGGTTTCCGCGGCCGCAGGCACGCTGCTGCTGCTGGCGGTGGTGCTCGTGGTGCCGGAATCCAAGGTGCGCACTCCCGGCCGCTTCGACTACGCGGGCGCGTTGGTGCTCTCGGCCGCACTGGGGTCGCTGCTGCTCGCCATTTCCAAGGGCGGCGCCTGGGGCTCGGAACCCGTGCTCCTGCTGTTCCTCGCGGCGGCGCTGCTGCTGGCCGTCTGGATTCCCTACGAGCTCAGGGTGGGCCAGCCCATGGTGGACCTCCGCACCACTGCGCGGCGGCCTGTCCTGATGACCAACCTCGCGTCGCTGCTGATCGGTTTCGCGATGTTTGCCAACATGCTCCTGACCACCCAGCAGCTTCAGCTCCCCGCCGCCACTGGCTACGGCTTTGAACTGAACGTCATCACCGCCGGCCTCTGCATGGTGCCGTCCGGACTGGCCATGGTGGTGTTCGCCCCCGTGTCCGGCGGCATCATCCGGCACTTCGGGGGCAGATCCGCGCTGATGACCGGCGCGGGCGTGATGATCGTCGGGTACGTGGGCCGGGTGTTCTTCTACGACTCCATCATGTGGGTGATCATCGGCTCCACGGTGGTGAGCGTCGGCACGGCCATTGCCTATGCCGCCATGCCAACGCTGATCATGAGTGCCGTCCCGATCACGGAAACCGCCTCCGCCAACGGCCTGAACAGCCTGGTCCGCTCCATTGGCACGTCAATCTCCAGCGCCGCAGTCGCCGCCGTACTCACCTCCGTCACCATTCCGCTCGGCGCCGCCCTGCTGCCCTCCTTCGATGCCTTCAGGGATGTTTTCTGGATGGCCGCGTTGGCGTCCGCAGCTTCCGTCCTCGCCGCCATCTTCATTCCCCGCATCGCCACCCACCGCCCTGCCGCGCCGGCGGCGGCAGAGCTGGTGGTGCAGGGGCGCGTCCTGGCACCGGACCACCGCCCGCTCACGCCCGCCGTCGTCACCGTCCTCCAGACGGAGGGCGAGCCGGTGGACTGGAGCCGCGTAGACACCGACGGCAACTATTCCGTTGCGCTGCCGGGCGCCGGGAAGTACCTCGTGGTGGCCAACGCCGCGGGCTGGGCGCCGATGGCCGAGGTCTTCGATTTCGACGGCCGCACGCTGAAGCAGAATTTCCTCCTGCAGGAACGGCTGGAAATCAGCGGCCGGGCGGCCATTGGCCGCGAGCCCGTGGCCGGCGCCATGGTGGCATTGCTGCACGCCACCGGCGAGCATGTGGACACTGCCAGGACGGACGACGATGGCGTGTACACGCTTCCGCTGCCCGCCGCCGGACGCTACATAGTGACTATGCTTCATCCCGTGACTCATCAAGCCGTGGCGCGGAAGCTCGCCGTCGACAACCGGTCCGTGACCGTGGACCTTATAGCCGGACACGTCCCCGAAGAGGCCGGCGCAGAAGTGGCCGGCACAGGACGGACCGGCGGGGAGCCGGTGCGGGCATGAGCAGCCCCAGCCAGGAGTCCATCCTCACGGCGGCGGGCCGGCTGTTCGGCGAACGGGGCTACCGGGCCGTGACGGTCCGCGACATCGCCGCGGAGGCCGGGGTTTCGGCGGCCCTGGTGATGAAGTTGTTCATCTCCAAGGCCAAGCTGTTCGCGGCGGTGCAGCCGGACGAGTCACTGCTCACCGAGCTGACAGTCCCGGCGTCCGAGCTCGGCGGCGCGCTGGTCTTCCGCGTGCTGATGCGGCGGGAACGCGGCATGCAGGAACCCTGGGCCATCATTCCGATCAATGTCCACGATGCCCCGGACCCGGACGCGGCACGGAACGAACTGCGCGAACGCTACCTCGGCAGCATCGCGAAGCTGATCGGGGATGCGACGCCGGACCGCCGCTATGCCTCGACGGTCACCGCGCTGATGACCGGATTCGGCGAAACGGTCCGGACGTTGGGGCTCTTCGACGGCTGGGACTTTGACGAGCTGGTGGCCTACTACGGCGGAATCGTCCAGGCCCAGATTGACGCCTGCACTGCCGCGCATTCCTAGCGACCGAGGAAGCGTCCGGCCAGACCCCGCCAAAGCTGAGGAAGCGTCCGGCCAGCGGAACTTGGAGCTAGCTGTACGAGATGCTCAGCAGCAGCGCCTTGAGAGCCTGTCCTTCGGTGCCCGCCAGCCAGGACTTGGCCGCGGCGTCACTGGCGAAGGGCTTCTCGATGAACTGCACGTCCGCCACGATCACGCCGTCCCCGGCACGGATGATGCCGTCCAGCGCGGAGCCCTGTCCTGATTTGGGGGCCCCGGCCGCCAAGTGCATGCGGTAGGTCGCGTTGCTGTCCATCCGGTCCACGTAGAACGCGTAGTGGGCGGCCGGGGCAGGCTGCGACGCGAGGCCGGGTACGGGCGCGGACTCGAAGACTGTGCGGGTTACCGGGTGGGAGACGCCGTCGGCGATCCGCCCGGAGTACACGGTGGCCTGCTTGGTGCCGCTGGCATCCACAACCGTCGCCGTGGCCGAGTCCGACGGCGAGCCGGAGCCGGTGAAGAGCTCAACCTTCCAGTCGGCCGGGTACTTGAAGGACACGTGGCCGTTCGGGAACGTGAACGTCTTGACCTCGACAGCCGGAGCCGGCGACGGTGAGGTCCCCGGCTTCGCGGCACCACCGGCACCGGCGCCGCCCCCGGCGGAGGCTGAAGTGCTCGGAGTAGCCGACGCAACTGCGGAAGCGGCCGGGGAGGATGAGGCCGGAGCCGCCGACACCATGGCGCCGCAGCCGGCCAGGGAGAGGGCGGCGGCAGCAGCAACGGCAGTGATGACGGGGGCGCGGAACGCAGGGCGCATGGTGGTGCCTTTCATGATGACGCCGTCAAGCTCGCAGGGGCTGCTCTGCCCGCCGCATGGGAGTTTCCATGACCCTGTGGAGCATTTGGCGAAGACTGGTGGAGTCACCACAGTGGCACGCCAAAACAGCCTGCCACTAGGGTCAGGTTAATAAATCCATCGATTTGTTATGAACTGCGCGAAAGCGTTACGGACTAACGCAGGACGATATCAACGGGATTGGCCTCGGAGCGCCACTGCCCTGCTGTTCCCGGTTTCGGAGTGATAACGGGAGCAGTGAGCACGCCGGAGCGGTTGGTGCGCCTGTCCCGCAGGATCTCGGTGACCGAGCCCAGGTGCCGGGACAGGTCTATGACGTTCTCCGGTGCCGCGAGGAGCAGCTGGAAGCCAAACTCATGCAGCGCCTTGATGCCCGCGCCGGCGAACTCCTCGGAAGCCAGCACGAACGCCTCGTCCATCATCACCGTGCCGTACGTGGTGAAGCCCTGTTCGGCGATGCCCAGCTGGTAGCTCAGCGCCGCCGCCATGATGAACGCGGTGAACCGCTGGCGTTCACCGCCGGACATGGAGCCGGTGTCGGCGTGCATGAACACCTCCGTGCGCTTGCCGCCCTTCTTCCCGGTGGCGTCCACCTCGCGGTGCTCCTTGCACTGGATGAACAGGTGGCCGCGTACATCCAGCACCTCGGCCCGCCAGCGCCGGTCCTCGGGAGTCTGCGAGCCCAGCCGCTTCACCAGTGTCTCCAGCGACTTGTAGCGGGCGGTCAGTTCGGCGTCGTCGGTCTGGCCCGCCTGGGCGGTTTCACTCTTGCCATGCCGTGTATGGCGGGTCTTCAGCGCGTTCTGGATGGCGTCCTTGAACTGCTTGGCCGTGGCCGGCAGGGTCTGCTTGATGTCCAGTTCCAGGTAGCTGCCTTCGTGGAAATTCACCTCGGACAGGATTCCGTTCAGCGGCAGGATCCTGCTGGTGATGGAACGGCGCTCCTCGTCCAGCAAGTGGAGAAGGGTGCTGAACGACTCGTGCGTGCGCTGGTTGAAGAACTGCCGGAACTCGGCCTCCTGCGCGGGAAGCCCGTCATTGATGATCGCGTGGTACCGGGCCTCGAACTCACCGACGGCCCCGATGGACGTGCCATGGTCGGCCGAAATGGCGGTGCCCCAGTCACGGACGAAGCCTTCGAAGATCCGCGTGAGCCGCTCCGACGTGGTCTGGGCACGGGACTCCGCGCCGTGCAGGTCGCCGAGCAGCTGGGTCCGCACCCGGCCGGCAAGGTTCTCCAGCTCGTGCATTTCCGTGACGTCGCCGAATTCGGCGAAGTAGGGCGCCAGCGCTGCGGTGGTGGAGTCCGACGGCGGGGCCTGGTGCAGACGGGTACGGGCGGCTTCCAGCAGGGAATCGGAGGCGGTGAGCTGCTGGTCCAGTGCCTTGTATTCGCTCTGCAGCACTGCGGCGGCCTCGGTGCTGGACTGGTGCTTCTGGCGCGCCGCTTCGATGTTGGCCCGAAGCGGTTCGAGGTCGGCCTGGGCCGCGAGGGCGTCCTTGAGCCGCTGTTCAATCCTGCTTAGCTCGTCTGCAGCCACCGCCGCAGAGACCTGTTCCCACGGGCGGTGGTCCTCGGCCACCCGACGGAGGGCCTCGAGCTGCCGTGACATGCCCTGGTGTGATTCCTCGCGGCTTTGCGCCAGCTGCGCCGCCTTGGCCAGTTCCTGGCGCAGGTCTTCAACCTGCCCCGCCACGAGCTCGAGCTTGGAGGCGTTGTCGAACCCGAGGACGTAGTCCTGGCGGCTGGTGAAGCGGTCGTCCTTCTCCACGGTGTGCCGGTTGCGCTTGACCACGCCGCCGAGGCTCAGGCCCTTGTCCAGTGCGGCCAGCTCGTCGGGGTTCTCCACGCACGGGTACGCGAAGTCGAGGGCGATCCGCTCACGGATCCACACCCCGGCTTCCGCGTTTGTCCCGGTGGTGAGGATGTCCAGCTTGGTCAGCAGGTCTCCGTCAGCCACGTCCTCCACGGCGAGCGCTGCTCCGGCAAGCGGCTTGGAGACGTCCACCGCACGCAATGCGCCGCGGACCGTGTTGCCGTTCAGGTAGCGGGTGACCGCGGCGAAGTGCTCGCCCGGAACAAGCAGGGTGGTGGCCAGGTTCCGCAGGGCACGTTCAGCTGCGGGGCGCCACTGTTCCTGGCCTTCGGCGAGGTCGATCAGCTCGCCGCCGAACGGCATCTGCTCCTCGGGAACGCCGGTGGCGGCCGCAATGGCGGCCCGGTTTTCAATGCTCGACGGCGGCAGCAGGGACTTGCGCGTTTTCAGCGACACAAGCTCCTGCTCGGCCGCGGCAAGCTCACGCTTCTTCGTGGCATGGGCGTCGAAGGCCTCGAACCGGAGTTCCTGCAGTGCCGCGGAGTCATCCTTCAGCTCGGCCGAGCGGGTGGCCGCCTGTTCGTGCGCCTGCTCCCAGCCTTCGGCCGTCCATTCCAGATCCAGGCCGGCGTCCGTGAGCGCCTGCCGGGCCGCCTCCTCCACCTGCTGGCGGAGCTTCAGCCCCACCCGGGCGTTCTCGAGGGACTGCTCGATCGAGGAGATGGCGTTGCCGCCCTGGTTGTTGTACTCCGCCTCCAGCTGCCGCAGCTCCTTGGCCAGCCCGTCCCGCACGCCGCGTTCCGCTGCGAGCTCCTTGGCCTTCGCCTGGGCCAACGCCTTGAAGCGGGCCAGGGTTTTCTCGTGCACGGTGACGGCAAGCTGCTGCCGGTAGGCCTCAAACTCCTCCCCCGCAAGCTCCCGGAGCCGGTTCGCGTCCAGCAGCGCCTGCGCGTACTCCCTGTTCAGGCCCGGAACCGGGGCCAGCTGGTCGCGCTGCTGCCGGACGTCCTCAAGGCGCTGCCGGATGGACATGAGGTTGCTGAATTCCTCGACGACGTCGTCGGCCGCGGCCAGGGTCGCCGGGGCGTCCAGCACCTGGTCGCGGAAGAACGTGTTCACGCTGCCGCCGAGGCCCTTGCCGGCCTGGATGACACGGAGCAAGGGCAGCGCCTGGTCCGAGTTGATGCCCAGCAGCCGGCGGAACCGCTCCGCGAACGCCTTGTGGACGTCAAAGACCTGGGCGTCCGGGAAGATGTTCTCCAGCGCGGCCCTGGTGAAGCGCTTCTCGGCGATGTCCTCGATCGCGGCGAGGTCCAGGGGCCGGTTGTCGATCAGGTAGTACCGGCCGACGCTCGACTCCGTGCCGTTCTTGGGCAGGTCAAAGAGCGCCGACACCGTCACTTTGGTGCCTGCGGCGTTGTCGAACGTCAGGGCGACGGCGGACCAGGTGGCACCAGGGCGCTGGAACGCGCTGGCCGAGCCCTCCCCGACGGCCTTGTCCCCCACCTTGCCGCGCATGTACGTGAACGTGGTCCGCTTGTCCTCCACGGCGCCCGAGCGCTGAGCGGCGGCCTCGTTGGAGCGCGGCCGTGCATCGAACACCCGCAGCATGGCGTCGAACAGCGTCGACTTGCCCACGCCCGAATTGCCGGTCAGCAGGGTGCCGTTGCGGTCCACGTGCATCGTGTGCGCACCGTGGAACGTGCCCCAGTTGACCACCTGCACCAGGGCCAGCCGCATCTGGCCCGGGTTGACGACCTCACCCAGCGGAAGCATGCTCGCGATGCTCACTTGGCTTCTCCGTCCGTGACCGGTGTTTCGTCGCCGTCTGCCTCTTCGTCGCCGCCGGAGGTATCGCCGTCGAGCTCGATTAGGGGTTCTGTACCTGATGGGTCTGCTGTGGCTGCTATCAGGGCTTCGATTTGGGCCGGGATGTCGCCGATGTTTTCGAAGGGGAGGGCCAGGGGGAGGGCGTTGGAGATGGTGTAGACGTCGTCCAGGCCGGTGGTGAGCAGGAGCTGTCGGGCCAGGAGCTTGGTGATGGCGCGGTTCACGACGTCCGAGTCGCGCAGGGCGTCCTGCTGGCCGGCCGGCTGGTAATGCGCCACGAGTTCGGCGATTTCTTCGCGCGTGATGGTGGGGTCCGTCTGCGCGGTGACGTGGCGGTCCAGCAGGAGCCGCAGGCGCAGCAGCACGATGGTTTCCACCCGGCTCAGGGCGCGCTGTTGGCGCAGGATGCTGGAGCGGGCGCTGCCGCCGATCGCATCAGGGTCAACGGGACGGAGCACCGCGATCTTGCGCTCGTGGTCCAGCTGCAGCGTGAGGAACAGCTCGGAGAGCCGGCTGCGGAGGATCAGCTGGTTGTCCAGCAGGGTTGTCCAGAGTTTCTCGTCCCGGCCGCCGTCGACGTACGGGCCTTTCAGCAGCTTCACGAGGGCCTGGCGGACCTTCATGGGCAGCACGCCGGTATCGCCGGGGAAGAGCGCGGCACCGTCCACAAAGGTGTCGCGGGGGCCGACGCCGCCGGTCGTGGGGTGTGGCTGCGTCGCCGCTGTTTCGGCGGGCTCAGCCACCGGGGAGTCGGCGTCCGCCGTCGTCATCTCTTCAGTCATCGCTAATCCTTCTTGAGCGTTACCACCGGCAGGTACGCCTTGCGGGTGGTGCCGTCTATCTGTTCGAAGTCGAGGGCCTCCCAGGCCAGCTGGTCAAAGCCGGCGCCGGTGTGGAGTGCGTGCGAGAGGAGCGCCCGGATGGAGTTGATGTGCTGTTCCTCGGGGGGAAGCTGCTGCCAGGCCTCGGCGAGGGTGGCGGCCCCGGCAGCCGCGGTGCGGATCGCCTCGGGCCTGGCCTTGGCCGTGCGGGGCGAGCGGACCCGGTCCGAGTCGCTGAACGCGATGGGGTCGGCGAGCTTGGGCGGGGCAGCAAACTCGTCCGGGTCGAAGAGCTTGACCATCGCCAGGGATTCAAAACCGGCGTTGAACAGCACCGGGCCGTGGACCAGGCCCGGCCGTTCGCGCTCGTAGGGCATGGACCGGATGGCCTGTTCCGCCTCGCGCAGCACCTTGCGGAGCCGCACCGACTGGCGGAAGTCATCACTCTGGACGTAGGTGTTCAAGCTCTCGCTGAGCTTGCCGTAGATGCGCTGGATCTGGCTGTGCTGCTGCCGGAGCTCCGCCACCAGGTTTTTCAGGGTCTCGCGGTCTTCCGGCGACAGGTCATCCGCGAACTGGCGGCTGAGCACCTCGCCGATCGCAGAGCGGAAACGCAGCTGCTGCTGCGGGTCCTCGAGGAAGGCGGTGAAGGAACGGAAGGTCCTGCCCTCCGGGCTCTGGCGCAGCCGCTTGTCCGCCTCAAGAACCTGCGCCATCGTGGCGCCCTTGGTCAGGGATTCCTCGATGATCTGGTTCCGGAGCTCGCCCACGAGCTCCTCGATGCGGTCACGCATCTTCTTGTAATCCGCGGGCAGGCTGGCGGCAAGGTCCAGGATGTTGCCGGCTGCTTCCACAGCCTGGTCGTCGTCGAGCAGGCCGTCGAAGTCACCGGAGCTGATGTCCTCGATCAGCTGCTGCCGCTCCTCAATCTCCTCCTCCAGCGCTTCCAGCCGTGCACTCTGGTCCGGGTTGGTCTCGTTGGCAAGCTTTTCCACGTCACCCAGGAGAGTACCCAGCCGGGAGCCGTTAAGCGTGGACCTTTCGCTGGAGAGGCTGTCCAGGAATGCCAGCACCCGCGCGGCCGCCTCCGTGACCTCGTAAACGATCTGACCCGACTGGTTCCGGCGCGTCAGGAACTGCTTGCGGGTCCACTCATCACCGAAGGATTTCCCGTTGGCATGCCCGCCCAGCCCCGGGTCCTGGCGGCGCAACTGCTCAAGGAAGGAGTCGACGTCGGCGTGGAATTCTTCCAGCGGAAGCTGCGGCCGGGTGCGGGTAAAGGACGCCTGCAGGACCGCGATCACCCACGGGGCGGAGCGGGTGAGGGCCCACGCCGGCCCCTTGGTGAGGAGCTCAAGGTCCCTGAGCCTGGCGCTGATCGCATCAGCGGAGGACGTGGCGGACCGGGGCACACACTCTCCTTCAGCAGCTTGGGGGATGGTCTGGGCAGCGGAAACCCGAAAACTGCCAACTACAAGGTTAACGCAGAGCCACAGGCATGCCCGCTCAGCGACCCCACACCAACCCCTAAGCAGACGCGGTTGCCCGCCAGGCAACGTTACGGGTGTGACAGATGAGGTTTTCGCAATCACTCCGTGACCTACGCAGGAGTATTGTCTCGATCCCGTATCAAGGCGGCCACAGCATGGCCGAGACGCTGGAGGAAGCTTCGCCCCTGGACCTACTCTCGAGCTACTGGTCCATCCGCAGCAACGGCGCAGGGGGAAGCATGCAGTTCGACTTGAGTGCAGTGGAGACAGCCACCTTGGTGTTCATTGGAACACTGATGTTTGCCTTGGTGCTTGTCTTGTTCGTGGCGGCGGCGGCATTCGCCGCGCTCGTCCTGGTGGGCGTGGGGCGGCTGGCCTGGCTGATCATAGCCACGGCGCTGCTCAGGACCGTCCACGCGATCAACCACACCTGGGACAGCCTGGTGCACCACGCCTCCGCAGTCGAGTTTCCCGCGGAGTTTCAGGGGCAGCCATCCCCTAGCACCGGAACCTACCCGCGGGTAGCATTGAGGGACAGCTGAAGGGTTCTCCACCCGCGGCGGACCCAGGGCTTTGAGCCGGTCATCCGGTTAGAGGAGATGCCCCGTGAGCTCCGCCACTGACAGCCAGGCGACTGAACGCCCGGCGACCGACACCACCACGGCAGCGGACGGCACTGGCGCCGTCCCGCCCGTGGACAGTCCAGCGTCCGAAACACCCGTCGCTCCGGAAAAGATCGGCGCTGGCGCGTCCGCCGAAGACGCCCGCGCCATTGCCGAAGCAGCACGCGAAACCGAGTGGGCCAGGCCCAGCTTCGCCAAGGGCCTCTACCTCGGCAGCTTCGACCTGGGCCTCATCCATCCCTGGCCCGCCGCGAGACCCGATGACGTGGAACGCGGCGAGGCATTCATGGCGCAGCTGACGGAGTTCTGCCGCACCATGTCCGGACGGATTATCGAGCGTGAGGCGAAAATTCCCGACGAATACCTCCGCGGCCTGGCAGAGCTGGGCGTGTTCGGCATGAAGATCCCACAGGAGTACGGCGGCCTGGGCCTGTCCCTGGTCTATTACGGCCGCGCGCTGGCTCTGCTCGGATCTGTGCACCCGAGCCTGGGCGCCCTGCTCTCCGCCCACCAGTCCATCGGCGTGCCGGAGCCAGTGAAGGTGTTTGGCACCCCCGAGCAGAAACGCAAGTACCTGCCGCGCTGTGCAGAGGGGGCGGTCACGGCATTCCTGCTGACCGAGCCCGACGTCGGCAGCGACCCCGCCCGGATGGGCAGCACTGCCGTTCCCGCTGCCGACGGCGGGTCGTACGTTCTGGACGGCGTCAAACTCTGGACCACCAACGGCGTGATCGCCGAGCTCGTGGTGGTGATGGCCGTGGTGCCGCAGCACACCGACGCGGACGGCGCCGTCCACAAGGGCGGCATTACCGCGTTCGTCGTGGAAATGGATTCCCCCGGAATCACCGTGGAGAACCGGAACACCTTCATGGGCCTGCGCGGCATCGAGAACGGCGTCACCAGGTTTCACCAGGTCCGGGTGCCCGCCGCCAACCGGCTTGGCCGTGAGGGGCAGGGCCTGAAAATTGCGCTCACCACACTGAACACCGGCAGGCTCTCGCTGCCGGCTCTGTGCGTGGCGACGGGCCGCTGGAGCCTCAAGATCGCACGGGAATGGTCCAATGCCCGCACACAGTGGGGCCGCCCGGTGGGCAAACACGAAGCCGTAGGCAAGAAAATCGCGTTCATCGCCGCCACGGCGTTCGCCCTTGACGCCGTGTTCGAGCTGTCCGCCGAGATGGCCGATGCCGGCCAGAAGGACGTCCGCATCGAGGCGGCACTGGCCAAACTGTGGTCCACCGAGATCAGCTGCCGGATCGCGGACGAACTTGTGCAGATCCGCGGCGGCCGTGGCTATGAGACGGCCGACTCCCTCGAAGCCCGCGGCGAGCGTGCCGTCCCGGCGGAGCAGCAGCTGCGGGACCTGCGGATCAACCGCATTTTCGAGGGCTCGTCCGAGATCATGCGGCTGCTGATAGCCCGCGAGGCGGTGGATGCGCACCTCGCCGCCGCCGGGGACCTCGCCTCCGCGGAGGCGAGCCTTTCCGAGAAGGCGCGGGCCGCCGTCGGCGCCTCCGGCTTCTATGCCAAGTGGCTGCCCAAACTGGTGGCAGGCGCCGGTATGGATCCGCGCTCCTACAGTGATTTTGGCCGCCTGGCCAAGCACCTCCGCTTCGTGGAGCGGTCCTCGCGCCGGCTCGCCCGCCAGACCTTCTACGGCATGGGCCGCTGGCAGGCCCGCCTTGAGCACAAACAGGCGTTCCTGGGCCGGATCGTGGACATCGGGGCCGAGCTGTTCGCCATGGCCGCCAGCTGCTCCCGCGCCGAGATGCTGCTCCGCACAGCACCCGAACGCGGTGCCACCGCGTTTGAACTGGCCGACGCCTTCTGCGAACAGGCACGCGTCCGGGTGGACGAGTACTTCGACCAGCTGTGGCGGAACACCGACGACGGCGACCGCGACGTCGCGCGCAGGGTGCTGGCCGGCGACTACACGTGGCTGGAGGCCGGTGTGCTGGACCAGTCCGAAGGGACCGGTCCGTGGATCGCCGACGCCTCCGCCCGCGCGTCGACCAAGGAGAACCTGCACCGCGCCTACCGCTGACCGCACCAGTCATCCGGCACCACACACGAGGCCCCAGACCGCCGGCCCGGCCTCCACGCCGCCTCTGACAAGGGAAGACACGCTCAAACCAAGATACTAAGCATCCTTGCTAATGCCCATTGAACGGAGTTAGCTAGAAAGTGAGGCCAGTGCCTTGGCCTCGGCATTGCGTTGCCCGGCTTCAGCCCCTGAGCCCGGGTCCGTTCAATGAAAGCGAGTCGCTGATGAGCAGCCCAACCGGTGCCGGGGAAAGACGCCCCCGGCACACTTCCCCTGAATCAGGCACGTCCGAAAGCAGACCCGATCTCAGCAGGCCTGAACACAGCGCGGCAGAGCCCTACGCTGCCACCCGCCGCTCCGCGGAGCGCGGTTCGGCAGACGCCCCCACGGAAGCCACGCCTGTCTACGATGACACCCGGACCCGGCGTTCGGACCGTCCCGGCGCCACCAGCGCCGGCGCTACGGACACGCACACCCGGGCGCTGAACACCACTGACACGCCGTACGCCGAGCGCGACTACACACCGGACAATGAACCGCACGGCCACCCGGATACAGCACGGCCCGAGGACCCGGCCTTTGCCACCCGGGAAATGGCCGCAGCCCGCCAAAAGGAGGCGTTCGGCGGTATCAAGATCGGCTCGGCGTTCTTTGGCTGGCTGGCCGCCACGGGCATGGCCGTGCTGTTGACCGCACTGGTCGCCGCGGCCGGGACTGCCGTGGGACTTGCCACGAACACCGACGTGAACGCTGCCGTCGGCCGGGCAGCATCCAACCAGACAGTGGGGATCGTGGGCATCGTCGTCCTGCTGGTCATCCTCTTCGCCTCCTACTACAGCGGCGGCTACGTCGCCGGCAGGATGGCCCGGTTCAACGGTGCGAAGCAGGGGTTCATGGTGTGGATCTGGGCCCTGATCGCCGCTGTGCTGGTGGCCGTTCTCGGCATGATCGCGGGCGAGCAGTTCAATATCCTGGCGCAGCTGAACAGCTTCCCCCGGATTCCGGTCAACGAGGGCCAGGTGACCACCACCGGCGTCATTGCCGCAGTCGTCGTGGCCCTGGTGGCGCTGGTGGGTGCCGTTCTGGGCGGCATGGCCGGGATGCACTTCCACCGCAAGGTGGACCGTGCCGGCTTTACTCCCACGGCGGATTATGAGGAGCGCTGAATACAGCGGGCCGCTACCGGTGAAGCGCGACGGCGTCTAGGTAGTACCAGCGCCGGTCCACCCTCAGGAAACGGCTGGTTTCATGGTGGACGCCGCGCTCCCCGTCCTGACGGAAATGCGCCTTGAATTCCACAACGCCTTCGGTGTCGAGCGGGCCGCCCCTGCTGGCGGACACGATGTCCAGCCGCCGCCACTCCAGGCCGGGGTCGAACTCCAGTTCTGCGGGCCGTGTGCTGGAGTGCCATGTTTTCAGGAGGTAGCCGGCATCCAGCAGGACGAAGGCGGAGTAGCGGGAACGCATCAGCTGCTCGGCGGTGGCTGCCTCTGCCGCACCGCTGTGGAACCGGCCGCAGCAGTCCGCGTACTGGTCGCCGGAAAGGCACGGGCAGTTGCCGGAAAAGGGTACTGGCTCGGTCATGGCATTCCTGGGAACGTGGCGGGTGGCTTGCTGAATCAGACTATAGGCGCCCTGATGCGGCCGCGTCCTATAACAGCTTTGAAACAACAGGTGCCGGCACTTGCCATGAGGGCATGTCGGCAGTAAATAGTCCGTAAGGTGGTTAGGGGCTGTTTCCCGGCGTGATCAACGGGCTCGATCACATCGGTGACGAGCCGGGCGCCGAGGGTAAGGAGGGTGAAGTGGAAGATCCGACAACGATTGCACTGAACCTGACCTTTTTTGGCACCCTGGGTGTCGCCTTCCTGATGTTCCTCGGCCTGTGCATCAGCGTCACGCTCACGCTGGTGATTGCGGGGCTGGGACGCCTCGTGGCGCTGATCGTGATGGCGCTGTTCGGCCGGTTCCCGAGGAACGAGACCATCGAGATCGTGCGGCTCGCTCCCGACGGAACCCCGCTGCCCGCGGACGCAGAAGTGGTGCCGGCCAAAGCCAAGGCGAAAAAGGCCGCCAAGGCCCCCCGCCCGGCCCGGGAGCCCCGCGCACCGATCGACTGGAAGAAACTGCGGACCCGCGCCGGCCTTCAGGAGGCGCTCCGCAGCGCCGTCGTCCACCATCCCCTGGTGACTGCCGCCCGCCCGGTGCCGCCCGTCCTCGCGAAGGACTGGGCCGAGGCCGTAGCAGCCGCCGACGCCCGCGCAATGGCCCGGGCCCGGGCCGCCGCGCCCGAAGTCAAGGTCACCGTGCGGGACCTGCCGCCGCCCGACGTCGCCGCCGCCAGCGTGACCGAGGTGGCTCCACTCGTGGAGTCGGCCCTGCGCCACGATGCCGTGCCGGCCGGCGCTGCCAGCAGCGGTGCCGCCAACAATAGTGCCGCCAGCAAGAACCCTGCCAGCAAGGGCGAAACCGTCCGGTCCGCCTTGGCGCTGTCCGCCCAGCCGCCGCGGCCTGCGCGGAAACCGGCCGCAGCCGGACACGTCACCGTCCTGGACACCGGTTCCATGACGTCGCTCGCGCAACACCCGGACGCCCGCACGCGCGCCTGACTACGCTGCTTCATGCCGCCGGCCGCCTGCAGAAGGTTAACCGCGGGACAGCGAGATAAGCCGCCGGCATCCCTTACCCTGAGCAACTATGTCCGCTAGCGTGAAGCCCATGGAATTCAGATACTTGGGCAACAGCGGCTTCAAGATTTCGGAAATCACGTTCGGCAACTGGCTCACGCATGGCTCCCAGGTGGAGAACGACGTTGCCACCCGGTGTGTGCAGGCGGCACTGGACGCCGGCATCAGCACCTTCGACACGGCGGACGTCTACGCCAACACCGCGGCGGAAACCGTTCTGGGCGAAGCGCTCAAGGGCGAACGCCGGCAGTCCATCGAGATCTTCACCAAGGTGTTCGGTCCCACCGGCCCCAAGGGCAAGAACGATCTCGGCCTGTCCCGCAAGCACATCATGGAATCCATCGACGGGTCCCTCGGCCGGCTGCAGACGGACTACGTGGACCTGTACCAGGCACACCGCTACGACTTTGAAACGCCGCTTGAGGAAACGATGCAGGCCTTCGCGGACATCGTCCGGCAGGGAAAGGCCCTGTACATCGGCGTCAGCGAGTGGACGGCCGAGCAGCTCCGCAACGGCCACGCCCTGGCCAAGGACCTGGGCTTCCAGCTGATCTCCAACCAGCCGCAGTACTCCATGCTGTGGCGGGTCATCGAGGAGGAGGTGGTTCCGGCGTCGGAGGAACTGGGCGTCTCCCAGATCGTCTGGTCCCCCATGGCGCAGGGTGTGCTGAGCGGCAAGTACCTTCCCGGCCAGCCGCTCCCGGAGGGCAGCCGCGCCACCGACGACAGGGGCGGTGCCAAGATGATCCAGCGCTGGATGCGGGACGACGTCCTGGCCGCCGTGCAGGAGCTGCGGCCGGTTGCCGAGGAAGCGGGGCTGACCATGCCGCAGCTGGCGGTGGCCTGGGTCCTGCAGAATCCGAATGTCGCCTCCGCGATTGTGGGCGCCTCCCGGCCGGAACAGGTGGCCGACAGCGCCGCGGCCGCGGGCGTTCGCCTTGAGCCTGACGTCCTGAAGAAGATCGACGCCGCCGTCGGCTCCCTCGCCGAACGGGACCCCGCCCAGACAAAGTCCCCCGCAACCCGCGAGGCCTAGGAGCACCCATGACGGACCTTCCAGACCTAGCGGTGACCGGTGCCACGGGGTTCCTGGGCGGCAGGGTGGCCCGCCAGTTGTCCGACGCCGGGTTCTCCCAGCGCCTGCTGGTGCGCGACCCGCGGCGGGCGCCGGACTTGGCAGACGCCCCCGCGGCGGTGGTCAGCTATGCGGACCCCGTGCTGTCCCGCGCGGCCCTGGAAGGGGTCAAGGTCCTGTTCATGGTGTCGGCGGCGGAGGCGGAGGACCGGCTGCAGCAGCATTACGCCTTCGTGGACGCCGCAGCGGAGGCCGGCGTGCAGCACGTTGTGTACACGTCCTTCTTCGGGGCGGCGCCGGACTGCACCTTCACCCTGGGCCGCGACCACTACGCCACCGAGGAGCGGATCAGGGCATCCGGCATGGCGTTCACGTTCCTGCGGGACAACTTCTACCTGGATTTCCTGCCCATGCTGGCCGGGGAGGACGGCGTCATCCGGGGCCCGGCGGGCGACGGCGTGATGGCCGCAGTCACGCGGGAGGACATTGCCCGGTCCGCGGTGGCCGTGCTGCGCGACCCGGCCGTCCACGCCGGGGCAACTTACGACCTGACGGGACCGGAAGACATCTCGCTGTCGCACGCCGCCGAGGTGCTCACTCGTGCCACGGGCAGGACCGTCACGTACCACCAGGAAACGTTGGACGAAGCGTTCGCCTCCCGGGCTTCCTATGGCGCACCGGCCTGGCAAGTCGAGGCCTGGGTCAGCACGTACACGGCGATCGCCGCGGGGGAACTGGCCGGGGCGACGCCGGACGTGCACGGCCTCACCGGCCAGGACCCGATGTCACTCGAGGAACTGGCGAAGCTGCCACAGCTGTAGAACGGTGCCGGGCTGTTGACGGTCTGTGTTGACCGTCCTGCGGACACGGCGTAAACCTGTGAAGAGGAGCACGCCTATCAGCTGCTGCACGCCGCAGCACCGAGCAGAATCGCAAGGCCATGTCCAAGCTGATCTACCGCCGCCGACCGTCCGCCCGCCCGGCACCCCATACCGGTGTTGCAGCCCATTCCGGTGAACCCACGCACGGCCGGCTCACCCGGGAAGAGCTGCAGCTCGCGGTGCGGAACCATTCGATGCCGCTCGAGGCGCTGCGCGAGGACGTGACTCCACCCGGGCTGCATTACGTGCTGACGCACTTCGATATTCCGCAGGTCAGCGGCGCGTGGCACCTGCGAATCGGCGGTGCCGTGGAGCGGGCCATGGAGCTGAGCCTTGCGGCGCTGAAGCGGGATCCTGCCATTAGCGTCCAGGTGACCATGGAATGCGCCGGCAATGGCCGGTCGCTGCTGAGGCCGCGGCCACTCAGCCAGCCCTGGACCCTGGAAGGCGTGGGAACGGCAGTGTGGACCGGCGTTCCGCTGGCATACCTGCTTGCCCAGGCCGGCGTCGAACCGGAAGCCGCCGAGGTGGTGTTCACCGGTCTGGACGCCGGTATCCAGGGCGGTGTGAGGCAACAGTACGCGCGGAGCCTGCCGATTTCGGAAGCATCCCGGGCCGACGTCGTCCTTGCCTACAAGATGAACGGCAACGACCTGCCGCCGCAGCACGGCTATCCGCTGCGGCTCGTCGTCCCCGGCTGGTACGGCATGGCCAGCGTCAAGTGGCTGCAGTCGGTCAAGGTGGTCACGACGCCGTTCACCGGCTTCCAGCAGTCGGTGGCCTACCGCTACCAGCACAACGCGGACGACGCCGGCACGCCGGTTACGCGGATCAGGGTGCGGTCCCTGATGGTCCCGCCGGGCATTCCTGACTTTTACACCCGCCGCAGGTACCTCCCCCGCGGGCCCGTCATGCTCCAGGGCCGGGCGTGGTCCGGTGAAGGCGCCGTGACGAAGGTGGAAGTCGGCATCGACGGCAAGTGGGTTCCGGCGCAGCTGGGCAAGCCTGCCGGCGCCTTTGCCTGGCGCGGCTGGAGCCTGCCCTGGGTGGCCGACCCCGGCCACCATGAACTGGCGTGCAGGGCCACCGACGCGACCGGGGCCATCCAGCCGCTGGAGCAGCACTGGAATTACCAGGGCATGGGCAACAACACGGTGCAGCGGGTACGGGTCATCGTCGAATAGGTGCGGTGCGCTGGGCGGGGTTTTGCGGCGCTTTTGCAGCGCTCTTAGTGCATGTGGCTTCCGCCGTTGATGTCGATGGTGGTGCCGGTCAGGTAGGCGGAGTCCTCGGAGGACAGGAAGGTGATGACGGCGGCGACTTCTTCGGTGGTGGCGTTGCGGCCCAGCGGGATGCCGGCATTGATGGCTGCTTCCTGCTCCTCGGTGCTGCCGACGCGGATGTTGGTGTCCACGGCGCCGGGGGTGATGGCGTTGACGGTCACACCGGAGTCTCCGAGTTCGCGGGCGAGGGCCTTGGTGAATCCGAGGACGGCCGCCTTCGCAGCGGAGTAGGGAACCTTGCCGAAGACGCCGCCGCCGCGCTGCGCGGAAACGGAGGACATGTTGACGATCCGGCCCCAGCCGTTGTCGATCATGTCCGGCAGGAAAGCCTTCGTGACGAGGTAGGTGCCCGTGGAGTTCACGGCCATGACCTTGTTCCAAAGGTCAAGCGTGGTCTCCAGGAAAGGCACCGGCGACGTGATGCCGGCGATGTTGGCCAGTGCGCCGACAGCGGGAAGGGCGCCGCTCTTGACCTCGGCGGCAACTGCCTTGTACGCGGCGTTGACGGAGTCCTCGTTGGCGACGTCGATCTCGTAGCCAAACGCCGGGACGTTGAATTCGTTGCCGATTTCGGTGGCGACCTTGGCGGACTTCTCGCCGTCGAGGTCCAGGATCACCACGCCCCAGCCCTGGCTGGCGTAGCGACGTGCGGTGGTGATGCCGATGCCCCGTTCTGAGGTGGCTCCGGTGAGGACGGCGGTGCGCTGAATGGCGGTCATGATTTCTCCTTGGGGTTTGTGTGGGGTTGTTCAGATGAGGTCGGTGATGAAGCTGGCTGCCTTGGCGGCGGCAGCCGGGCGTTCGTCGTGGGTGACGTCCCGGGTTTCGAGTTCCAGGCTGAAGTGCCCGGTGTAGCCCTGTTCGGCGAGGCCCCGCAGCCCGGCGGCGAAATCGGCCTGGCCGTTGCCGATGCTGAGGTTGATGTTCCCGGGCACGGCATCGCGCAGGTGCACGTGGGCTATCCGGCCCTCGTGGCGTGCCAGGTACCCCAGCGGATCCTCGCCGGCGGCGACGATGTGGCTGAAGTCGATGACAATCCCGACGCCGGAGCCAGCCAGCCGCTGCGCCAGCAGTCCGGCGCGTTCCAGGTTCCAGCAGAACCGCAGGAAGTGCAGCGATTCGGTCCAGAGTTCGACGCCGAACTCCGCCGCGCGCTCCCCCGCCCGGATGAGTTGGGCGGCGACGGCGTCCAGGTCCTCCTCGAGGCTGCGGACCGGTTCGTGGCTCAGCGCACCGCAGGGAAGAACCAGTGCCTTGGCCCCGGTTTTCGCGGTGAGGGTGAGCAGGGCATCAAGGTGCGCGTCGCGCTCGGCCTGCCGGCCGGCGTCGAGCACTGCATTCAAATCCCCGATATCCCCGTTGACGGAGCGCACCCGCAGGCCCGATGCGGCCACCTCGCCGGCAACAGCGGTGACGGCGTCGGCGTCGAGTTCATACGGAACGTGGTCGCAGACGCCGGGGAGGGCGCCAAGGTCGATCTCGGCGAAGCCGAGCCCGGCGATGGTTCGCAGGGCTGTCGGCAAATCCTGGTGGCGGAAGCTGATGGATGAGCACCCGAGTCGGGAATGGAACATCGTCATCGATCCTCTGGTCGTGCCCGGCAGGCGGTAGTGATGGACACCACAGTAGCTGGGTTGACTGTTAACAGTCAACTCCCGACGGTGACTGTTGACAGTCAGCATGACCCCCGTCACACTGGGACGTATCTTGTTAACAGTCGACAGCGCTGGAGCTCTTCAGCCGCTCTTCGAAAGGGAACCAACATGAGCAACGAAGCTCTAAAAATGCGGGGGCACGTCCACGGCACCAAGGACGCTAGGCGGGTCGCCATCGGCTCGGGCGTCGGCGCCGTCATTGAGACGTACGACTTCATCGGCTTCGGAACCGCGGCCGCCCTGTACTTCGGTACTGCTTTCTTCCCCACCGGCGACCCGGTGACCGGAACGTTGGCCGCGTTCGCCACGCTGGGTGTCGGCTTCGCAGCCCGTCCGATCGGCGGCATCATCGGCGGGCACCTGGGCGACAAGGTAGGCCGCAAGCCCGTACTGGTCACCTCGCTGATCCTCATGGGCATCGCCACCTTCTTCATCGGCCTGCTGCCCACGTATGAGCAGGTGGGGCTGCTGGCTCCGGCTCTGCTGGTCTTCGTCCGCATCGTCCAGGGGCTGGCCTTCGGTGCTGAGTGGGGCGGCGCCATCCTGATGAGCTACGAGCATGCACCCTGGAAGTCCAAGGGCAAGTACACCGGCATCGTGCAGGCCGGCTTCCCGGTTGGCCTGCTCCTGGCAAACCTGGTGTTCCTGGTCAGCGTGAACCTTGGCGGTGAGCTCGCCTGGCGCGTTCCCTTCCTGGCCAGCATCGTGCTGGTGGTTGTCGGCCTGATCATCCGCTCCAAGGTCCCCGAGTCCCCCGTGTTTGACGAGGTCAAGGAAAGCGGCTCCATCGTCAAGTCCCCGATCGTCGAGGTCATCAAGACCGACTGGCGCAGCATCGTTCGGGGCATCGGCCTGCGCATCGCCGAGACCGCCGGCTACGCCGTGTCGATCACGTACATGATTTCCTACCTGCACACCCAGCAGCTCGCTGACAAGAGCCAGACACTCGTGGCTCTCTGCATCGCCTCGGCCATCGGCATCTTCGCCACCATGGCCTGGGCCCGCCTCACCGACAGGATCGGCCGCCGGCCGCTTTACATCTGGTCCACAGCCTTCGCCCTGCTCTTCGGCATTCCCATGTTCCTCCTCGTGAACACCGGAATGTTCATCTTCGTCATTGCGACCATCGTCATCTCCTACGCCGTCTGCCAGAACTCACTCGCCGGCGCCCAGGGCCCGTGGTTCCCCGAGCTGTTCCAGGCCAAGACCCGCTCATC
The DNA here is from genome assembly GCF_059090205.1 of Arthrobacter sp. CMU6. Taxonomy (NCBI): domain Bacteria; kingdom Bacillati; phylum Actinomycetota; class Actinomycetes; order Micrococcales; family Micrococcaceae; genus Arthrobacter; species Arthrobacter sp. CMU6. The sequence continues at coordinate 31,991 of NZ_JBNHFL010000035.1, forward strand.
CGGAGCCTCACTGGCCTACCAGATCTCCGCCATGGTCTCCGGGTTCACCCCCTTTATCACCACGCTCCTGTTCGTGGCGCTCGGCTGGATGGGTCCCGCCCTGCTCTTCAGCACCTATGCGGCCATCGGCCTCTGGGCAGCACTTGTCACCCGCGAAACCTGGGGCAAGCGCGAACGCCAGCTGGCTGACGAAGCCACCAAAAGCACCCCGCAGTCAGTGGACGCCTGATGACCGCCGTCCGCGAAACCACCCCGCCGCAACTGCACACCCAAGAACTCCCCAAGAAGGAACGCATGACCCAGGAAACTGCCACCGAACGACTTGAGCGGGTCAGTGCCGCCGCCTACCGGATCCGGCACCACGCCCTGAACATGGGCGAGGTCCAGGGCCAGGGCTACGTGGGCCAGGCCCTCGGTGCAGCGGACATGCTCGCCGCCGTGTACGCCGACCAGCTGCGGTTCCGTGCCGAGGATCCGCACTGGGAGGGCCGCGACCGGTTCCTGCTCTCCACCGGGCACTACGCCATCGGCCACTACGCCGCCCTGGCCGAGGCCGGCATCGTCCCCGTCTCCGAGCTGGAGACCTACGGCTCCGATGATTCCCGGCTTCCGATGTCCGGGATGTCCACCTACACCCCCGGCATGGAAATCTCCGGCGGCTCCCTGGGCCACGGACTCACCATCGCCGTCGGCATGGCCCTTGGCCTGCGCCACCAGGGATCCGGCGCCAGGATCTACAACTTCCTCTCCGATGGGGAACTGGATGAAGGCTCCACTTGGGAAGCAGCCATGGGCGCGCACCACCACCAGCTCGGCAACCTGACCGCCATGGTGGACATCAACGCCCTGCAGGCCGACGGCAAGGCCGACACCGTGCTCCGCACCGAACCGATCACCGAAAAGTGGGAAGCCGCCGGGTGGTACACCCAGCGGGTCGACGGCAACGACATGGCCGCCCTGCTCGCCGCGTTCGACAACGCCGCAGCCCAGGCAGCCGCCAGCGGACGCCCCTCCGTAATCCTCTGCGACACCAAGGTGGGCTGCGGCGTGCCGCTGCTGGAGGAACGGGAAAAGGCGCACTTCATGCGCATCGAAGAACACGAATGGCAGCTCTGCCGCGAGCAGCTGACCGCAGGATACGAAGGAAAGGCTTCAGCATGAGCGCCACCACCGAGGCCCCCGACACTACAACAGCCGCAAAGCCCAAGCTCAAGACCTCGGCCATGATCGCGTCCTTCGCCGATCCCGGTCAAAAAACTGCCTCCGCCCCGTTCGGGCATGCACTGGTCAAGGCCGCGCAGGAGAACGACAGGATCGTCGGCCTCACCGCGGACCTGGGCAAGTACACGGACATGCACATCTTCGCGCAGGCCTTCCCGGAGCGGTTCTTCCAGATGGGCATGGCCGAGCAGCTACTCTTCGGCGCAGCCGCAGGCCTTGCCGAAACCGGCCTGGTGCCGTTCGCCTCCACCTATTCCGTGTTCGCTGCCCGCCGCGCCTACGACTTCCTCTGCCTGGACGCGGCCGAGCCCAACCTGAACGTCAACATCGTGGGCGGCCTCCCCGGGCTCACCACCGGATACGGCCCCAGCCACCAGGCCACCGAGGACATGGCGATCTTCCGCGGCATGCCCAACCTGACCATCGTGGACCCGTGCGACTCCATCGACATCGAGCAGGCCGTCCCGCAGCTGGCCGCCAGCGAAGGACCCACGTACCTGCGCCTGCTTCGCGGCAACGTGCCCACGGTTCTGGACGAGTACGACTACACCTTCGAACTCGGCAAGGCCAAGGTCCTGCGCGGGGGCAACGACGTCGTCTTCGTCTCCAGCGGTCTCATGACCATGCGTGCCCTCCAGGCAGCAAAGGCGCTGGCGGAACACAACGTGGATGTCGCCGTCGTCCACACCCCCACCATCAAGCCGTTCGACGCCGCCACTGTCCTGGCCGAAATCAACACCGACCGGCTCGCCGTGACCCTGGAGAACCACAGCGTGGTGGGCGGGCTGTTCGAAACCGTCGCCTCGGCCGTGGTGACCGCCGGCCTCGGCAAGCGGGTGGTGCCGGTGGCGCTGCCCGACGAATTCCTCGACGCCGGAGCCCTGCCGACGCTGCACGAGCGCTACGGCCTGTCAGTCCAGCGGATCGTCGCCAAGGTGCTTGCTGAGCTCGGCTAAGCCCGGCTTCGGCTCCGCCAGGCACAGCCGCGGCAGGAGCGCCGGTCCAACCTGGACCCGCGCTCCTGCCGTGGCATCATTGTTAACACGGCGACTGTAAACAGTCGACCTCTGACCTTGGGAGAATCCGATGGCCGCGACAGCAACCCTGCTGGGACTGGAAAAGAAGAGCCTCCGCGAGCAGGCGGTGGCGGCGCTGCGCACTGCCATCACCAGCGGAGCGCTTGAGCCTGGCCGCCATTTGGTGGAAACCGAACTGTCCGAGATGCTGCAGATCAGCCGTGGAACGCTACGGGAGGCTTTGCGGCAGCTCCAGCAGGAAGGCCTCATCTCTGCGGGCGCCCGCGGCCGGCTAGCGGTCCGCCACCTGGATGCCAAGGAAATCCGCGACATCTACTCCGTCCGCGCCGCCCTGGAATCCCTTGCGGCCCGCACGCTGTGTGAACTGCCCGACCGCCAGCAGGTCATCGGATCCCTCCGCACGGCCATCCAGGCCATGGAGGCGGCCACCCACGGCACCATGGAGGAACGGGTCGAATCCGACCTTGAGTTTCACCGTACCATGTGCCGCCTCACCGGCAACGAGACGCTGCTGCATTCGTGGGAATCCCTGGAGGGGTCCATCCGCATGTCCATCATGTTCGCCGGGCTCGAAAAGGGCGTGCGGAACATGAGCGTGGACCGGCACAACGACATCGTCGCGGCCATCGAAACAGGGGACGCCACCCTGGCCCGCAACACCATCCGCGAACACATGGACTCCGCGGCGGCCGTCCTCGTCGCGTAGAGTCGGCGAGTCCGGTCCGACACGCCCGAAGCGGGTTTAGCCAGCAACAGCCCTGGGTATCTGAATCAGAGCAGAGCAGGGACTCTTTGGTCTCGACCGACTTTTGGCTTCGGAAAGGCGGTGGTCATGGATCGCCACACATCTGCCACCTGGGCCTCGGGCCAGACATCCCGGGACCCTGCCCTCGACGTCCTCATCCCCACCTGCAACCGGCCCGCAGAACTGGCAGTCACTCTGGCCGGCCTCGCAGCGCAGAGCGGACCGGCCTTCCGGCTGGTGGTCAGTGACCAGTCGGACGGACCGCCGGCCTGGGAGCTTCCAGCGGCAGCCAGCCTGATCCGGGTTCTCCGTGCACAGGGCACGCCAGTTGAGCTGCATCGCCACCTGCCGCGCCGCGGCCTCGCCGAACACCGCCAGTTTGCACTGGAGCAGGTCCGGGCGGACAAAGTGTTGTTCCTCGATGACGACGTTTGGCTGGAGCCGGGCGCTCTGGCCAGGATGAGTGATGCCCTCGATGCCCTGGGCTGCGGCTTTGTGGGCATGGCCCCTCAGGGCCTCTCCTTTTTGAGTGACCGGCGTCCGGAGCAGACCGTCACCTTCGCACCGTGGCAGGGACCCGTGACTCCGGAGCGCATCCGTCCCGATGAGGAAGGCTTCCAGCGCTGGCCACTGCACAGCGCAGCAAACCTTGCCCATCTAAGCGCCGAGCTGGGGCTGGGGCCAGGGGAGTGGATTCCGTACAAGGTGGCCTGGCTGGGAGGGTGCACCATGTTCCGCCGCCAGGCTCTGGAGGAAGCCGGCGGTTTTCAGTTCTGGGCCCAGCTGCCGCCGGAGCACTGCGGCGAGGACGTCGTGGTCCAGTGGCGGGTAATGGAGATGTCCGGCGGCGCGGGCATCCTTCCGACCGGAGCGGTCCACCTGGAATCCCCCACCACCGTCACAGACCGCCGGGTGGAGGCCTTCGACGTCGTGCTGGCGGACAGCCCAACGATGCACAGCAACAACTAGTTGAAAGGTACTGACATGGCTGAAACACCCAATCCCATCCAGATCCAGAAGTTTCTGGGCGGAATCGACTATCCCGCCAGCCGGGAGACCCTCATCTCCCGCGCTAAGGAGTCGGGCGCGGATAGCAGTGTCCTGGATGCCCTCCAGAATATTCCCGACAAGGAATATGACAGTCCGACGGCGGTAAGTTCCGCTGTATCCGACGCCTAGGTCCGCCTCGGCCCGGATATACTCGGCTGCAGTCATGAGCAGCCTTCCCTCAGCCCCCAGCACCGTCCGCGTCGACGCGTGGCTGTGGGCCATCCGCGCCTACAAGACACGGTCCGCCGCCACCGCCGCCTGCCGCGCGGGGCATGTGCGCATCAACGGGAACCCGGCCAAGGCCTCGCAGTCGCTGGTGCCCGGCGACACCGTCCGCGTCCGCCAGCCCGGCTACGAACGGATCCTCGAAGTGCGCAGGCTGATCGCCAAGCGCGTGGGTGCGGAGGCAGCCTCACACTGCTTCACCGACCATACGCCTCCCCGGCCCGCGGCTCCGGCGCTTGGGCTGCCGCAGCGTGACCGCGGGACCGGCCGGCCCACCAAGAAGGACCGCCGTGAAATGGAGCGCCTGCGCGGCCTGGGCTGAACTCAACACACTTTGAAAGGCGCGGTCGCCTCAGTCTTTGACCTGTTCGCGGCCGTCCCGCACCTCGAACTCCCCCACCTCCAGGTCGGCGGCCCCGAAGGCGGCGGGCAACAGGGTCAGGTGGACCGCACCTGACGACGTCGCCTTGCTCCCGGCCAAAGTAAATGCCGACGGCGTGACGCCGGGTTCGAAGAGCCGCTTGCCCTGGCCCAGGACCACCGGGAAGATGATCAGCCGGTATTCGTCCACCAGGCCGGCGTCGTGCAGGGCGCGGACCAGCCGGTAGCTGCCGTGGACCTGAAGCTCCCGGCCCGGGCCTGACTTGAGGTCGTCAACGGCTTCAAGGAAATTCGCGGGGAGGATGGTGGTACTGTTCCACGTCGCCTCGGTGAGCGTTGAGGACACCACATACTTGGGCAGGCTGTTGAGCGCCCTGGCGACGGCGTCGTCCGGGTCCGTGACCTGCTCCCAGTAGGGCTGGAACATCTGGTAGGTGGTGCGGCCCAGCAGGATGGCGTCGGCTTCGGCGAACCAGCCGTTCACGATCCTGCCCATGTCCTCGTCGAAGAGCGGCACCAGCCAGCCGCCGAATTCGAAGCCGCCGCTGGTGTCCTCGTCCCTGCCGCCGGGGCCCTGCATGACGCCGTCGAGGGTCACGAAGGTGTGAACGGTGAGTTTCATGTTGGCCCTCCCGGTGGAGTGGTTTGCGGGCTGGCGGCCGGGGCTTCTCCCGGATCCACGGGGCCCATGTCGAGCCGGAACGGGGGATACTCGTCCCGCATCAGCGCAACATAGGCCAGGACGCGGTAGACCCAGCGGTTGAGGCCGATCAGCAGGTCGAACAGGCTCCGCAGGTACCTGCCGGTGAACAGCAGGATGACGCCGGCGATGAAGGCCAGGAGCGAGAGCAGGGAGACCGCACCGCCTGCCGTATAGCGGCCGGCACCGGCGAACTCGTCATCCGACGCCACCCAGGTCCGCGAGGATCCTGCGAGCACGCCCACAATCAGGAGGTGCGGGATGGCGAGCAGCCAGGACTTCACCAGCACCAGGCCGCGCGACAGGTGGTCCGGATAGTCCACCTCGAAGTCGGCGGGGTAGTCGGTGCGGGCCAGGGTGAAGGGCGGGTAGCGGTCCGTGCCGATCGCTGTGAAGGCGTAGAAGGACACCCGCCAGCTCCAGCGCAGCACGCCCACATTGAAGTTGAACAGCGAGTGCGGGTAGCGGGCGGTGAACAGGATCGCGAACCACGCCACGATGCTGGTGACGATCAGTGCGAACCAGAGGAAGAACAGGACGATCAGGTGCGGGATGGCCAGGAACCATTTGACCAGCCACATCCACCGGGACAGCGCCGGGTCCACATGGCCGGTCAGGCGGGCAGGGTACCGTGGGTTCTCCAGGAGGTCGACCACGGCGGGCGGCGGCGGTGCGCCCGCCCCGCCGCCGGGGGCGGGATAGCCGGGGGCGGGATAGCCGGGCGCCGGATAGCCAGGAGCCGGGTACGAAGCCGGCTGCGTGCCGGGCGGCACTGGCGCGCTCCCCGGGGGTACTCCCGCGCTGCCGGGCGGAACGCCCGCACTTCCGCCCGGCACGGCGGAACTGGCGAACGGACTGGTGGCGCCGGCAGCCGCGGGAGGTCCCGGGGTTTCCGCTGGCGGGACATGCCCCGCGAGCGGGTGGCCGGGCGGATAGCGGCCGGGACGGTACTGGCCTGCGGGAACATGCGGCGGCGGCCCGTGCCGCCCCAGCCCCATGGCACCTGCGACGATCAGCGGCACACCGATGACCAGCAGTACGATCCCGGCAATGAGCAGCCACAGGAACAGAGGCCAGAGGAGGTCGGAGCGGATGCCTGCCTGCAGATCCACGGAAACCGGGGTGGTGGCGTCGGCGTTCATGACCACCAGGGTCCAGCTGCCAGGAAGGATGTTCCATCTGAGTTCCTGCGTGCCCGTGCCCTCCGCGGATGCGGCCCAGAAGTTCTGAGCTCCAGGGCGGGCCGGGGTCCGGGTTCCCGGCACTTCGGTGTAATCGACCCTGAAGGGCCGCAGATTCAATTCCCGGATTTCGGAGCGCTTGACGCCCTCAAGATAGCGCGCCGCGTCCTGCTGGTGTGCGACGCCAATGAAAATCCCCTTGCCCGGGTTGGCTGCCGCTCCGCGCAGCAGGATGCTGCCGGCAGTTCCCGAGGGAATGACGTCCGGCAGCCTGCCGCTGACCATGACGTCCAGCCCTGCCGTGGTGATGGCGGAGGACGCCGCGTCGAACCGGTGCGGCTGCGTGGTGAAGTAGCCTTCGTCGCGCTGTTGGAAGTTGAGCCAGCCCACTCCTGCTGCTCCCGCCAGCAGCCCCAGTCCCAGGAGCGCGGCGATGGTACCGAGGACGAGCATCACCATGCGGCCAGGTTTCATGCCGGTTCCTTGTCTCGGCTCCTGCGGCGGGCTGCCACCCGTGGTTCGGCGTCGCCGGGTTGGGCGGTGCCCAGCTCCGCCGCGGTTGCATGGACGTCCGTTGACCGGGCCGTGCCTGACCGGGCCATGCGTGGCTGGGCCGCGCGTGGTTGGGCCGTGCCTGACGGCGCGGTGCGTTGTTCGCCGCTGAAGCGCTCGGCTTTGCGCGCCTTATCGCCCCGCTTGCCGTCCGGCTGCTTGTGGTCACCGTGCTTATGGTCGGGCTCTTTGTGGTCACTGTGTTTGGGGTCGGGGTTCCGGTGGTCAGCGTGCTTGTGGTCCCCGCGCCCATGAGTGTACGAGGGGTGCGCGTGGATGCCCGGCCGGGGGTCCACGATGCTCAGCCGGCAAGGTTTCTCGGACGTGCCTTCGCCGCTGAGCTGGGTGAGCTGGGCGGGATCATGGAGCGCGGTGATGGTGTCCATGGCGGCACGGGCCATCGACAGGTCCAGAACGATCTCCTTGCCCGGCAGCAGAGTCCTGGCACGTCGAGCAACAACATAAAGCGCGCGGATGTTGGCTGGCGTAAGGGTTCCGCGGACCTCGATGCAGGCGCGCTCCATGTTCGCGTCGATGTGGACCACAACCTTGAGCCGGTGATGGCTGGCGGTGATGTCCACGGCGCTCACATCCCCCGGGCAGGCAGTCGCTGCCCAAACTGAATCGGCCGGAACGTATAAAGGGACCGGATATTAAAGTTCATGTGGCCAACGCCTCCCCGACTTCATTGTCGGCACCGTCTCACGTCAAGAATGCACCTTCTGTGCCAGCGCTGGGAAGAGGCCGGTCCCCCGCTCCCCCAAGGGCCGGACCAAGGAACGGCGCGCCTTGACCGCGCGGCGCGGATTGGCGCTGGCCGAATACCTGCCTAGCCTGTTCGTATGCCTTCCAGCCAGGACGATCCAGCAGCGCAGCCCCGGATGCCCACGGGCATCGTGCTGGCCTCCGTGAGGCTGCCCGGCGAGGCAGGATGCTGTGACGTCCATATCCGCGACGGCCGCATCTCAGCGATCACCGCGGCCGGAGTACGCCCCGGAAGTTCCACCGCAACGGATGCCCAGGTGCTGGATCTTGAGGGGCGTTTCGTCATTCCGGGGCTGTGGGACGAGCACGTCCACATGACGCAGTGGGCGCTGGCCGGCAACCGGATCGACCTTTCCGGCGCCGCTTCGGCGCGCGCCGCCGTCGAACTTGTCAGGAAGCGGATTATGGCGGCAGGCCCCGGGACAGAACCGGCCATGACGGTGGTGGGCACCGGCTTCCGGGACGCCGTATGGGATGACGTCCCCAGTACCGAAATGCTCTACGACGCCACCCGGGGACTGCCCACGGCGCTGATCAGCCATGACCTGCACTGCGTCTGGCTGAATTCCGCGGCCGCCCGGCGGTACGGCGTCCAGCTCCCGGCGAACGGGCTGCTCCGCGAGGAGGCTGCATTCGCCGTCACGCGCGAGCTCGCAAAGCTGCCCGACGACGTCGTCGACAGTTGGGTGCTCACGGCCGGCCGGGAAGCCGCCGCCCGCGGTGTTGTGGGCGTGGTGGACCTGGAGATGACATGGAACCGCGATGTCTGGTTGCGCCGGATCGCCGGCGGGTTCCGCTCCCTGCGCGTGGACGCAGGCGTGTATCCGGAGGACCTGGGGCGCGCGGCCACAGAGGGGATGCAGACCGGACAGGAGGTCGACGGCGGGGCGGGCCTTTTGCGGGTCGGTCCGCTAAAGGTGCTCATCGACGGCTCCCTCAACACGCGCACCGCCTTCTGCGTCGACCCGTACCCGCACGGCGGGCACGGCATCCTGACCGTAAGCGAAGCCGAACTGGTTGCCCTGCTGGCCAAGGCCCGGGAGACGGGCTTCGTGCCGGCGGTCCACGCCATTGGCGACGCCGCCAACCGGGTTGCGCTGGATGCCTTCGCCGAAGTGGGAACCGGAGGCCGGATCGAGCACGCCCAGTTTGTGCGGCAGGAGGATTTCCCCCTGTTCGGCGAGCTCGGCCTGACGGCCAGCGTCCAGCCCGCCCACGCCCTCGACGACCGCGACGCCGCGGACGCCAACTGGGCCGGCCGCACTGACCGTGCCTTCCCGCTGCGCTCACTGCTGGACGGTGGGGCGCGGCTGGCGCTGGGTTCCGATGCGCCGGTGGCGCCACTGGATCCGTGGCTCGCAATGTCCGCCGCGACGGCGAGGGAACGGGACGACGGCCGCGGCCCGTGGCACCCGGAACAGGCGCTGACCCGGCAGGAGGCTCTGCTCGCATCGACGCGGCGGCGCGGCGGTATCCGGGCCGGGGATGTGGCGGACATCGCCGTGCTGGATGCGGATCCCTTTGCCGTGTCCGATGCCGTGTTCGCCGGAATGCCCGTGGCTGCAACGCTCGTGGCAGGCCGGTTCACGTTCCGGGGTGCAGGGTTTAGAACTCCTGTTGGGTCGGCGGGAACTCCCCCACCCACCCTTACCGTCAAAAGCGTAGAGTGGCCTAAGACGCCTGATTCTTGGACGCCATGCAGCTAAGGGAGAAATCGTGACGATTGACTGGGACGAAAAGAAAGCCCTGCTACAGGAACCGAACATCGCAGCAGTGACGCAACTGTGCGATGAACTCATGGAGAAGAAGCCGGGATCGATCGTTCCTTACATCGACCCCGTCCATGACGAGGACGAATGCCGGATTGTCAGCCTCCAGGTAAGCCCGGGCAAGGGAACCGAGTCCGGTTTCGTGTCCCATTTCAATGACGATGAGGCCGCCCGGCGGGCCACCCAGATCTACGAGCTCGCCGAGCTGGATCCGCGCTACGTTATGCCGTGGAATGCCTACCCCTGGGTACGCGACCCGGACATGCCCTCGGCCCTCAGTGTCCAGGAAAAGACGGACGGCCTGCGCCCCTTCCGGCAGTTCATGAAGATCAACAGGCGCGTCTCGGCCATCATCGCCCACGGGACTGACGCCGCCACCTTCCTGACCCTCTTCGAGAAGACGTACCATTACTCGCTCAAGAACAACGGCATCAAAATCTACAAGGCCAGCGCGCTCGGCGGGCGGGCCTTTGCTGTTTCCGAGGCCAAGCAGGAAGAACTCCTGACCAAGAGCGTGGAGGTCTACAAGGACGCCATGCAGCGCGCAGGCATTCAGCACCTTTAGCTCACGGTCACCGGCCCGGTTAAACGCGTGCTCGACTGGCTGCTCGATTCCGACCCCTCCATACGATGGCAGGTCCTGCGCGACCTGACGGATGCGCCTGCCGAAGAGGTGCTAACCGAGCGTGCCCGGGTGGCCGCGGAGGGTTGGGGTGCGCGCCTGCTTGCCCTGCAGGGCGACGATGGCCAGTGGGACGGCGGCACGTTCTTCCCGGTCCCCTACGACGGCTCCGAGGCGGGCCAGCCTTGGACCGCCACGACCTACAGCCTGCTGCTCCTGCGCGACCTCGGGCTCGACCCCGCCAGCGAACCGGCGCGCGCCGCGGTCCGGAAAGTGCGGGAGAACAGCCGCTGGGAAGAGGGCGGCCAGCCGTTCTTCGAAGGCGAGGTGGAGCCCTGCATCAACGGCAAGGCCGTCGCCCTCGGAGCGTACTTCGGCGAGGACGTCGACGGCATCGTCCGGCGGCTGCTCGGCGAACAGCTTGCGGACGGCGGCTGGAACTGCGAGGCGGAGCGGGGATCGGTGCGATCGTCGTTCGCGACCACGATCAATGTGCTGGAAGGGCTGCTGGAACACGAGCGGGCCACGGGCGGAACGCCGGAGTCTATCGCTGCGCGGAAGCGGGGCGAGGAATACCTGCTGGAACGTGCGCTGCTTCGGCGCAAGAGCACCGGAGAGCTGGCGGACCCCGACTGGCTGCAGTTTTCCTACCCGACGCGCTGGTTCTACGACGCGCTGCGCGGCCTTGACTACTTCCGCGACGCATATTTCCAGGACACCTGCTCGCAAGACGCCTGCGGGCCGCCCGACACCCGCCTCGCCGAGGCCGTGGGTCTGCTCCGCTCAAAACGGCAGACCGACGGAACCTGGCTGCTTGAAAACACCCACCCCGGCCGCATCCACTTCGCCATGGAGGACGGCGACGGGCGCCCCAGCCGCTGGAATACGCTCCGGGCCCTGCGCGTGCTCAAGTGGTACGACGGCGGCCCTGGCCTCTAGGCGGTCCCGGCCTTACCCCTCCAGCAGCCGCCGCCGGTGCTTGAGCTCCTTGACCCACGCCCTGGTAACCATGTCCGGAAAAGGTGAGGCACCGCCGTCGTCCGTTGAAACGGTGGCTGTTGAAGCGGCAGCCGTGGAAACGAAAGCAGTAGAGGCAAAAGCCGTCCCGGCTTCCAGGTCCGCGAGCAGCGGACCGGCGGCCTTCAGCGCCAGATCCACCGCTTGGACAGCCGTGCGTTCGGGCAGCCCGAGGCCAGTGGCCCAGGCCAGGAAGTGTTTGCGGGAGATGCCGCTGCGCTTGCCGCCGAGCGTCAGGGCGAGCGTCTTGTCCCCGTAAACCACTGTGGAGGGGATGTCGTAGACGGGCGCGATGGACCACTCCCCGTGCGGTTGCTGCACCATGGACACATTCTTCGCATGCAGGTCGCCGTTGCCGCTGAGCAACGCGAAGGCGGCCTGGATGGCGAGGTTTCGCAGCGCCGGCAGCGGCGCCGCGCAGTACTCGGCGAGCGCATGGCAGACCGTTCCGAACCCCACGTTGTACTTGTCCGCCGGGTACAGCTTCAGGACCTGCGCGCCGTCCTCGACGGCGAGGCGGGCCACTTGGTCGACGGCACCGCCCGCCAGGGGCACCCGGTCGAACCGCTCCACCAGCAGCCCGGGCCGGCCAGCGACGTCGCGCATCAGCTGCACCCGGCTCAGCGGAATCCGCAGCTTCGCCGCGTAGCGGAACATGATGAACTCGTTCTCCACCACGTGCGGGAATTCCGGGGCGTTGAGCTTGAGGATGAAGCGGCGCCCCGCACTGGCCACCGGCATGGAGATCATCCCGGCGGACAGCTTGTCCTGGACGCCGGCGAGTGCCACCGGATCGATCAGGCCCGAGTCGCCCAGCAGCTCGTCGAAGTCCACTGGCTTTCGCGGGTCCACCTCGACGGCGTGTTCCTCCGGGTCCAGTGGCTCCCCGTGGCCCACGATCTGCACGTCGCCCACAGGGTTGCCGCCCGCGGCGATCAGCAGGGACAAGTCGTCGTCCGCGCTGGTCTTGATGGACCGGCGCAGCGCGTTCAGCCGCCGGCCCTCCGGGAGCAGGCCGGTGAAGTATGGCGGCGCCGCCCCTGCCCCGGACAGCACCGGATCCGGCGACAGTGGCAGGGAACTCGCGACGGCTGGGCGGCCGCTCTGCAGGTAGGCGGACAGATAGTTGAACCTGGTGCCGCCGTCGTGCCGTTCCAAACGGGCGGCCAGGACGCCGCGCTTATAGATGTCAGCGATCCGGTGCCTCACGGCCGGCTCTCCCGTTCGCCGGGGCCGCTAGCTTCCGGCGAGGCGGCCGACGGCGGGACGTGCGACGGCGGCTGGGTCACCAGTGGCTGGGTCACCAGTGGCTGGGTCACCAGTGCGCGGGCGGCGGCGCTGGTCCGGGTGGCGAGCTGGAGCTCCAGTCCGAGCGTGTCCAGCAGGGCCAAAAGAGTGTCCAGCCGGAGGCTCGGTTTGCCCTGTTCCACGAAGCGGACGAAGCGCTCGGAGACTCCCGCCATGTCGGCCAGGTCCTGCTGGCTCAGGCGGAGGTCCCCGCGCCGGGCGCGCACGGCCGCGGCCAGCTGCGGGGTAAACGGAGTGGCCACACTGCCTCCTCAAGCAATAGGAACGATCGTGCCGGTCTCCTCGTACGTTCAACGCTACGCCGCGTCTGTAACAGCACACAAGGGCAGGATCGGAACGAACGTGCCGGATTGCTCGAGTACCCGTTCCGCCAGTCGCCGCCCTCGAGACTGCACGCACGCGGCCCCGGTTGACACCCGCCTGTGACCCGTGCCATATTCTTAATCGTGAACCTGTCAGACAGCCGGACAGCCGGACAGCAAGTCGGCGAGCAAAGCGGAGTAAGCAGCTTCCCGCTGGCGCGCCTCAGCGCGGCCGAGGCTGTCTTCAACGCCATCCGCGGCGATATCCAGAGCGGCGCGCTTGCCGTCGGCGCAAAGCTCAGCTCGGAAGCCGCCCTGGCCGGGCAGTATGGAGTGAGCCGCTCCGTGATCCGCGAGGCCCTGCGCTCCTGCACCGCCCTCGGCCTGACCGTCACCAGGACGGGCCGTGGCACGTTCGTCGTCGCCGACCATGTGGCAAACGACCTCGTCCTTGGCCAGTTCTCCGCCCGGGACCTCACCGAGGCCCGCCCGCATATTGAAGTCCCCGCCGCCGGCCTGGCCGCCGAACGCCGCACCGCCGAGGACCTGGAGATCCTCCGCGGCATGATGGCATCCATGGCCGCGGAAACCGACCCCGAAGCCTGGGTCGCCTTGGACTCCAGCTTCCATGCAGCCATCGCCCGGGCCAGCGGCAACAAGGTCTTCGAAAGTGTGGTGGCGGACATCCGCGACGCCCTCGCGCACCAGTCAGAAACCCTCAACATGGTGGCCGACCGCCAGCACGCCTCCGACGTCGAGCACCGCCTCATCCTCGACGCCATCGAAGCCGGCTCCGCAGCAGACGCCAGCGCCGCGATGGCCGGGCACCTGCGCGCCGTCGGTGAAGCCCTCGACTCCATCCTGGGCGACAGCGAACCAGCCCGGTAGCGGACCAGGCCTTCCCGGCGCACCGAACCCACCCGACTCCTCCACGCACACCCAACGCAAGTCAACACGAAACCCAAAGGACACCATGCCTTCCCCCGCCATGCCGGCAAGCCATTCCCCTTCCGCGCCGCCCGCCGCCGCAGCGATCCTGCCGCGGCACGAGCCCCTGGCGTTCCAGACCCGTGACGGGCTGGTGGAAAGCGTCCACTACGGCTCCCTGATCGCCACCGCCCCTGGCGGCCGCACGCTGCTCTCCGCCGGCGAACCACACGCCCCGTTCTACCCCCGGTCCTCCCTCAAGCCCCTGCAGTCCGTGGCCATGGTTCGGGCCGGACTGGACCTGCCGGCCGATCTGCTGGCCCTCACCGCCGCGAGCCACTCGGGCGCGGCCCGGCACCTCGACGGCGCCAGCCGCATCCTGGAGCTGCACGGCCTGACGCCCGCGGCCCTCGAAAACAGTTCTGACCTCCCCTACGGCGTCCGCGAGCGCGAGGAGTGGCTGCGCGACGGCGGCCGCCCCACCCAGCTGGCGCAGAACTGCTCCGGCAAGCACGCCGCCATGGCCGCCACCTGCGTCATCAACGGCTGGCCGGTCCAGGGCTATCTCGACCCGTCCCATCCGCTGCAAAAGCTCGTGGCCGAGACCGTCACGGACCTGACAGGCGAGGAACCGGCCGGCCTCAGCACCGATGGCTGCGGAACCCCGCTGTTCGCCCTCACCCTCGCCGGAATGGCCCGCGCCTTCGGCCGCCTCGCCTCGGCCGAACTGGCTGACGGTGCCTCTGGCCCCGAAAGCCCGGAAGCCGCCGTGGCCCATTCCATGCGCCGCCATCCGGAAATGGTGGCGGGCGAGGGCCGCGACGTCACGGAGCTCATGCGCCTCCTGCCCGGCGCCCTGGCGAAGGACGGCTTCGAAGGCATCCAGCTGGTTGGGCTGGCGGACGGGCGCGCCGTCGCCGTCAAGATTTCCGACGGCGGTGACCGGGCCAGAATGCCCGTCACCGTCCGCGCGATGGAAGCGCTCGACGTCGACACCTCCGCCCTTGCGGGAATCGCCACCGGCGCGGTCCTCGGCGGAGGCCGCCAAGTGGGCCTGCTTCAGGCCGCAGACTTTTCCTCCCTGTCCCCGACCGACGACGTTCTTTAAGGACTGCACCACATGACCGAAACCCAAACCCTGCCGGATCCCCAATCCCTGTCCAATGTGCGCTCCGAGCACGATCTGCTCGGCGACCGGGACATCCCCGCCGGCGCCTACTGGGGCGTCCACACGCTCCGCGCCGTGGAAAACTTCCCCATCACCGGGCAGCCGCTCTCCAGCAACATGCACCTGGTCCGCGGCCTCGCCGCCGTGAAGCTGGCAGCCGCCCGCACCAACCTGGAACTCGGGCTGCTGGACGCCGAACGGGCTGCGGCCATCGAACAGGCGTGCGCCGATGTGATGAACGGCCACCTCAGCGAACAGTTCGTGGTGGACGTGATCCAGGGCGGTGCGGGAACGTCGTCGAACATGAACGCGAACGAGGTCATCGCCAACCGCGCCCTGGAAATCCTTGGCCACCCCAAGGGCGACTACGCGCGGCTGCACCCCAACGACCACGTGAACCTGAGCCAGTCCACCAACGATGTCTACCCCACCGCGGTGAAGCTCGGCACCATCTTCGCTGCCCGCGAGCTGCTCTCCGCGCTGGCGGAACTCGAGGAATCGTTCGCGGAGAAGGCCATGGAGTTCCGCACCGTGGTAAAAATGGGCCGCACCCAGCTCCAGGACGCCGTTCCCATGACCCTGGGCCAGGAATTCGGCACCTATGCCGTGACCATCGGCGAGGACCGGCAGCGGCTGGCCGAGGCGGACCTGCTCATCCATGAGATCAACCTCGGCGCCACGGCGATCGGCACCGGGCTGAACGCCCCCGCCGATTACGCCGAGGCCGCCTGCCGGCACCTGGCCGAGATTACCGGCCTGCCGCTGGTCACCGCCGTCGACCTCATCGAGGCCACCCAGGACGTGGGCGCCTTCGTCCACCTGTCCGGCGTGCTCAAGCGCGTGGCCGTCAAGCTGTCCAAGATCTGCAACGACCTCCGTCTGTTGTCCTCCGGACCGCGCGCCGGCTTCGGCGAGATCAACCTTCCGGCCGTCCAGTCCGGATCCTCCATCATGCCCGGCAAGATCAACCCGGTGATCCCGGAAGTGGTCAGCCAGGTGGCCTACGAGGTCATCGGCAACGACGTCACCATCACCATGGCCGCCGAAGCCGGGCAGCTCCAACTCAACGCCTTCGAACCGATCATCGTGCACAGCCTGCACAAGAGCATCTCGCACCTCGAAGCGGCCTGCCGTACGCTCACGGCGCGCTGCGTCCGCGGCATCACCGCCAACACCGAACGGCTGCGCCTCACGGTGGAACAGTCCATCGGCCTGGTGACCGCTCTCAACCCGCACCTCGGCTACGCCACCGCCACCGCGATCGCCCAGGAAGCCCTGGCCACCGGCCGGGGCGTGGCCGAACTGGTCCTTGAACACGGCCTGCTCACCGAAGCCCAGCTGCAGGAGCTCCTCAGCCCCGAACGCCTGGCGAACCTCAGCAAATAACGTCCTATCCGTCCGACCCCAACCGGAAACCAAAGGATCCCTCATGTCCAACCCCCAACAGGGCGCTGCCTCGAACGCGGCAGTCACTGACCATACGGTCCCGGCCCAGGCGCATGCCACTGAAAACCTTCTTCACGCGGAGGACAAGGGCTACCACAAGAGCCTGAAGCCGCGGCAGATCCAGATGATCGCCATCGGCGGCGCGATCGGCACCGGCCTGTTCCTGGGCGCCGGCGGCCGGCTCAACGCCGCCGGCC
>NZ_JBNHFL010000036.1:0-46719 GCF_059090205.1 Arthrobacter sp. CMU6
AGGGCAGACTGGAATTTGGCGGCCGGGAGGCCCGTCCGCTTTGCCTCCACCAAGGCAAGATCCGAGACCGGGTCCGTTGCCCGTACCGTTCCGGCCATCCGGCGGCCATCGGCGAAGCCCACCTCCACAGCGCTGTTTCCGCGCACCACGTGCTCGTTGGTGATGATCAAACCGTCCTTCGAATACACCACGCCGCTTCCCAGCCCGCCGTCGGTGAAGACAGTCACGACAGACGGCTGGACGTTGCTGACAATTGCGGGAATATCGACCGGCCCTTGACCGGTCCCCGGGCCACCGCCCCCTGCCGGTGATGTTTGCGTTTGGGTCGGCTGGTCCGGCGTGATCCGGCCTCCTGGTGCACTACCTGAATCACCCCCTGATGCGCTGGCTTCGGCACTGCCCGAAGACTGCGGTGATGACGGAGCCGTGCATCCCGAAAGGATCGTTGCGAGTACGGCGGCCGCACACACGATCCCGCCCATGTGGACGATAGGGCGTGATGTTGGTTTCCGGGCGTTCATAGGAACTTCCTCTCGTTACGTGGCCCGTGCCTGCAATGCACCTAGTCACGAGGAGTTTCCGCGAGGACCACAGTCCCCAGGGCCGGGTTACACGCGGAGTGTCTTCAGCGCTGTTGCCCAGTCAATGAGTTGCTGAAGGAGTGGTTCCAGGGCTTCTTCCGCGGCGTTGCTGGGCGTGAACCTGGTGAAGTTTTCGAATTCCGTGGCGAAGGGCAACACCACCTGGGCGCGGACGTCGGCGATCTGCAGTTCACCGGCAATCAGGCGCAGGTTTTCCGCCGCCCGGACTCCGCCGGCGCTGCCGTAGGAAACGAAACCTGCAGCCTTGTTGTTCCATTCCTCGTACAGGTAATCCAGGGCGTTCTTCAGGACACCTGGAACGGAGTGGTTGTACTCGGCTGTGACGAAAATGAACCCATCGAACCGCGCAACCGCGGCCGCCCAGGACTTGGTGTGTTCGTGCTGGTAGTTGCCCAGCGACGGCGGCATCAGCTCGTCCAGCAGGGGCAGGTCGTAATCAGCCAGGTCCAGCATCTCGAATTCGGCACCGCCCCGCGACGTTGCCCTGGCCAGCACCCAGTCCGCTACCTGCTTGCTCCGCCGGCCGGGCCGGGTGCTGCCAACCACCACAGCGATCGTCACCACGCAGACCACTCTCCCTTCAAAACCTCTTCAGCGCCGTATGCGTGTGAGTTATGGTGCTTGTCCGGCTTAGCTTATGAGCAAGTCGATCTATATCCACTGACATAGATTTAATTGCACCGGCGCCTGGGGCTGGCAAGATCCATTGACGCAGGCGCCCTGCCCAAAAAACAACAGCCACCGACCCCAAAGTGCCGGATCCAAGGACATGGAGCGCGGGGTTCCGCCGGTCGCGGCCGAGTGCCTGCTTGGGCTGGAGTACTGCACTGTCGGACCTTGTTCGTGTCTCGGGAATGCGCAATCCGCAATGTCAGTTGTACTGATTGGACGAACAAGAAAGGAGGAGTTCTTACTAGGGTGGGCACCTACGAAAGAGGGTGTGCGAGGTTCTGCGACTACTACTCATTTATGTCGTACGCAGACTTCACCGCTTGGGTTGAAGCCGATGATGGGTCTCTCCCCGAGATCTCATTTTCCGAGGTCTCTCTCCGCGGCTGATGCTTCGGCTTCACAGGACAGACGTTCCCCGGGCCGCTCCCAACCGAATTGGGGCGGCCATCAAATCAGGCAGAGGCCTGCGGGATGGCCCAGCGAGGCTGATAGCGAAGCAGGGGGCGGGTCATTGGTAATGACCCGTCCCTGCTGATGGCTACGGCCGCATCGGGAAGGATGCGCCGGTGACATGACCCCCAGGTCCGTCAGTGCCGCGCGGTCGGTGCCGGTGCACCATGGCCGAGTTGCTGCTCGCTGCGGGCCAACGCGGTCCGTTCCGCGGTAAGGTCCAGCGAGCGGCTGAGCAGGAAATAGACAACCGACGTGACCAGGAGACCGACGAGCCAGGCGATGTCGACACCGCCAAGTGCGTCGGCGATTGGCCCCGTGTAGCTCCAGGAACCGATCTGGGGCAGCACCATGAACGGGATTTCGGCCATGAGACCGATGGCGAAGGCGACCAGACCACGCCATGCCCAGACTCCGTAGATGCCCGTGGGGGTGAACAGGTCCGTGATGGCGTAATGGCCCTTGCGGACCAGGAAGTAATCCACCAGGTTCGTCGCCGTCCACGGGACCAGCAGATACAACATCAGGGTCAGGGCGGAGAAGACTGTGGCAACAGCCCCGGAGGTGATCATGCTGGCGATGAGGTACCACACAGCAGTCAGGATGAGGACGGTGATGATCCGGGCTTTGCGGGTCGGTTTGATGGGCCGGATGGAATCGATGGTGGTCAGCACTGTGAGCATCCCGCCGTAGGCGTTCATCCCCATGGTGGCCGCCAGCGCGAGGGCCGAGAGCAGCGCGGTGGCGTCGCCAAGGTGGAGGAACACAGTGTTTCCGGCCAGCTGGAGGCCGGCGAGGCCGTCGGTGGCACCGAGCCGGATTGCCAGCCAGGCCCCCAGGATGATCAGCCAGATCGCGGAGGAGGATGCGCCGAAGAACACGGCTGCGATAACGGACCGGCTCCTGGTCTTTGCCGGCAGGTAGCGCGAATAGTCGGAAACATAAGGTGCGTAGGTGATGTTGTACGCTGCTGCCGCGGCGAACTGCGCCATGAACGCACCCCAGTTGAAGCCATACTCAGTGGTGCTTTCGGCTCCGCCGGCGTTGCCGGAGATGACCCCGATGGTCAGGATCAGCATGAGCGGCAGGGAAACATAGAGCAGCACGCGGAAGGCCTTGTGCACCCAGTCGTGGCCGAAAATCGCCAGAGCTGCCGCACCGAGGGCCGCGACGACGGCGATGACGGCCGGGTTCCAGCCGAAGGCGCTGCTTAGGCCGTCACTGAGGAGTACGGTGTCAACGACGTTGAAAGCCACGTAGGTGAAAAGGGTGGCGATCAAAGGAATCACCACGCCCCGGTATCCGAACTGGGCGCGCGACTGGATCATCTGCGGAAGGCCCATGGTGGGGCCCTGCGAGGCATGGAAGGCCATGAAGACCGTTCCGACCGCGATGCCAAGGACGCTCGCGACGACGGTCCATCCCAGGCTCAGGCCCATCGAGGGGCCGATGAATCCGATCGGAATGGAGAAGTATTGGAAGTTGCCCAGGAACCACAGCGGCGTCTGGTGCCACAGCTTGCCGTGCCGTTCGTTATCCGGAACCCAGTCGATGGAGCGTATCTCAATCAGGGGTGCGCCGGCCCGCGCCTTGGGCTGGTTGGATGCTTCTGAGGTCATTGGTCGACTCCGTGATCAGAAAGTGTTGAGTGAAAGGTGCTCGTGAACGGCCAGGATGCCGTCGGAGCCGGAGCGGGTGAACAGGATGGTCTCGCGTTCTTCAGTGGTTGTCCGCTGCCCCTGTTCTTCTGTGGTGGTTGCCACGCTGTGGGAAAAGACCGCGGTTGTGCCATAGATCTGGATGAACGGATCACTGCTGTGACAGGCGATCACTTTCCATCCTTCGGATACCCAGGTCCGCCATTGCGATTCGTAGTCGGCACGGCTGCTGAGCCGTGCAGGGGTCCCGTGGAAGATGAATGTGGCCGCCGGGTCGAACGAGGCGAAGTATGTGTCGTCGTCCATGGCGGCAAAGGCCATAACGATACGGGATGCCGCCGAAGTGACTTCGTCCGGGGTTAACTGCAGGCTCATGGTTCTCCAGTGTTGGTCTGGCACGGTGTCCCGTCCCGGGACGCGGCCGGGGTGCGCCGGCCTAGTGATAGGAGTGATTCCAATCACATGACGACTATGCAACATATGATGCTTAGAAGGCAACTATGTGTCCAACCTGGTCAGAGGGTCCAGGGTGGGGGCACAAAAACGCGCCACGGAGAATACTCCGTGGCGCTTGTCTGCTGATGATCTCGTTTATGAACTGCTCGACTGCATTCGGCTGCGTTCCGAAATGTGCTCCACCAGTTCGCCCACACGCTCCTCCGAGTAGTTGCGCGCGATGTCGCCCTGGCTGATGATGCCAACCAACTTGTGGTCGGCAATGACTGGGAGCCGCCGCACCTGGTACTTCTCCATCATTTCGATGGCGGCGTCGACGTTCGCATCGGCGTCAATCCAGTGTGGCTTGCCCATGGCGAGGTCGCTGGCCGGCATCTCGCGCGGGTCGCGGCCCATGGCCACGCATTTGAGCACGATGTCCCGGTCGGTGATCATGCCTTTCAACTTGCCGTCGTCGCCACAGATTGGCAACGATCCGCAGTCCAGATCCAGCATCATCCGTGCGGCATCTGCAAGGGATTGGTTCTCCCTAATACACTGTGCATTCGTCGTCATGAATTCACGTACGGCACTCATTGGTCCTCCTTCATCGATTGGGGTATCGACGCAGAGTCGCCGGGCACATGCGCCGATGTTGCCAGCCTACGCCGGGGCCGGCGCCGATGTCGACGGCGGCCCTGAACCTTCTTCAGAACCGAGCCTCTCGCCCGGAACCCAGGCCATGATCAAACTCGCCGAAGAGCACATGCGGATGCCCCAGAAGGAATACCAGCCGTCGTAGACGACATTTGCTCCATGCCCGTCCGTGACGGCAGGCGGACTTCCGCCGCAGCGAGCATCACTATTTCAGATGTGATTGCCCTATTTTATGAGCTATGCAGATGCACTTCACCCAAGTGAAAATGGATCAACCGTCACTTATGAGAGCCGCAGCGGCCGCAATTCCAGCCAAATCCCCAAGGAAGGGTCAGGCTGTGCGTGCGGCTTCCGCGTCGCACGCGTGGAGGAACGCTGCGGCTACTTTGCTGAATTTAGGAGATCCACATGATTAGCCAAGAGGTTGAGGTCCTCGTCGTCGGGGCCGGTCAAGCCGGGGTTGCGATGAGCGAGCATCTGAGCGAACGCGGGATATCGCATCTGGTTCTGGAGCGGCACCGTATCGCCGAGCGGTGGCGCACAATGCGGTGGGACTCCCTGGTTGCGAACGGGCCGGCGTGGCATGACCGCTTTCCGGGCCTGGAATTCACCGACGTTGAGCCGGGGGCGTTCCCGTCAAAGGAGCAGGTAGCGGATTACTTCGTTGCCTATGCAGAGAAGATCGGCGCACCCATCCGCTGCGGCGTGGAGGTGACATCCGTGCGCAGGAAAGTCGGTGCACCCGGATTCCATGTGCAGAGCTCGGACGGGAACTTCGATGCACGCTACGTCGTCGCAGCAACGGGGCCGTTCCAGCGCCCGGTGATTCCCGCCGTCGTTCCCGAAACTGCCGACCTCGTGCAGATCCACTCCAGCTCTTACCGGAACCCGGCCCAGTTGCCGGAAGGCGCCGTTCTGGTTGTGGGTGCCGGATCTTCGGGCGTGCAGATCGCCGCGGAAATCCAGCGGTCAGGCCGGCAGGTCTTCCTCTCGGTGGGGCCGCACGACCGGCCCCCGCGGAGCTACCGCGGACGCGACTTCTGCTGGTGGCTCGGCGTGCTCGGCATGTGGGACGCTTCCACCCCGGCGGCGGGCGCGGAACACGTAACGATCGCCGTGAGCGGTGCCGACGGCGGCCACACGGTCGACTTCCGCGCCCTTGCCGCGGATGGCATCAAGCTCGTCGGCCGGACCGAAGCGTTCCAGGACGGCAGCATGCGCTTTGCCGGGGATCTCCGCACCAACATCGCTAACGGCGACGCCCACTACCTGGGGCTGCTCGACGAGGCTGACGCGTACATCGAGCGCAACGGACTTGATCTTCCGGAGGAGCCCGACGCCCGCATCCTGGGACCCGATCCGGACAGCGTCACCCACCCCATTCTGGAGCTCGACCTCGCTGGCGCCGGTGTTGGCTCGATTGTCTGGGCCACCGGCTTCGCCGTCGATTACAGCTGGCTGCAAGTGGACGCGTTCGACGAGAAGGGCAGGCCGCAGCAGCAACGCGGAGTTTCCACCGAGCCGGGCGTCTACTTCCTCGGACTGCCGTGGCAGTCACGCCGGGGCTCGAGCTTTATTTGGGGGGTATGGCACGACGCCAAGTACGTTGCCGACCAGATCGCCATCCAGCGGAGCTACCTGGCCCACAACGATCAGCACTCGCTGGTATCCAGCGGAGCCGTCTGACGCCACGGGAGCGGACCACGCACCGATAGCAACGCGCAGTCAAAGGGACCATGCCACGGAGGCATGGTCCCTTGACGTTCCTGCCAGGTGGTTGACGGTCCTGCAAAAGGAGGTGAAGGGCGTCCTGCATGCGGTGACAGAAGCCCGGCGCAACCAGAACCGGCGCGCACACAAAAGGCCCGCTGCGTGGCAGGAAATCCACGCAGCGGGCCCATGGCGGACGGCTCCGGCGTCAGCCCAGCCCGGCCAGCGCCCTCGCCGAAAGAGCATGCTCCATCTTCTGCCGGTCAAGCAGTCCACGCTCGATCACCAGCTCGGCAATGCCGCGATGAGAAGCAAGTGCCTCCTTGGCCAGCTCGGCCGCGGCGGCGTAGCCGATCAAGGGGGCAAGGCCGGTGACCACGCTTATCGAGTCGGACATCCGCTGCTGCAGCACCTGCGTGTTCGGTGTGATGCCATCTACGCAGTGGGTCCGGAGCTGACGGCAGGCGACCGTCAGCCAGGCTATCGACTCAAGTAGGGAGTCAGCGATGACCGGCTCGAAGGCGTTGAGCTGAAGCTGGCCGGCCTCCACGGCCATGGTCACCGTTGCATCGGCGCCGATCACACGGAAGGCGACCTGGTTGACCATCTCGGGGATGACCGGGTTAACCTTGCCGGGCATGATGGACGACCCCGCCTGGACTGCGGGCAGGAAGATCTCTGCGAAGCCTGCTTGGGGACCAGAGGAGAGCAACCGAAGGTCGTTGCAGATCTTGGAAAGCTTCACCGCGGCCCTTTTGAGCACTCCTGACACGAGCATAAAAACGCCGGTATCGCTGGTGGCCTCCACGAGGTTGGCAGCAGAGGTCTGCTGCAGGCCCGTGACCGAATTGAGCTCACGTAGCACGGCGTCACGGTATCCCGGGGGAGCGGTGATGCCAGTACCGATGGGGGTTGCTCCGAGGTTGGATTCGCGCAGGTGCGGCAGGAGTTCCAGGAGCCGGGTTCCGTCCTCACGCAGGGTTTCGGCGAATGCCCCGAACTCCTGCCCCATGGACATGGGCACTGCATCCTGGAGTTGGGTGCGGCCCACCTTGATGATGCCGGAGAACTCCGCAGCTTTGGCATCGAATGCCGCTATGAGCCTGCCGTGCTCGGCACAGAACTCTGAGATTTCCCGCTGAAGGGCGATCTTGACGGCGGTCGGATACACGTCGTTGGTTGACTGGCTGCGGTTGACGTCATCAATGGGGTGCAGCGCAGCGTAGTCGCCCTTGTTATGCCCCATCAGTTCAAGGGCGCGGTTAGCTACGACCTCGTTGGCGTTCATGTTGGTGCTGGTCCCCGCGCCGCCCTGGATGGTGTCGACGACGAACTGGTCGTCCCAGAGCCCGTCCATAACCTCCCGGGAGGCCTTTTGTATGGCAGCGGATTTGTCCGGATCAAGGAGGTCCAGGCTTTCATTGGCGCGGGCTGCCGCATACTTCACGGCACCCAGCGCCCATATCAGGGAACGCAGGGTGCCGATGCTCCGCCCGCTGACGGGGAAGTTCCCTACCGCCCGCAGGGTGCTGATGCCCCAGTAGGCATCCGCGGGGACATCAGCGTCCCCGAGACTGTCGCGCTCACGCCGCGGCCCCGCGGCTGGGGAGGATAGTTGATCTGTCATGGTCCTGTTCCGTAGAAGTCCACACGTGCAAATGCCTGGCTACTCCGCCAGGTAGTCCAGCGCAGTGAGCGCCAAGGCGGCCGCGCCATCATGGATGGCAAGGTTGGCTGCCTCCCCGACGCAGTGGGAGGCGAATTCGGGCTGGTGATTGGCCGCAGGGAAACAGCCGAGCCCTATATAGGGGTGGATGGCCGGAACCACCTGGGACACGTTGCCCATGTCGGTTGAGGCCCGGTTCATGGTCGCTTGCTCGGGAGGGGCGTTGAAGTCCCTGCCAAGGGATTCCGCATGCCTGACATACAACTCAAGCGCCCGCGGGTCCGTGCGGAACTCCGAGTACGGTTCCGATTCCGGGGTAACTGACAGCTCGCAGCCGGAGGCCAGAGCCCCGGCTTCGAAGCAGCGGTGGACCCGCTCTTCGAGCTTCCCCAGCTGGGCGAGCGACTCGGCACGGACGTACCAGCGGCCCTCGGTCTTTTCCGGTATGGCGTTGGGCGCTTCACCGCCGCGCGTTTGGATGCCGTGGACGCGGGTGCCGGCGGGCAGTTGCTGGCGGAGGAGACCCAAGGCGACCTGGGCGACGATGAAGGCATCGTTGGCATTAACGCCCTGGTCGGGATACGCGGCAGCATGAGCCGACTTACCCCGGTATTCCACGTGGTTGTGGGCCACGGCGTAGGGACGGGCTTCGGCGGAGTCGACGGGGCTTGGGTGCGCCATCATGGCCAGATCCAGTCCCAGGAAGGCGCCCTTCTTGAGCAGCTCGATCTTCCCGCCGCCACCTTCCTCCGCCGGCGTTCCGTAGAGTTCTACGGTCAGGTCCCGCTCGGCGGCAAACCCTGCCAGGGCAACAGCGGCGCCGCACGAGATGGCCGTGATGATGTTGTGGCCGCACGCGTGCCCGAGGCCGGGAAGTGCGTCGTACTCGGCCATGAGCCCAATGCGCCGCGCGCCGGTTCCCAAGACGGCCCGTATTGCGGTGGGGAAGCCGAGGTACTCCTTTTCCACGTCGAACCCGTGGGAAGCCAGGTAAGCAGCCGTCCACCCGGCGGCGCGGTGTTCCTGCCAACCGAGCTCCGGGTTGGCGTGAAGTGTCTCCGAAAGCCGGGTCAGGTCCGCCTGCTGTGCGCGGACGGCCGCCAAAACCCGGACACTCTGACCGCGCTGCCCGGGCTGCCTACCCAGAACGGCCGGACTCACGCCGGCAGCAGATTCAGCGCTCATCGCCCGCCACTCCATAACCTACGGAAGACGCCGGGTCGAGCCCGCGGATCACGTAGTCCTGCCGCTGCGGAAGCCAGACCTCCAGGAGTTGCTCGAGCTCCGCGATCGGGTTCTTATGCCAGTCCACCCGCAGGTCAGTGTCCCGCCACCCGTGGCCGGAGACCACCGAGAGGCCGGCCGAGCGGACAGGCCCAGCCTCACCGCCGGCTGCCTCGGCCGCGCGAAGGGCAGCCATGAGGCGCACTTCCAGTTCCCCTGACGTGGCTTCAAACGCATCGCAGAGAGCCTGGGCAACGCCCTGATGCGCAAGCATGTTGCCGGCGGCCACACTGTTCGCACCACGGCCCTCCCCGAACACGCCCAGGGTGTGTGCCCCGCTGAACACGGCTGACCCGCCTTCTGCGTCCAGGACCACCAGCTGCCGGTAGTCGACAGCAGGTGATTCATGAACGACGGCGGCTATCGCCTCTTGTGCGGAATAACCCGCCTGGAGCCGGTCAAGCAGGGCATAGCCCAGCCTGGGATCAGTGATGTTCTGGGAGCTGACTGCGCCGACGCCGTCACGAAGGTGCGCGCAGCGTGCGGCGACGGCGGGCGAGGACGAGGAGACAGCGATGCCAAACCTGCCTTGCCCGTCTGTGGCGGCGATGCTGAAGGTCATGCCTGTCCCTCCGCTGAGAGCACTGCGGTGGCGTCAATCTCCACGAGCCACTCGGGGCGCGCCAGTGCCTGGACAACGATTCCGGTTGATACGGGGAACACGCCCTTGAGCCAGCGGCCCATCGTCCGGTACACAGTTTCCCGGTAGCGCGGGTCAATAAGGTAGACAGTCACCTTGACGATGTCCTCCAGGCTGCTACCGGCTTCCTTGAGCAGCATGTCGATGTTGGCCATGGCCTTTTCCGTCTGCGCTTCGACGTCACCTATACCCACGGACTCGCGCGTCTCAAGATCCTGGCCGATCTGGCCCCGGAGATAGACCACGCCGTTGGCCACTACTGCCTGGCAGAGATCGTTGTCCAGGTTCTGCTCGGGGTAGGTGTCTTTCGTATTGAACGTGCGTATACGCTGGTGCTTCACTTGGCAGCTGCCTTTCAATCCTGTTTGTAGCGGATGCTCGTATCCTTCAGCTTCCTGTGGGGGCATTGAATCTGTCCAACAGTTCTTTTAGAGGGATTGCATCGATAATTCTGATGAACGGTGTATGCTCGTCCAATGGATGTGACGCTCACCCAATTGCGCTATTTTGTGGAAGCGGCATCGCAGCTGTCCATGACGGGCGCGGCTGCACGGCTCAACGTTGCGCAATCCG
Organism: Arthrobacter sp. CMU6; assembly: GCF_059090205.1. Classification (NCBI taxonomy): domain Bacteria; kingdom Bacillati; phylum Actinomycetota; class Actinomycetes; order Micrococcales; family Micrococcaceae; genus Arthrobacter; species Arthrobacter sp. CMU6. The sequence continues at coordinate 10,348 of NZ_JBNHFL010000036.1, forward strand.
CCGTATCGGCTGCCATCGCCCAGCTTGAACGCCACGTGGGAACGCAGTTCTTCATCAGGCAGCGCTCCAAAGGCCTGGTGCTGACGCCGGCCGGCGAGCTCTTCGTTCGCGACGCCCAAGCGATCCTGGCGCAGGTTGAAGAAAGCATTGATCACGCCCGCGGAGAGCACCAGAGTGTTGCCGGCCGCATCCGCATTGCTTGTTTCAGCACCCTTGCGCCGTTCCTGCTGCCCGGCGTCCTGACCAAGCTGCGGGAAGACCATCCTGCCCTTGAAACGGAAGTCATCGAGACCGATACCCCGGGGTGCATCAATGCGCTGCTCAGCGGTCAGGCGGACTTGGCGCTGTGCTACGACCTTGGCCTGCCGGACGTTATCGCCACATCAGTGGTGGATACGGTCAGGCCCTACGTGGCGCTTCCGCCGGATCACAAGCTTGCCGGGGCGGAAAGCGTGCCGCTCTCGGCGCTGGGCGGGGAGTCCTTTGTGCTGCTCGATCTGCCCCACACGCGCGACCTCATGCTTTCAATCGCCCGCCTGGGCGGCCAGGAGCCGGACATCCGGTTCCGCTCGGCCAGCTATGAAACCGTGCGTACATTCGTGGCCCGCGGACTGGGCTATTCAATCCTTCACCAGCGGCCGCAGCACCAGTTGACGTACGACGGCGGCAAGCTGGCCGCCGTCGAAATCCGCGACGACGTGCCTGAGCTCAAGACCGTCCTGGCCCACCTGAAGTCACACCGTCCAACCGCCAGGGTGCGGGCGGTAGCCCAGGCGGTAAGGCATCAGATCGTTGCCGCAAGATCCGCCCGCTCATAAGTTTGCGGCGGCGCTGCATCTGATCAGCAGATGCAATTCGCATCAAAAATCTATTCGACAGATTGAGCAAGCGCGTTCGAAAATGGTAATGCCAGTATTCGGGCGTGACCCGGGTCACGTGTTCTGGTGGCGCAGTTCTGCCGGTCGTCAGCGTCGACCACCGTGAACTCGCTCTCCCCATCCCAGCATCGGATCTTTTCCTCCAGGAGGAAGTGTGAACACCAACAATATCGAGGGGCAGATCAGCCGGAAGGGCTTGCGCACCAGCGTTGCTGCCGGTTCGATCGGCGTCTTTGTCCACTGGTTTGAGTGGGCCATCTACGCCTATCTCGCCTCCACTATCGCCGTCGTCTTCTTCCCCCAACAGGACAGCACAGCGGCGCTGCTTTCCGTCTTCGCGGTCTTCGCCATCAGCTTCGGCGTCCGTCCCCTGGGCGCACTCGTCTTCGGAACACTGGGCGACAGGATCGGACGAAAGAAGACACTTTCCATCGTCATCCTCTCCATGAGCGCGGCGACACTGGTGGTCGGACTCCTGCCTACCTACGACGCGATCGGCCTGTGGGCACCCGTCCTGCTCGTTGCAGCACGCGTGGTCCAGGGGCTCGCCGCGGGCGGCGAATTCGGCAGCGCGGCGGCGTTCCTCGCAGAGTATTCACCAAGGAAACACCGCGGTTTCGGCGTCAGCTGGCTGGAGTTCGGCAGTCTCCTTGGCTTCCTGGCGGCATCCCTGGTGGTCTTCGTCCTGACCAGCGTCATGGACGCCCAAACCATTGCCGACGGCGGCTGGCGGATTCCGTTCCTGATCGCAGTTCCGATGGGCATCATCGGTTTCTACATCCGTTCCAGGATCGAGGACACTCCAGAATTCCGGTCACTCGAGCAGCTGGACAACGTCCCGCAGAGCCCGGTCAAGGAGGTGTTCACCAGGCACTGGAAGCAGCTCCTACAGATGAGCGGCCTGGAAATCATGATGCACGTGACCTTCTATGTGGTGCTCGTTTACCTCCTGACCTACCAGGAAAAGGTCCTGGGCTTCGACGCCGGCACGGCCGCCCTGCTCTCCACCGCCGCATCCGTGGCCGGGCTCGTCCTTGTACCGTTGATTGGCGCGCTTTCTGACCGGATCGGCCGGAAGCCGATACTGATCGCCGCGGCCATTTCCCTGGTGGTGCTGGCATATCCGCTGTTCCTGATCATGCACTCCGGCACGTCCTGGGCGGGCATCGTTAGCACCATCGGCTTGGGCATCATTTTGGCCCTTATTCTCGGTGTCCATGCTGCGGCGGCAGCAGAACTCTTCCCAACCCGGACGCGGCAGACCGGCCTCTCGGTGGCCTACAGCGTCACCGCGGCCATCTTTGCCGGTACTGTGCCATACGTCCTGACTTGGCTCATTGCCCAGACAGGCAACGAAATGATGCCTGCGTTCTACCTCATTCTCGTTGGCCTGATTGGACTGGCGGCCGTGCTGAGCATGAAGGAAAGCAAGGGCAAGGACCTTCTCGGGGAAGAAGACATCCAAACGGCACCCCGCCAAACCGCGCCGGCCGCCAACGCGCCCATTCGTCACTGACACAACCATCACGCAATCCGTGGCCCGGGCTTCAGAATCTGAACCCGGGCTACGGCCGCATCCGGCGCATCACGCGCCAGGCTGCCGGGACACGAGCCGCGTCAGCGCACGCTCCACCAGATGACGCTGCCGCGAACCTGTGACGGCATCCGGATCCAGCATGGCGGTCACGTGCAGGCCCATCATGATGTTCAGCAACTCATCGGCAACCGCGTCCGGATCCGTCAAAGGTTCACATTCGCCGTCGTGCTCTGCCTGGGCGAGGAAACCCATCACCAGACCACGCCATTGCAGCAGCGCCTCCCGCCCGACGGCGCGCAGCGCGTCCTCCGTTTGCGCGCGCTGCCAGAAGGAGACCGCCACGCGGGCTTCGACCACGGTGAGGGGATCGGCCGGAATGATTTCCAGGCAGAGGCTGCGCAGCGCCGAAAGACCCCGGCGTCCGGCGGTGCCCGCGGCGATCCGTTCGTTGGTCCGCTCGCAGATCAGTTCGTACGAGGCCAGCAGCAGGGCATCCTTGCTCGGGAAGTAATGGGCCAGCACGCCCGGTGCCGCATACCCGCATTCGCGCGCAATGTCCCGCATGCTGGCATTCTCGATGCCCTGCCCCGCGATCAACCGCCACGTGGTCTCGATGATGGAACGGCGCCGTTCCTGGTGATCGACCAAGCGGGGCATGCTGCTCCTTCGTTCGCGGCGGTTCGTGGCTGGGACCGTGAGCACCCTACCACCGCGGGGACGCGCCTGCGCGTCCCCGCGGCGTGGACTGGCGTCAGTGCCTGCAGGTTCAGTGGGCGCAGTGGCCCGGGCCGGAATGCCCGACGGCGGTGCCTCCGCTGGCGCCATGCCCGCCTTCGTTTCCGGTACCGCAGTGGCCGGCAGCCGACGGCGGCACGTTCAGTGTTGGGTTCTCGTCGAAGAAGCCGTGCGGCTTCAGGGTGAAGCCGGTGGTGTCCACAGGCATGATGGGCCAGTCCTCGGGGCGGGGGAAGTGGGTCAATCCGAAGGAGTGCCACACCACAAGGTCCTGGCCGTCGATGTCACGGTCCTGTGCCACGTAGGCGGGAAGCCCGGCGCCGCCCGGGTGCTGGTTGACGAAGTCGCCTGCCGCGTAAAGCTCCTCCTCCGCGTGCCGTGTGACCCAGAGGTGGTGCCGGGCGAATGCAGCCCGGGATGCGATCGAGGAATCATCCGCCATGGCCAGGGTGGGGTTGCCTTCAGGGTAGAGCGTGTAGCCCACCGGGTGGCCGAGGTGGTTCAGTGACTCCGGGTTGCTGATGTGCCACACGCGGCCTTTGGCGCCATCGGCGTCGCGCACAGCAACAGACTCGCGGGCCAGCAGGGTGCGCTTTTGGGTGAAGGCGTTGCCGTGGGGGTTGCCCGGGCCCTTCGGCAGGCGCACCAGGTCCAGTTCCTCAACACGGTTCGTGTCGCCGTCGACCATCATGTCCAGCCGGGCGCTGAAGAGGTGCTGGTGGTAGGGAGCGCCAAGGCCCGGGGCGATCTCCGACGCGTAGGCGTAGTCCTTGTCCGGGAGCCCTGCCGTGAACACGATGCCCGTTGCTTTCGCTTCGAACTCGATGGTGCCATCCAGGTAGAGGTACCAGTAGAAGCCGTAGTCGTAGTTGCCCACGGTGGTGAAGAAGGAGACCACCAGGCGGCGGTTGCGGCGGACCTCGTTGGAGCCGGCCCACTCATCGGTGTGTTTCCAAAGGATTCCTGTGTCTTCCTCGTGGATGCAGATGCCGTTCTCGATGGTGCGTGGATTGCCGAAGTCGTCGGCCACCACGGGGGACATGTAGGTGATGTCGCCGAGGCAGTCGCAACCGAGCTTGAGTGAGTTCGCATCGCGGCCCACGAGGTATTCGCCGGAGTCGAAGTAGTTCTGCCAGCTCCTGTAGGGGGAGGGGTCGCCGTACGGGACCACCATCTCGGAGATTGATGCGCGGTGGACTACCGGACGCCTCCGTCCCTTGTGGGAGTGGTGGAGCTGTTGGAGCACCAACCCTTCGCGGGCGTCGAAGCCAACGCGCAGGTCCCAGCCGGCCCAGGAAAGGTGGTTGCCCTCCAGCGTGAAACTGGGCCCGTCGGGCTGCGTGATCTCGATCGGCTTCAAATCCGTGCGGAGCTCGCCGTGGACCGCGGGGTCCGTGTAGTTGCCGTTGACCTCCGGGACGGCGACCGGGCCGTCGTCGATCAGGTGGTTGACCCGCCGGTTCTGCACATCGACGAAGGCCACCAGGCCGTCGATCGGATGGGCCCACGGGTGGTCCGCGGGGTGGTCCTGGCGGAATCCGAGGCCGCGCAGCAGCCGCTTGCCGTCCTCATTCCCGTACTCGAAGACGCCCGCCGACAGGGGAGCGACGCGCACCTGTGCCGGGGTCAGGCCGCGGGCGGCAAGGGCCGCGTTCCACTGCGGGTCGCCGGCCAGGATGTCCTCGATGAGCCCGAATTCCTCCAGGAGAACCGGCAGCTGGCCGTCCGTTTCCGGATTGAGTTCACGCTTGTCCAGTACGAGGCCGCTGGTCAGGGAAAGGCGGACGTCGAGGGACCGGGACTGCGAGGCGTCCCAGAGCATGGCCCGGACCAGGCGAACGCAATCGGTGTCATTGCTTCGGAGGGCACTCTTCGGCGGCTCGATCAGGCCAAGGTAAGCGAAGCGGGTGGTCTCGGCCACGAGCCCGGCCTCCGCCAGGATCCGGCGGGCATCGTGGATTTCCCCGGCCGAGAGCTGCTCAAGGGGGTGCTGCGGCATCTGCGCCGGTGTGGCCAAGGGGGTGGTCTGAAGGGTCATGGCACTTCCTGAAGTCGGATTTTGATGGTACAACTGTTCAACCAACGCTTTGATGTTACCCACCTCACAAGCCCCGCGTAAAGTCCCCGACCCCCGCCACGCCGGCAGCCAGGAGAACCATGGACCAGCGAAACCGCTCTCGCCTTATGCGCTTTCCGGGCGCCCTCGTTCCAACGGGAATCGTCGGCACTGCCGCGGCGGGCAGCGCCACCGCCCACGTGGTGGCGGCCGCCAGCGGTCCGGCGGGATTGACGGCCTGGTGGACGGCTGCCATGGGTGCCGCCTGCCTGGCCTGCGCCGCACCGGTGCTGGGGGGACGGCTCTGCGCCGGGCGTGCCGCCGGGCACCTGCTGGCGATGAGTGCCGGCATGATCCTCATTCATTTGGTCTTGCTGGTGACGCCCGGCGCCGCGGGCCATCACGGCAATGGCGGCCCCGCATCCTCGCCGGGCCATGAGCACGTGATGCTTACCCTCATCGCCGTTGAACTGCTTTGCCTCATGAGCGCTTCAGCGGCGCTCCGCCTGGCCCGGCGCAAGCCGTCCGGAACGATCGGCACCGCAGTCCGTGCCGCCGTCGAACCTTAGCGACCACGTACTGAACCGCCTCCGAAACCCCAACCCCAGGAGCTACTGTGAACAGCACTTCCGCCACACTTTCCCTTGACTGGCAGGGCAGGGCGAACGCCCTGGCCATCGACGGCAGGGCCTTCATCGACGGCCGCCGCGCAACCGCAAGCGGGAAACAGTCCCGGCCCACCACCAGCCCCATCGATGGCCGCGTGCTGGCCGAGCTGACTGCATGCGGGCCCGCCGACGTCGACCGCGCGGTGGCTGCCGCACGGCGCGCCTTCCGGTCATGGTCCCGCATGGGCGCCGAAGGGCGGAAGGGATTCCTGCTTGCGTTGGCCGCGCTGATGGAACGGCATGCCGACGAACTGGCACTCCTGGAGACATTGGACAGCGGGAAGCCCATTCTGCAAACCACCACCGTGGATGTGCCCGGCGCCATTTCCACGCTGCGCTGGTATGCGGAGGCGGCGGACAAGCAGGGCGGGGAACTGCCTGCAGTCCCGCCCGGGGCTACCGCGCTGGTGACGCGCGAGCCGCTGGGCGTGGTGGCCGCCATTGTTCCGTGGAACTTCCCGCTCGAAATCGCGGTCTGGAAGCTGGCTCCGGCGCTTGCCGCCGGAAATACACTGGTGCTCAAGCCGGCCGAGCAGACGTCCCTGAGCGTGTTGCGACTTGCCGACCTGGCCACTGAAGCCGGGCTGCCGGACGGCGTCCTGAACATCGTCACCGGCTCCGGCAGGGAAGTGGGCGCGGCGCTGGCGCACCACATGGACGTTGACGCCCTGGCGTTCACCGGTTCGACCGCCGTCTCCCGAACTCTGCTGGAGGCCTCCGGTCGAAGCAACCTCAAGCGGCTCAGCCTCGAAGCCGGCGGCAAGAGTTCCAACATCGTCTTTGCCGACACGGCCGACCTCGCCGCTGCCGCAGCGAAGGCAGCCTTCGGCGCCTTCTACAATCAGGGCCAAGTCTGCTCCGCCAACTCGCGGATCCTGGTGCAGCGGGATGTCCATGACCAGTTTGCTGCGTTGCTGGCCGACGCCGCGGACGCCTACCGGCCGGAAGATCCGCTTGCCGGCCTGGCAGGCAACGGTGCCCTGATCAGCAGGGCGCACACAGACGACGTCGAAGGCTGGATCACACGCGGCCGCGCCGAGGGTGAGGTGCTTTTCGGGGGCGGGCGGCGCGAGATCCGTGGCTCTGATGCCTATCTGGAGCCCACGCTGCTGGGCGGCCTTGGGGCCGGGCACGATGTCCACCGCGAGGAGATCTTCGGGCCCGTGGCTGTGTTGCACGCCTTCGACACCGAGGACGAGGCGGTGCGGCTGGCGAACGCCACAGACTATGGATTGGCAGCGTCCGTGTGGACCTCGAACCTGTCCCGGGCCCACCGGGTGGCGGGGGAGTTGACTGCGGGAACAGTATCCGTGAACACTGTGGACGCGCTGGGCAACACCACGCCTTTCGGCGGTTTCAAACAGTCCGGATTCGGCCGCGATCTGTCCCTGCACGCCTTCGACAACTACACCGCACCGAAGACCACGTGGATCCAGTTCGGCTGATGAAATGCATCTGAAAAAACGATGATTCGCATCGTGATTCTTTAGTTTACGCGATGCATTTCACCAGCCTACGCTGCAACCATCCCTCTCACCTTTCTTGCGCAGTAGCGCCTTAAGCAGTAGCAAAGGACCCATCATGGATCAGCCAATAGCCTCCACAACGCGCCTTGCCCTGGAGCAAAGCCAGCATCTGCAGAAATCCCTCGGCCGCTTCGACATCCTGTTGCTGGTGGTCGCGGCCGTCATCTCCGTGGAAGTCTTGGGCCAGGTCTCCGGGTTCGGCGGCGAAACCTTCACCTGGACCCTCATCCTGGCCGTCACGTTCATGGTTCCTTATGGCCTGATCTTCGCCGAGACCGGCGGCGCGTTCACCGAAGAAGGTGGCGTGTACGTCTGGACCAGGATGGCATTCGGCCGCGTTGTCGCGGCCATCACGTCGCTTTTCACCTGGGTAACGCAGCCGGTCTGGGTGGGCGGCGCCATGGCGTTTGTGGCAGTGGAAACGTGGTCCGAATACGTGGGCCATGTGGAGGCGGGCAGCGTCAGCGACTACATCTTCAAGCTGGTCTTCATCTGGATCACGGTGACCTCAGCCATTGTCAGTTTGAAGCACGGTAAATGGCTGCCCTCGCTCGGAGCCATCCTCAAGGTCGCGTTCCTGACCTTCTTCATCATCGTCACCATGGTCTATGGGCTGCAGCACGGTTTCAACGGACTTGAACTCGGCTTCTTCTCACCCACCTTGGCCGGCTTCTTGGGCGTCACCCCGCTGCTGCTTTTCTCGTTCCTTGGCTTCGAGTCCGGCAACAGCGCCGCGGGGGAGATGAAGAACCCGGCCAAGGATGTTCCCATCTCGGTCGCGCGCTCTTCCATGATCGCCGCCGCGAGCTACCTCCTGCCGATCCTGGCCATCCTGCTGGTGGTGCCGCTCGACCAGATCACAGGCATCGGCGGGCTGTTCGGCGCAGTGTCCACCGTCTACACCGTGTTCGGCCCGGCCGCTGAGGTCATGCTTGCCATTTCAGCGGTGGTCTTCTGCTTCGTCCTCGTGTCGCAAGGCGCGGCATGGATGATCATCAGCGACCGCATGCAAGCCATGGCCGCCGCCGACGGCTCCTTCTTCGGGGGCTTCTTCGGCCGCTTCCACCCCAAGCTGGGCACGCCGATCCGCGTCAACACGCTCTCCGGGGTGGTGGCCACGCTGTTTATGCTCGCGGCCATGCAGCTCAGCGGGACCAGCAGCGCACTGTTCGGGGTGGTCCTGTCCATCGCCATCTCAACGTTCCTCCTCAGCTACCTTCTGGCCATCCCGGCCGCCGTCCGGCTGCGGAGCAAATACCCCCTGACCGCCAGGCCCTTCAAGGTGCCCGTCTCGGACACCGGCTTCCGCATCCTGGGTGCCATCTGCTTCGTCTGGATCCTGATCGGCTCGTGGGTGGCGATCTTCCCCGGAACACTCGAGGTCCTCTTCGGCCTGGAATACGACTTCGAGGCAACGTGGGGCGTCCCGCAATTCACCTTCGAGGCCTTCGCGCTCGGCACACTCGGCTGCATCCTGGCCCTGGGACTCGTGGGTTATGCCCGCGGCAAGAAGGTCCGCGACGTTGTGGCGCCGGCGAATGCCAAAGCTGAGCTGGTCAACGACTGACTTTTGCATACGGGTGTACCGGGCGGAAGATCGCCCGGTACACCCGTTGACGCCGAAGCTGCCGAAATTATCCGAACAGCGAGCGTGTGTGGTCGTTGAGGAACGTTCCCCGGGGATCGAACTCGCGCCGGACTTGGATGAAGGTATCCAGCTCCGGATAGAGGCGCTCCAAACGGCTTCTGGTCATGAAGTGGATTTTGCCCCAGTGGGCCCGGGGCTCGAAGTCATCCAGCACCGCATCGGCGTCCCGGAAGAACTGCCAGTAGTCGGTTCCTGGTTCTGTGGTCAGGGTGATGACGGTGCTGTCACGGCCTTGGAACTGAGACACGTACCCTTCGTCGGATTTCACCCAACGGACCTCCACGGGATATCTCTGGCCGGGGTGTTTGGCGCGGATCAGGTCTTGGATGGCCTCGACGGCGGTGAGGCCAAGTTCGCTGGGCACAAAGTACTCGAGCTCGTGGAATGGTGTGGTGAAGCCGTCCGGATAAATACGATATGAACGGTCCAAACGCGCGCCTTCAACAGTGGAGATTCCTGCCTCGTCCTGGACCGTCGCCACGTTGTACCGTTTGGTGTAGCTGCGGTTTCCCATAGGGTGGTCAGGTGAGCCCGGCAGGTCCAGGAGTTCGCATGAGTCGTCCTCTGGGCACCAGAGGAACGAGTAGTGCCGGTTCGACTCGATGTCAGACTGCCATGCCGCCGCCGTGTCCTCCCATGAGGGGTATGTGATCTGTTCCTGCAGGTAGTAGCGGTCCTCCACCGCGAGCTCCACTTCCAGGAAGATCCCAAGGGTTCCCAAGGCAACCTGGGCTGCCCTCAGTTCGCGGAGCTGCCCTTCGCCGATTTCGACGATTTCGCCGTAGCCGTTGATCAGCCTCACCCAGCGAAGGGCTGAGGAGAAGCTGCCCAGATCCTTCCCGGAGCCGTGCGTGCCCGTGGCCAGTGCGCCCGCGATCTGCTGCTTGTCGATGTCGCCCTGGTTGGCCAGTGCCAGTCCCTGTTCCCAAAGCGGATCCCCGAAGGCGTTGATCGTCGTGCCTGCCAAGGCCCTGGCACGACGGCGGACGCGGTCGGTTCCGGTGATGGCCGAGAGCGCAGACATGTCCATGAGGACGCCGCCCGTCTGGACCAGCGGCGACGATGAGTGCCCTGAGCCTGCCGCCCGCACAGGCAGGCCCTCGCGGATGGCGAAACGGACGGCGTCGAGCGCTTCTTGTTCGGTCCGCGGGCGGACAGTGAATGCAGGGGTTGCGCTCTGGTTCCCGCCCCAGTTGGTCCACGTGACGTCCGTCCCGAAGGGAGCGGTCGGGGTTGCCGCACGCGTTGATGCTGCGCCGGGAAGGTTGACTGTGGTCATCGCTGAACTCCGATGCTGTGTCTGACGCTCATGCGCCGTGATTGATCATGACGTGCTTGGTGCGGGAGTAGTCGTCCAGGGCGTAGAGCGAAAGGTCGCGGCCGTAGCCGGATCCCTTGAACCCGCCCCACGGTACTTCGCACGCCAGTACCAGGTGCGAGTTGACCCACACGGTGCCGAAATCGAGCCGCTTGGGCACGTTCAGAGACAAGCTCGAGTCACGGGTCCAGACTGAGGCGGAGAGGCCGTAGGGGCTCTCATTGGCTCGCGTAACGGCCTCTTCGGTGGAGCCGAAAGTCTCGACGGTGACCACGGGACCGAAGATTTCGTGCGTGGCGATGTGTGCGCCGGCCGGGACGTTGGTGATCACGGTTGGCTCAATGAAATAGCCAGGTCCCTCCAAGGCGGATCCTCCGATCGCCACCTCAAGCCCTGCGGCTTTTGCTTCGGCCAGTGACGCCTTGACGCGCTCGAAGTGCGGGCGGGAGATCATGGGACCGATTTCGACGTCGTCACCAGCTTCCGGCGCGCCGATCACCAAAGTGCCGACTTCCCTTACCAGGTGCTGGGTGAACTCTTCGGACACAGATTCGTGTACGAGCACGCGGCAGGCGGCCCCGCAGTCCTGGCCGGCATTCCAGAAGCCGGCGTTCCGTACGCCTGCGGCAGCGGCGCGGAGGTCGGCGTCGGGAAATACAACAACGGGAGCCTTGCCGCCAAGTTCCAGGTGGACGCGCTTAACCGATTTTGCTGCTGTCTGGGCCACCGCCTGCCCGCTGGCAACACTGCCAGTCAACGCGATGAGGGCAATATCCGGGTGCTCGGAGAGACGCTGGCCGACGGTCCCGCCCTGTCCCGTGACGACGTTGAGGATGCCATCCGGGATGCGTCCGGCCAGGAGTTCTGCCAGCTTCAGAGTGGACAGCGGCGTCTGCTCGGATGGCTTCAGGACAATGCTGTTGCCGGCGGCCAGGATGGGCGCGATCTTCCAGGCTGCCATCAGCAGCGGGTAGTTCCACGGCGTGATGACGCCCACCACGCCCACGGGTTCCCGGAGGATGACTGAGGTGTGTGCGTTTGCGTAGTCACCGCCCGCCATGGACGTCAGGGTGCGGGAGGCTCCAGCCATAAAGCGGAAAGTGTCGATGGTACTGGATACATCGTCCTCAGCGACGGTGCGGGGCTTTCCGGTGTTCGCGGATTCGATGATTTCGAGGGCTTCGCGGTTGGCTTCGATGATGTTGGCGATCAGGTTCAGGACCTCGGACCGTTCCTTGGGCGTCGTCGCGCTCCAGGATTTTTGTGCTGCGACGGCCGCCTCAACCGCCACGTCCACGTCGGCGGCGGTGCCCGCCTCAACAGAGGCGATTACTTGCCCCGTGGTGGGGTCTACGACGTCGATGAGCTCTGTGGAGGAGCCAGGAACAAAGGATCCGCCAATGAAGTGCCCCGTGGGCGGAAGGATGCGGGCGGGGCTGTGGTCCGTGGCGGCGCGTCGGACCGTGAAGGGCTAGGTTTGAGTGAGAGTCATGATGTTTCACCTTTTGCTTTCTGTGCCTGTCTGGGCAGCGGGAGTGGATGGGGCCGGTAGAAACCCGGGTTAGATCAGGTCGTTTGCGAGTGTTGGGGTGGGAACGGGATCACCGGCCTTTTTCGGGAAGACGCGTGCGGTGAAGTAGTAGAGAGGGGCAACAACCACAAGGCCGACTATCCAGGAGATATCCATGCCTCCCATCGCTGCCGCAAGCGGGCCGGTGTAGAGGGCCGTTGCAGAGAACGGGACCTGGATCAGGGCCCCGGCAACATAGGAACCGATGGCGATCCAGTTGAACCGTCCGTAAACGCCGCCGTCGCGCCGAAAGAAGTCCTCAACCCTGTAGTCGCCGTGCCGCAACAGGTAGTAGTCCACGAGGTTGATGGCAGTCCAAGGAACCAGGACGTACATGAGGAAGGCGAGGAAGTTCGTGTAGAAGAAGATGAAGTTGTCGCGGGCGAACAGGGCAATCAGGAGCGCGATGGTGAAGATGATGACGGCGGCGATGCTGCGGGTCTTGGCGTGCGGCAACCAGGTGGGCCGGAACGTCTGTCCGATGGTGAGGGTGCAGAGGACGCCGCAATACAGGTTCATGGCGTTGGAGGCGGCCACGCCCAGGCAAAAGATGCCAATGACGGCCAGGGTCCATGGCTGGAGCAGCGCCCCCAGGCTGCCGACGATCTCGACATTACCGGCCTCGGCGCTCAGGGCAACGGCGAGGGTTCCCACCACGGCACCGAGGATCATCGGGAAGAGTGTTCCGAGGACGCAGCCCGAGTAGGACGCCCAGAACGCAGGAGCCGAGCCGGTTCCCTGGGGCATGTAGCGGGAGTAGTCCGATACGTAAGGTGCGTAGGCGAGCTGCCACAGGGCGGACACGGAAACGGTGCCCATGAAGCCAACCCAGTTGAACGTGCCCTGCTCCAGGAAGCTTGCCGGGAGTCCATGGACGAACACGATCCAGATGAACGCCAGCAGCAGAGCCGCTCCGGCCACAACGCTCAGGAAGCGTGCGTAAGCGTGGATGAGGCGGTAGCCGAAAATCGTGGCGACCACGCTGACCAGGCCGATGATGATGATGCCGGCGTCCACACTGATGCCTGGACTGACCGCGGCCATGGCTTCCCCGCCAAAGACCAGGTTGGCTGCGAAGAACCCGACGTACATGATGACCACGATGACAACGATCAACAGTGCTCCGAAAGAACCGAACTGGCCCCGGGTCTGGATCATTTGTGCGACGCCGAGCTGCGGGCCCTGGGCGGAGTGCAGCGCCATGAAGATGCCGCCGATCACGTTGCCAATGATGATTCCCGCGATCGCCGTTACAAAGTCCAAGCCAAATACCGTGGTGGCCAGTCCGCCGGTCACGATTGTCATGATCATGATGTTGGAGCCGAACCAGATGGTGAAAAGATCGCGGGCTTTTCCATGGCGCTCAGTGGCCGGAATGGGCTGGATGGTCTTGTCCTCGAGCCGCGGAACTTCGGCGGCGGATGTTGTGTGAGTGCTCATCACACGCCCTTGGAGGTTGTTTGCAGTTCGCGGACAGCGTGAGCGGCAGTCCTGCCGCGATTCACCATCAGCGCGAGAAGGTCGAAGACCAGGGTTGCCGCTGCGACGCTGGTGATGTCGGCATGGTCGTAGGCGGGAGCGACTTCGACGACGTCGGCGCCCACTATGTTGATGCCGTTCAGTCCGCGGAGCAGTGCCAGAAGTTCACGGGAGTGGAGTCCGCCCATCTCGGGGGTGCCGGTGCCCGGCGCGTACGACGGGTCCAGGACGTCGATGTCGATGGACACGTAGACGGGGGTGTTGCCGAGCCGGTCCTTGACCTGCTGGATTGCTGCCGGAACGCCGATGACGTCCAGATCCGAGCAGCGGATGATCTGGAATCCGAATTCGTGGTCCCGGAGGAAGTCGTTGCGGTCGTAGACCGGCCCGCGGATGCCGACGTGCATGGACTTGTCCTCCACCAGGAGGCCTTCTTCGAATGCCCGGCGGAAGATCGTTCCGTGCGTGACCGGCTGGCCGAAATACGTGTCCCACGTGTCCAAATGGGCGTCGAAGTGGAGCAACGCCACGGGGCCGTGTACTGCGTTCAAAGCCCGCAGCACCGGCAACGCAATGGTGTGGTCGCCGCCGATCGAGATGAGCTTCTTGTCCTCGCCGATCAGCGGAAGCGCCTGCTCCTCGATTTCGCGGACCGCGCGGGTGATGTCGTACGGCGTGCAGGCGATGTCCCCGGCGTCCACAACCTGGACTTCGTGCACAGGCTCAACATCGAGTTCGGGATGGTATCCGGGACGCAGGAGACGGGAAGCCTCGCGAACTGCGGCAGGACCGAAACGGGCGCCGGGCCGGAAGGAGGTTCCGCCGTCGAACGGTACTCCGACAATCGCAATGTCGTAATCCGGAACGCGGTCGATCTGGGGCAGTCTGGCAAAGGTGCCAAGGCCTGCAAACCGAGGGACTTTCGTTGCGTCGACGGGGCCTATGGGGTTGTGCGTTGTCATGCTGGAATCCTTCGGAGGGAGTGTGCTCGCCCTTGAGCGGGAAGTAGGTAATTCAATTCTTGGTGACGCGCATCACGACGTATAGCGGTAGATTGACTACAAATGGCCGAGGCGCCTAGACATATGTATGAACGCCGCCAAACGGCCGAGCCAGCAGCAATAGGGAGCGCATTCCATGGCAATCACCGTGGCTGAACTCGTCGCCGAACCCCAGCTTGGGCTTACGCTCATGGCCGGATCGAAAGGCCGCGACAACCGGATCACATGGGCGCACACCTCCGACCTGCCGCGGCTGTGGGAATGGGTCACCGGCGGTGAGCTCATGATGACCAACGGCCTGTCCATACCCGCGGATGCCGCCGGACAAGTGGCGCTCGCCGAGGCCATGGTCGACTCCGGTGCCAGCGCTTTGGCCATCGGGGAGAAGATGCACGCACCGGAGCTCCGCCCCGAATTCCTTGCCGCCTGCGACCGGCTGCCACTGCCACTAATCAACATCCCGTACCCCCTGCCGTTCATCGCCATTGCCCGGTCCGTGGCGGAGTCGTCCTTGCTCGAGGAATCCCACCGCCTTCGCCAAACGGCACGCGTCTACGACCTCCTTCGCACCACCGGGGAAGCGGGGGACCATTGGCAGAGCCTTGTTCGGAGACTGGCCACTGAGCTGGACGCTGACCTGCTGGTGGTTGATCGGCAGTGTCTGCACCCGTGGCATCCCGAGGGCCGACCGCTCCCCAATTTCCTCGCGGACGAATGGGCCCCGTCGTCAGGACACGTGACGCTCGCGGGCAAGAATTTCCAATGGCATCGCGTCCGCGGCAGGCACGTGCTGACCATGGACATCCCAACCCATTCCAACGCGGTCTTGGTGGTGTTGCCGAACAGCGAACCGCACCCGGACGCCGTCGTACTTCTGCATGCCGCAACCGTCCTGGGACTGCAACTTTCACAAATTGTCCTGTCCCTGGAAAGCCGACACCGGCTGGCCGGTGAGTTCCTGCTGCAGGCCATGGACGGCCGCTTGGGGATGTCGGAAATCGAAAGGAGGCTAGCGGCTTTCAATGTCCCGGCACAGGATTTCCTGATGGCGTCAATCTCAGCGGAGGACGGCGAATGGCTGGCCAGTGTCCACATCGAACTTTGGCGTCACGGCATCCCGGCGGCGTCGTTGAAGCGGAACAACAGGCTGCACGTGGTGGTTCCGGCTGACGCGACCGACGACTCGCTGATCCACTGCGCCGGTCCCGGCGCACGGATCGGCATCAGTGCTCCCACCACTGCCGCCGGGATCCAGCGCGCGTTGCAGGAATCCTTGTGGGCCCTCGGTTCGGCTCAGGCCAACAACTCGGGGCTGGCCCGCTACGCGCAAGGCCCATCGTGGCTGGGGCTCACGAGCTTTGAGGAAGGGGGTGCGCTGGTTCAGCGCCTACTGGGCCCGATTTTCGACTACGAGCAAAGCCAGGAGGGCGATCTCCTGGTCACGCTGAAGACGTATCTGGACACTCAAAGGTCGTGGCAGAAGACGGCCGCGGCGCTCTTCGCGCACCGGCAAACCATCATCTATCGCATGCGGAAAATCGGTGAGTTGACTGGCCTGGACATGACCGAAACGTCCACATTGGCGCAGCTCTGGTTCGCGCTGCAGATTCACGCGGCCATGAAAAAGTGAGCACACGGGTTACCGCCCCGACCATGGCGAAACTTCGCCGCCTCCTGGCCGTGCGGGCTCCTAATCGGGCCTGCCGACGACGACGTGTGACGGGCTGTGTGTGACGTACCCGGTGAGCCAGGAGGAGAGTGCCCGGACCTTCTGTTGGGTGCCCGGGAGCAGGGCGAGGTGAACCCCCAGCCAGGAGAGGAAGGCCAGCGGTCCCTGGAGTTGGATGCGTTTGCGGCCCAGTTCGGCGACTGCTGCGCCACGGCCGACCATGGCCATGTAACCCTTGTCCCAATAGACGAAGGGCTGCCGTGTGCCGCCGGTAAGGTCAGCGTGGATATTGCGGGCGGCCCATTTCCCGGACTGCTCGGCGACAGAGCCGAGCTGGGGCAGTTTGGTGCCGGTGGCGTCAGTGATGTTCGCTGAGTCACCCAGGACGTAGACGCCTTCGGCGCCCGGCGCGGTCAGGTCCGGCAGCACGTCGATGCGTCCGCCCTTCCCCTGCGGCAGGCCGGATTCGGCGATGATTTTTCCGCCTTTCAGGCCACCGGCCCAGACGACGATCTGCGCGGGAATGGTAGTCCCGTCCGCCAGCGTCACGCCGTCGGCACGGACTTCGGTCACCCCCTGGCCCATGTGCAGCTGAACGCCAAGTTTTTGCAGCCGGTCACGGGTGTACGCCTGCGACTTGGCAGAGAAGGGCATCAGCACGTTCGGAAGCATATCCACAAGGTGGACGCGGCACCGGTCTGCCAGCCCGGGCGAAAAGTACTTGGGCACCAGGTACTTGATGTTCTCGGCGAGGGCGCCGGCTGTCTCGACTCCGGTGGGGCCGCCGCCGACCACAACCACGTCGGCGCGGCCGTCCTTCACACGGTCTGCCTGGTCCAGGGCTGCTGTGAAGGCAGTGCTCAGGCGGGTGGCGTCGGCCACTGAGTACAGCGGGTAGGCATGTTCTTCGGCGCCGGGAGTGTTGAAGAAGTTCGGTACCGCGCCCGCGGCGATCACCAGGATCTTCGCCTGGTAGCGGGAGCCGTCAACAGTGGTGACCGTGCGGGTGGCGGAATCGATCGCCGTCACCTCCGCAGTGAGGACCCGGACACTCTTCGTGCTGCGGAACACGGACCGCAGCGGCCGGGCCACAGCGGACACGCCGATCTGCGAAGCAGCCACCTGGTAGAGGAGGGGCTGGAACTGGTGGTAGTTGTTCGCGTCGATAAGGAGCACTCGGATGCCTTTTCGCCCGAGTTGCTCAGCTGCTGTCATGCCGGCAAACCCGCCGCCTACCACGATCACCTGATATGTATCGTCCATTCGTGCAACATACCCTGCCAGGCAACGGTGCAACAGGGCATGTTTACGGGTGGGTTTTAGGGAGGGCATGTCAGTACCCTTTCCAAACGGCTGGGCGGTTCAGCGGGCCGGCTCGGCCACGGGTGCAGGCTGAGCCGCGGGTAGCGTCCTGGTGCGGCGCTCGGCCAGATCTGCGGGCAGGATAAGGGCAGCACTGACGGCCAGTGCCAGGAGCAGAAGGACGCTGCCGGTCGTGAGCGCGGTGCTGACCTGCGCCGCCAGGGCCTTTCATGAGTTGGGGCGCCCGTAAAGTAAGCAGGGTGAGCAACCGGATCAGCCCGTACGATGCATGGCAGCGCCTGCTTGAAGGCAACGAGCGCTTCATCTTGGGAGAGTCGAAGCACCCGAACCAGAACGCCTCAAGGCGCAGTGAGCTGGTGAACACCCAGAACCCGTTCGCGGTCATCTTTGGCTGCGCGGACTCCCGCCTGGCTGCGGAGATCATTTTCGACGTCGGCCTTGGCGACGTTTTCGTCGTGCGTACCGCAGGGCACGTTATTGATGACGCCGTTCTGGGCTCGCTTGAGTATGGCGTCTCAGTGCTCCACGTCCCGCTGATTGTGGTCCTTGGACACGACAACTGCGGCGCCGTCACTGCCGCGAAAGACGCCGTGGAAACCGGAGAGGTTCCACAGGGCCACATTCGTGACCTGGTTGAACGGATTACACCTTCGGTCCTGAGCTCGCTTCGTGAGCACAAGACGGACGTCAATGACATGGTCGTTGAACACGCCAAACAGACGGTGCGCAGGCTGCTGGACAGTTCACGGACGATCTACGACGCCGTGGACGATTACTCCACCGCGGTTATTGGCGTCGCGTACCGGCTCGAAGAGGGCCGTGCGCAGCTCGTATCCACATCCGGAGTCCTCTAAGCCGGCGGATTTGGCTGAGCTGTGGAGTGTAGGGTGGCGGTGTCGCTCTCGGCTGGGGTGCCGGCTTCATCAAAGATACGTTGAATTGGAAATTTGCGATCAGGAACGATGAACACGAAAAATAAACGGACCCGCAAGCGCGAGTCGGGGATGAGCTACTTTGTTTTTTCGTCGTCCTCTTGTGCGCGACGCTTGCGCGGTCGGTTCTGCGGGTATCGCCTGGATCGGAGCCTTCGTCCGGAACCACACTGGGTGTGGCCTGGAGGCTGGCCGCGACGCAACCGAAGGCAAGCGCGGCACGCGCTGCAAGAGGCGCCGAAGCTGCCTGGGAAGTGGACGGGCAGGAATCCGGCACGTGAAAGGTTTTTCTGCCTATGCCGTTGGTACATGATCTGGATTCTGTTGAAAAAGGCGTTTGGCTGATTTTTTCAAGAACCCGGGGGCCTCGTCGTTCGGTCCCGAATGGGTGACGGGTGGCGTGGCTGGAGCCACACGCCTGACCCCGTATTAGCGGGGGCCGGGCGCGGCTGGAAAAATTCTTGTCGACTGGACGGTACTACTCGGCGGTCGGTCGTTGTCGTTGCCGTTTTGTGGCTGCACGTTGTTGCTTGGCAGCGAGGCGCCGGCGGTTGGAACCGCGCGTGGGTTTGGTGGCCCGGCGACGGGCAGCCTCGGGCGCGAGACCCTCTGCGACGAGGTCTGCCAGTTTGGCGAGGGCGATCTCGCGATTGCGTAGCTGGGAGCGCCGCTCGGAGGCGGTTACGGTGATCACCCCGGTGTCGATTCGTCGGCCGAGACGCGTTATCAGCACCAACCGCTGGTCGTCGGAAAGAGCCACGGAGTCGCTCACGTTCCAAGAGAGCTCGACGCGGCTGTCCGAGGTGTTGACGTGTTGACCGCCTGGCCCGGATGAACGCGAGAACCGCCAGCGCAGTTCCGACGCCGGTATCGTGAGCGCGGGCAACACCTCCAGATCCATACAGACCAGCGTTGCACAATACAGCGGTTGAGGTGCGCTTCAACCTGGCAGAGGACCTTCCGGGGGTGGGTAATTATGTGTTCCTCTGCGCCTGATTCTCGCTGGGACAATTTTTCTCCCTGCCGCCTGCCGTGGACAAGCCAGTTGTGCTTTAGTAAAGCCATGGCTGCTCCCATCGAGGACTACGCGCTGCTGTCGGATCTCCAAACCGGCCCCCTGATCTCCAGGAACGGGAGCATTGACTGGCTTTGCTTCCCGCGGTTTGACTCCCCGTCGATGTTCAGTTCCCTGGTTGGAGCCGAGAGCCATGGCCGCTGGCTGGTGGCACCCCGCCACCCGGAAGCAACAGTGGTGAAGCGGCATTACGTCGATTCAACATTTGTTCTGGAAACAGTCTGGAAGACGCCCACGGGACTGGCCCAGGTCACAGACTTCATGCCCGTGGCGCACACGGGTTCTTCGATTTTGCGCAGGATCACTGGCCTGGAGGGGCGGGTGGAGATGTGCCAGGAACTCATCATCCGTCCGCGGTACGGCACGGTGGTGCCCTGGTCCAGGCGGATCCAGGACGGCGCGGCTCCCGGTGGAATGGTGCTTTTGGCCATGGCGGGCCCGGACGCCGTTGCGCTGCGCGGACCGCATCTGCCGGAGGCCCACGCGCACGGGCATTCGGGTGACTTCCGGGTCGCGGCGGGCGAGGTTGTGGACTTTGAACTGACGTGGTTTCCTTCGCACCGGCCCGTCCCTCCGGCGGTCGACGTCGACGCCGCACTCGAGCAGTCCATCGATTACTGGACACGATGGGGCAGCCACTGCCGTTCAGACGGTCCTTACGGGGGCTCGGTGAAACGTTCCCTGCTGGTGCTGAGGGCGCTGACGAATTACGAGACCGGCGGCATAGTCGCCGCGCCCACGACCTCCTTGCCGGAGGAGTTTGGCGGGCCACGGAACTGGGACTACCGGTACTGCTGGCTGCGAGACGCCGCTTTGACGCTGGAGTCCATGCTTACCCACGGCTATGAAACTGAGGCCCTCCAGTGGCGCAACTGGCTGCTCCGCGCCCTCGCCGGCGAGCCCGAAGACCTGCAGATCATGTATGGCATCGGCGGGGAACGCGACCTGCCGGAAAGCATCCTGGACCATCTGCCCGGTTATCTGGACTCACGGCCGGTGCGCATTGGAAACGCTGCGGTGGCCCAGTTCCAGGCCGACGTCGTGGGCGAAGTGATGGTCGCGCTGGAACGACTCCGCCTGGCCGGCGGCAAGGAAGACCACTTCTCCTGGGCGCTGCAGCAGATCCTGCTCGGCTTCGTTGAGAAACACATCGAGGACAAAGATTTTGGCCTGTGGGAAATGCGGGGAGACCCGCAATTCTTCACACACTCACGTGTCATGATGTGGGCCGCCTTCGACTGCGGCATCCGCGCAGTCCGGAACCACGGCCTGGACGGACCCGCGGACCACTGGGAAGGCCTGCGCGGGCAGCTGCGGACGGAAATCCTGCGCGAGGGATTCGACACGGACCTCAACTCCTTCACGCAGACCTACGGCGGAGGGCAGACCGACGCGGCCTTGCTCGTGATGCCCCAGATCGGCTTTCTTCCCTACGACGACGACCGCATGCTGGGAACCGTTGCGCGGCTGGAGAAGGAACTCCTCACCGAGGACGGGCTGTTGTTGCGGTACCGCACCGAGACCGGCGTCGACGGGCTGGACCCGGGGGAACATCCCTTCCTCGCGTGTTCCTTCTGGCTGGTTGAACAGTACGCGCGAACGGGCCGGAGGTTCGAGGCGAAGAACCTCATGGACAAGCTGGTGGGCTTCTCCAGTGAACTCGGCCTGCTGAGCGAGGAGTACGCCACAAAGGAGGGCCGGATGGCCGGCAACTTCCCGCAGGCGTTCTCGCATCTGGCACTCGTTCGGGCAGCCGACGCCATGCACGGGGTGGATCTGCTGAGTCTGGCCACGGAGTCGAAAGTTTGACACCTAAGCAGTGCGCGGGAAGTCCGCCCTGAGCACAGGCCAGCGGCCGCCTCGGCGGCCCACCCAAAAGGGTAGTTTAAACCATCCCGAATAGGTGTTTTATCTGCGCAGCAACCACAGAATGATGGATGTCAGGCCCACCCTTGGAGAGGGGAGTGCAGTTGACCGCCATTGCCGAACCCTCTCACGGCGGCTAAAGATTCAACCGCTGCCCGACTCGGGACGCGGCACACCATCACTTGGCCGGACGCGTTTACGGCGAGTGCAGCAGAAAGGCAGATTCCATGAGCAAAACCTTCCAGCCCACTGAACTCTTCGAGGGGAAACTGGACGAATCCCCGCTCGGCCCGCCGTTGGCCGAGGTGCTCGGCGACGAGATTCCAACGAGGATTTCCATTCCCTTTACCAGCGACGACTCCCGCATCCTCTCCGGAGTCTGGGAAGCCGAACCCGGCCTCTCGCGGTGGGAGTTCCTGGAGCGCGGTGAGGTGATCCACGTCCTTGAAGGGCGCATGGTGGTCACCGAGGACGGCGGTGAACCGGTCACTCTGGAGGCTGGAACTGCAGGCTTTTTCCCTATCGGGTGGCAAGGAACTTGGGAGATCCAGGAACGGATCCGGAAGTTCTTTGTGATTTTCACGTCCTGACCGGGGCCGCCTAACGGCTGCCGGTCCAGCCTCCGTACTGGACCGGCGCCGGTTCCGCGGCAACGGAGGACCCAACCTCGGCAGGTCGGTGTTCAGGAACCGGGATGCAATTCCCGGCACTCCGGTCAGTGCAATATAGCGCTGATCTCCGCCCGAACCATCCGCTCAGCCAGTTCGCCAAGGTCCAGGTTCAGGACGGCTTTGAGGGCGCGTGCCATGTTGGGGGCTGCGGCAAGGAATTCGACCAGGCCCGGATCAGTGTCCAGCTCCTGGCCGAGCTTTTCCCTGACGTCATCGGCGGTCCAGTGGCTGTCGGTGTGCTGACTGGTGAGTACAGTCCTGGTGTTCATGGCCCTGCCCTTCCTTCGCCCTGTTCATTGGCTTTGCCATAAGCAACTTTGCCGCGCCGGGCTCAAGAACCCGTCAGGCCGCGAACCGGATTTGAACAGGTTTTGGACAAGTTTTCCTCAAGACCCCACCCGGCTGAGGAAGACATCCTGGCAAGCCTGCGTAACTCGAACAATCTCTCCTGGCGGCGGGACTAATTCCACCGCTGGCGCAGTTATGCACGTGGGGCCCAACAGGGCCGCGCGCGCCTTTCTTCGCTGACAACGGGAACGAGATCACATGACGACGACGACTGCCGAAGGAGTCGGATTCCGTTCCCGCCGGGGACCCATCCTCATTGCCCTGATGCTCTCGACCGGTTTGGTGGCGATCGATTCGACGATCGTTGCGACGGCGGTGCCCTCGATCGTGGATGACGTTGGCGGGTTCACTTCCTTCCCGTGGCTGTTTTCGGCCTATCTATTGGCGCAGGCCGTATCGGTGCCGATCTACGCCAAGCTCTCGGACGTCGTCGGCCGTAAGCCTGTCATCCTCAGCGGTATCGGTCTTTTCCTGCTCGGTTCGATCCTCTGCGGAGTGGCCTGGAGCATGCCGGCCCTCATCGCGTTCCGTGTGCTGCAGGGCCTGGGCGCGGGAGCAGTCCAGCCGGTGGCGATCACCATAGCCGGCGACATCTACACCCTGACTGAGCGTGCAAAGGTGCAAGGCTACCTTGCCAGTGTGTGGGCGGTATCGTCAGTCGTCGGCCCGACGCTCGGGGGCGTGTTTTCCACACTCGGCATTTGGCGTGGCATCTTCCTCGTGAACATTCCCCTTTGCATCCTGGCAGGGTGGATGCTGGTCCGGACGTTCCACGAGAATGTCGAGCGGGCGAAGCACCGGGTCGACTACTTGGGGGCGGCACTGCTGACATTTTCCCTCAGCCTGCTCATCCTTGGGGCCCTCGAGGGTGGCCAGGCGTGGGCCTGGAACTCTTCCATCAGCATCGCCGTCTTTGCCGTCGGAGCACTCTTGTTCGCTGCGTTCCTGTTCGTCGAGAGGAGGGCAGCGGAGCCGGTCCTGCCGCCGTGGGTGGTGTCCCGCCCGCTGCTGGCGACGACGGCGATGATCTCTTTCGGCGTCGGTGCAGTCATGCTCGGCCTCACCTCCTACGTCCCCACGTTCCTCGAAGGAGCCCTCCGGACCACTCCGATTTTCGCCGGGCTCGCCTTGGCGGCACTGACCATCGGCTGGCCGATCAGTGCGTCCCAGGCGGGCCGTTTCTATCTGCGGATAGGGTTCCGGAGGACCGCCCTGATAGGCGTCACGGTCACCGTCATCGGGACAGCCGTTCTGGCACTCACTGCCTCCGCACCCAACATTTTGGTGGCAGCGGCAGGTTGCTTCGTCGTCGGACTGGGACTGGGGCTGGTAGCGACCCCGAGCCTCATTGCCGCCCAGTCAAGCGTCGAATGGAATGAGCGCGGCGTAGTCACCGGTACCAATCTTTTTGCGCGTTCGGTCGGCAGTGCCATTGGCGTCGCCGTTTTCGGGGCAGTTGCCAACTCGATCTATGCCAATGCCCCCGGCGGAATTTCCGATCCACAGACGATCGTGTCGGCGTCGGCCGCCGTATTCCTGGCTGTATTGGTCTGTGCAGTGCTCACCGTTATTGCCGTTGCCGCGATGCCTGAGGGGGACAGCAAGAACACGAGCTCCGACGCGGCGGCCAGAGCCAATGCGGCCTCGTCCCGCGACTAGCGGCCGCACTCAGCCGCTGTGTACCGCCGTGTGCTGCCTCTTCGGTCGAACCGTCTGAACAGGCTGGGGGCGGGTGACGGCAAGGATCATACCCACCCCGGCCATCGAGGAGACCATCGCGGAGCCGCCGTAGGAGATGAACGGCAGCGGCACGCCGATGACCGGGAGCAGGCCGGTGACCATGGCGATGTTCACGACGGCCTGACCGATGATCCAGGTGATCACGCTGGAGGAGACAATGCGCGCGAACGTGTCCCGCGTCTGGGCGATGACCTTGAAAACAGCGATGCCGAGGACCGTAAACAGCACGAGCACCAGGAAAGTCCCGGCCAGGCCTAGTTCTTCGCCGAGGATGGTGAAGATGAAGTCGTTGTGGGCCTCGGGGATCCAGTTCCACTTCTGCCGGCTCTGCCCCAGTCCCACTCCCAGCCAGCCGCCGGAGGCCAGGGCGTACTGGCCGTGCAGCGCCTGGTAGCCGACCCCCTGGGAATCGTCAGCGGAACCCGCGCCGAGCCACGACGAAATGCGGGATACGCGGTTGCCACTCGTGGCGGCCAGGACGAGGGCCGCCGCAGTGCAGACAATCCCGGCCACACCGAAGACTTTCATCCGCACGCCGCCGTAAAACATGGTGACAGCGAGGATCATCATGATGATCATGGCCGTGCCCAGGTCATGGCCCAGGGCCACCAGCCCGATAATGACGGCGCCGGCCGGTAGGAGCAAGGGGACGACGGCGTGCTTCCACTCGTGAAGCAGGGCCTGCTTCCGGGACAGGACGGCGGCTGCCCAGACGATGAGGGCGAGCTTCGCGAACTCGGAAGGCTGGACCGTGAACCCGCCGAATCCCAGCCAGTTACGGTTGCCGTTCACGGTCATGCCCAGGGGTGTGAACACCAGGCCAAGGCCTACGACGGCGGCTCCCAGAAGTGGCCAGGCGAGCCACCGGATGTGCCGGCTCCGGAGACGGGCCAGGCCGAACATGATGGCTATGCCGGCCACCGTCCACATGCCCTGCTTCAGCGGAAGGTCGTAGGGATTTCGGCCGGCTGCCACGGACTCCACCGAGGACGCGGAGGCCACCTCGATGAGGCCAAGTGCTGCCAGAACCAGCACGACCGCCAGGATGACAGGCCGGGTGCGGTCCCCGGACTGATCGCCGAGCAGCCGTCCGATGCGGAGCAGAACATCGCTGCGCCCTGTCCCACTGGCCGATGGATGCTTAGCGGTCATGTGGCCATCACTGTTTTCCTCCCTCGGGTCGGCCCCGCTCCGGGCCGTTCCGGGAAGGAGAAACCCACCGGGGAGAAATCATACGTGCTGGCCGGCGGTATCCGGTGCTTTGCCGGACGTGACGTCACCCCCAGTAGAGGTGCCTGCGCCGTGGCTGCTTGAGCGGAGGAGCGGAACAGAAGTGCTGGAGGTCGGCAATAAGCCGGAAGTACCGGTCTGATTCGAGGGCGGCGAGTGCTCTGCCGTAAGCCGTCTCGTACGCCGTTCCCTGGACAGTGCGCGGATGTTGGAGGTTTCCTTGGCTCTTTTCGCGCTCAGGTGTGGAATGGCAGAGCGGAGCCAGGGACTCGATGAGCCATGTCAGTTCTGCCCGAAGCGCATCCACCGCAGTCCGGTTGAACAGCTTGCGGTCCCCGAGCGCGGACCATACCCGGTCCGCGGCGGCACTCATGGCATTTGAGGCGTCCTGTACTCCGGACCGCACGCCGGGGTCGTAACAGAGAAGCGCTGCAACCTGGTCGAAAAGGAAGGATGGCGCGACCGGCTCGGCTTGGTAGTGGGCTTTCTCCAGAGCTTTCAGCATTTTTTGTCCCGACTGTCCCGATACCCGGGCCAGAAGAAGGCCCAGTCGATTGCATCGCCTTCGACATCTTCCATGGTCACCCGCCGACCTGAGACACGCATGAGAAGCCCGTGAGGGTCTTCTCACAGGGGCTTTGCCACTGGACACCGTCCCGTGGCTGTCTATGCTGATGCTTGCAAGCAAGCTCACCGCGAGGCGATGGAAGTCGCCATGAGGAGGGTAGAGCAATGACTGAAGGTATGGGCAGGGTAGTCTGCGACATCACCGTCACGGCCGACGGATATTCGGCCGGGCTCAACCAGACCGAGCAGCGCCCGTTCGGCGACGACGGCGGCGACGGCTCCGGCGACGGGCTGCACGCCTGGATGTTCAAGACTCCCGACGAGAACCGGGCGGAGATCGACCAGATCGTGGCCGCCAAAGCATTCATCATGGGGCGCAACATGTTCGGCCCTGTGCGTGGTGAGTGGGATCGGCAGTGGAACGGGTGGTGGGGCGACGATCCGCCCTTCCACCATCCCGTCTTCGTGCTCACGCACCACGCCCGCGAACCGCAGCCGATGGACGGCGGCACCACGTTCCACTTCGTCACCGACGGCATCGAGTCGGCGCTGGCACAGGCCCGTGCTGTGGCCGGTGAGGGCGATGTCGCGATCGGGGGCGGCGCGACAACCATCAACCAGTACCTGGCCGCCGGCCTGATCGACGAGCTGCGCGTGCACATCGCGCCGCTCACGTTCGGCGCCGGCACCCGGCTGTTCGAGGGCGTCCCGCCGCTGAAGCTCGAGCAGGTAAAGTCACGGGCGGCGACACTCGTAACGCACGTCACCTACCGCGTGCTGTCCTGATCCGGCCGGGCCGACGACTGCTGAATCCAGTCTCAGCTCAGGTACTCGTCGGCCACAGAGAGTGCCTCGTCCAGGATGGCCAGGCCTGCGGCCGCATCCGAGTCGGTTACGTTCAGCGGTGGAGCGACATTGACACGGTTGCCCTGAATCAGCGGCAAAAGCCCCCGGTTCACGCATGCCCTGGCGACGGCGAGCATCGGCGCGTTGTCAGCGCCCGTGGCTCCTGCAGGCACGAGCGGCTCTTTCGTCTGCCGGTTGCGGACCAGTTCCAGGGCCCAGAGGCCACCGATGCCCCGCACATCCCCGACGGACTGGTGCTTCTCAGCAAGCACCCTCAGGGCTGGCCCCAGGACGTCTGTGCCAAGGCGGGCAGCTGCCGCTGCGGTGGCTTCCTCGTGCATCGCGTTGATGGCGCCGACGGCTGCCGCGCAGGCAAGAGGATGGCCGCTGTACGTCATGCCCGCCGGGTAGGGGCGTTTGGTGAACGTCCCGTAGATGGCATCGCAGATGAGGACGCCGCCCAGCGGAACGTACCCGGAGTTGACGCCTTTCGCAAACGCCATCAGGTCGGGTGACACACCCGCGTGGTCCACACCAAACCAGGCCCCCGTACGGCAAAAGCCCACCATCACCTCATCGGCGATGTACACGATGCCGTGGCGGTCGCACAGCTCGCGAACCCCGCGCAGGTAGCCCGGTGGCGGCACGATGACCCCCGAGCTGCCGATGACTGATTCCAGGACCAGGCCGGCGATAGTCGAGGGACCTTCCAGGAGGATCACCTGCTCGAGATGGGTCAGGGCCCGCTCAGATTCCTCCTCCGGGGTCTTTGATCCGAAGGCCGAACGGTACAGGAAAGGACCAAAGAAGTGTACGGCGCCCGCTGCGCCCACGTCCGAGGCCCACCGGCGCGGATCACCGGTGAGGTGGATGGATGTGGTGGTTGAGCCATGATAGGAGCGGTAGGCGGCGAGCACCTTGGGCCGTCCCGTGTGAAGGCGCGCCATCCGCACCGCATGCTCGATGGCCTCGGTCCCGCCGGTGGTGAACAGCACGTGGCCGAGGTGCTCCGGTGCGACCTCTACTATCAGCCGGGCGGCTTCGCCCCGTACATCGGAGGCGTTGCCGGGTGCGAGGGTGCACAGCCGGTCAGCCTGCTCCTTGATGGCAGCCACAATGCGGGGATGCTGGTGGCCGAGGTTGGTGAACACCAGCTGCGAGCTGAAGTCCAGGTATCGCCTCCCGTCGCCGTCGAAGACGTGGCTCCCTGAGCCGCCGACCAACGTGGGCACCTCGCGCGGCCCCTGCACAGCCCAGGGGTGGAAGACCAGATCGTCGAGATTCATGACATCCTCCGTTGCTTAGGTGCCGGACGGTTCACTCCACTGCTTCACAGTGGCACCTTCCCGCAGCAGTTTCCAGAGCACTTTCCTCCGGCCCGGGTGCGGCGCGTCGCCCGGCCCTTTAGCACCGCCAGGAAGTCGACGGGCCGGCCCTTGAGCGGCCGCGCGCTCCATGGATAGCATTGCCGGCACGGGCGCAGCGTCCCGGGGGCCACCGACGTCGATCAGATCCAGGAGACGGCCATGGGTGAAATCACTGGAGAAACATCATCAGCGGATCTGATGGTCGACCTCATCATCTCGCTGGACGGGTATGCCTCCGCCGAGGGGTGGCCCGGCTGGTGGGGGCTGGAGGGGCCGGAATACCTGGCCTGGCTCGAGGAGGAAGGGAAGAAGAATTACACCTTCCTCATGGGGGCGAACACCTACCGGGTGATGTCCAGCATGTCAGGGGAGGCGGCGGCCGGGGATTCGGGATTCTCCAAGGATGAAGGAGCCGCCCTGACCGGCCTCGACGCCGTGCCCAAGGTGGTCTTCTCCTCCACCCTGCAGCCACCCCTGGCCTGGCCAAACTCGGAGCTGGTGGCCGGGGACGCCGTCGAGGCGGTGCGTGAGATGAAACGGACCGGAACCAGGCCCTTGAGCACGCTCGGCAGCCTCAGCCTCTGCCGGTCCCTGCTGACCGCCGGCCTCGTGGACCGGTTCCGCCTGGTCGTCTTCCCGGTGATCACGGGACGCACCGGGCGGGAACGGATCTACGACGGCTATCCGGAGGTGTCGCTCGAAATGGTGGACAGCCGGACCTTCGACGGCCGGCTCCAGCTGCTGGAATACATCCCCACCGTGCTCGACGGGCCGCCAGGCAGCGGTTCCGGCTGAGTCAACTGGGCATCTTGGGGCCGGGTTGTCGTGCCGGCCCGCTGTACGACAAGGGCGCTCTAAGCTCCGGCTGCAGGGAAGTTTTGGACCCTTGACGGCTTGCCTCGGTCTGGGCATCGTGGAAGTTGGATGGAGGAGGCGACCACCATGCAAGAGAAAAGCTGGTCGGTGAATATCGTTGTTGACGAACATGAGGGACAGACACGGGCCACGGCACGACTGGAAGTCGAGAAGCGGCCTGAACTGGTAGGGACCGGAATGGCCCGGTTGAACCCCGCGGACTCCGATGTCCCCGAGATCGGGGATGAGCTGGCAACCGCCCGTGCGTTGGCGGACCTGGCGCACCAGCTAATCGAGGTCACCGCAGCCGACATAGAGAAAACCACCAAAGCGCCGGCGCATTTGCGCGCCTGACCCTGCTGAGGCCGGTCAAGGCAGCAAAAAGCCCGGCCGGGAAATCCCGGCCGGGCTTTGCAGTGTGCGTGAGGTGCTAGAGGTTCGCTTCGGCGTAGATGCGCAGCGCGTCGCGAACGAAAGCGGCTCCGGATTCGCCGCCGTAGTTTGCGCTGAACCGCGGATCCGCGACGTACATCTCACCAAGGCCCAAGACGTAGCCCTTGATATCACCGTCCGGCGCCGCCGCGGGTGTGCCGGGGATGCCGCGGAGCCATTCCACCTGCCGCCGTGCAAGGTCCTGGGCCTCGGCGCTGTCTGCTGCCATACCCGAGCCCGCTGCGGCGACCCAGTCGCTGCCGAGCTGCTGTGAGCGCTGTTTCCAGGCCGCCTTTTGCCCGGCATCCATTCCCCGCCACCAGGCGTCGCTGCTGGCATAGGCCTCCTTGCCCCAGCGCTCCTCCACCTCATCCTTGTAACGGGTGTGGTCAAATCCGTTGAACATGTTTTCTGCCATAAGTTCTCCACCTCCTTTCACCGCGTCAATCGTTCGCTGGACCGACGCGATCTGCCGGTTCAGCCTTTCCTGCTCTTGCCGGAGCCACTGCAGGTGGCCGCTCAGGGCTTTGGTCGCGTCCGATTCGTTGCCCAACACGTCGGCGATTGCTGGCAGGCCCAGGCCCAGCTCACGGAGCAACAGGATCCGCTGAAGCTGGATCAGTGCCGCTTGATCGTAGTGCCGGTAGCCATTGTGGGCAATCCGGCTCGGCCTCAGCAGGCCGATGTCGTCATAGTGCCGCAGGGTGCGGCTTGTGGTCCCGGCGATCCTGGCGATCTGCTGGATCGACCAGTCCATGCGCTCCTCCTTTCCTGCCGCCTTTGATCCGATGTTCCGACTCTAAAGGTTGACGTTGCGGCAACGTCAAGGACCGGACCGGGATAGGGCTGGGCCGGGATAAGGCAGCAGGCTGGCCGGAGCCTGCTGGGCCTTGGCTTCACCGTTTCGTCCTTCTAGCCCCCGCCCTTTTCGCCTCCGGTCAGCCGGGCAGCTTCGTCACGCTGACGGTCCGGGGTGCCTGGAAGGACAGGAGCCGGATCCAGTCCGGTTCATGGTCCTGCAATCGGATCCCGGGCAGCGCCGCCGCGGCTTCCTGGACGATGACGGCGGCCTCCAGTTCGGCGAGCTTGGCCCCGAGGCAGCGGTGGATGCCTGAACCAAAAACGAGGCCGGTTGAGAATCCCCCGCCGGCACGTGCCCGCGGGTACGGGCTTCCCGGTGCGTCGCCTGCCGTGATCTGGTTGCCGGACAGCTCAAGGAGTATCTCCGTACCGGCCGGGATCCGGTCGCCGCCGAGGTCCGTGGTGTGGGCTGCCACGCGGCGCCAGGTGGGGACAGATGACTCGGTGGCGAGCACATGCCGGACAACGGACCGGGCGCCGGCTTCCGAGGCCGCCTCCGTCCAGCTTGCCGGCGCGGCACCATCCAGCAGCCGGAACAGCGTGGTGCTGATCAGCTGGGTGGTGGTTTCCTGGCCGGCGATCAGCAGGAAGTAGCCAAGCGAGCTCATCTCGGTCCTCGAGAGGCCGTGTTCGGCCAGCGACTTGAACAGGTTGCGTCCCGGAGCAGCCACGGATTCGGCCACGAGCCGGCGCAGCCAGACATAGAACTCGGCGGCGCTGCGGGCCAGGTCGAGCTGCCGGTCCCCGTCCGGCCAGCCCCAGAACAGCTCCATGGAGTCAAGGCCCCAGCGTTTGAGCTCGGGAAGATCCCGGACCGGCAGCCCGAGGAGTTCGAACATGATGACCGCCGGGGGAAATGCCGCGACGGTCTGCACGAGGTCCGCGTGGCCGGACCGGGCGAGCCGGTCCGCGGTGTCTCCCGCCGCTTCCCGGGCCAGTTCCCGGATGCGCGGCTCCATGGCGGCGACGGTGGCGGGCGTGAAAAATCCTGCCACGACCTTCCGGATGCCACCGTGCGTGCCGGTGTCGTTGCTGGCCAGAACCGGCGGCAACGCAAAGCCCACGCGCTGCAGCACGCGCAAGGCCGGTCCCTCCAGCGGGGTTACAGCCTCCAGCGCATTCGCCGGACTGAAATCCGCGGGGCGGTGCAGGACCTCCCGGACCGATTCTGGGTCCCGGACCACGAGATAAGGACACCCGGACCTGACGGGGACTTCCGCCCGAGCCACCGTTGCCGCGGACCCTGCTGTGGCAGTCGCCGCCATCATGCCGGTACCCCGTTCAGCCAAGCGGCTGCGCCGGCACGGAAGTCGGCCGGGGACAGTTCGGCGGCCTGGCCGGGAAGGGCGCCCAGGAGCGGCACCGGCAGCGTCCCGAGAACCTGCCGGTTGCTGTGGTGCACGGCGTCTGGCCTGGCTGGCCAGCTTCCGAGCACGACGCCGAGCACGTCCAGTCCGCGCGTGGACAGCGCCTCCAGGGTCAGGGCGGTGTGGTTCAGCGTGCCAAGCCCGGGCCGCGCGACCACCACGAATGCCGCCGCCAGCAGGGATCCCAGGTCCGCCAGGGTGCCGCCGCCGGAATCCAGCTCCACGAGGAGGCCGCCGGCGCCCTCCACCAGGACGTGGTCGTGGGTTGTGCTGAGTTCACGGATCCGGTCTGCATGCGCAGCCAGCGGGGGCAGTGGCGTCCCATCGAGGGCCGCGGCCGCGACGGGCGCCATGGGTTCCTGCAGGACGACTCCGGCCTCAGCTGCGACGCCGGCGAGCCGGATGATTTCGGCCGCATCGGAATCGCCGTCGGCGGCACCCGACTGGCACGGCTTGTACACCGCCACGCTGCGTCCCGTTCCGTGCAGGACCGCGGCGAGGGCCGCCGTCGTGATGGTTTTGCCGACGCCGGTGTCCGTTCCGGTGACCAGAACGACGGGGGACAGATTCATGGAAGTTCCTCCAAAATGCCGCGCAGCACTGCGCAGCTGTCTGCGATTTCTTCGGGCGTGAGCGTGGCGCGGGCGGTGAGCCGCAGCCGGGGGATCCCGTCCGGAACGGACGGCGGGCGGAAGCAACCGACCCGGACGCCGGCACGGCGCGCGGACTCGGCGGCAGACAGGGCTGATTCCGCGGACGGCATCGGGATGGACTGGACTGCCCCGGCTGGCGGGTCGATGGCAGCGCCGCGGGCCGCGAGGACTGGGGCAAGTCCGGCGGCCAGTGCGGCCGCGTTCGCGTGGACGGAGTACGCCCGCCACGGTTCCTGCCTGATGATCCGTGCCGCGGTGAGGGCCGCTGCGGCGGATGCGGGCGCCAATCCGGTGTCGAAAATGAAGCTGCGGGCCCGGTTGAGGAGGTGTTCCCGCAGCAGTGCGGATCCCAGGACGGCTCCGCCCTGGCTGCCCAGCGCCTTGGACAGCGTGCCTGTCACGATCACGTTGGGATGGCCGGCGAGGGCGGTCCCGGCCACAGCGCCGCGGCCCTGAAAACTTCCGAAACCGGCGACGCCGATGCTGTGGGCCTCGTCAATGAGCAGCACGGCATCATGCTGTTCGGCCACGGCCAGCAGGTCGGCGAGCGGCGCCCCGTCGCCGAGGACGCTGTAGACGGATTCGACGGCGATAAGCGCCCGCGGCTCCCAGCGCCCGGCCAGCAGCCGGCCGGCTTCCGCCGCGCTGTTGTGCGCGAAGGATTCGGTGCGGGACCGGCTGAGCCGGAAGCCGTCGATCAAGGAGGCATGGCAGTGCTCGTCAGCGATGATCAGGGTCCCCGGACCACCCAGCGCCGTGGTAACCCCGATGTTGGCCAGATAGCCGGAGGAGAAGACGAGCGCAGCTTCCATCCCGGCCAGCGTGGCCAGTTCCCGCTCGAGGTCCAGATGCAGCTGGGTGGTGCCGGCCACCAGCCGCGATGACGTGGCGCCGGCGCCCCACCGCGACGCGGCCTCCGCTGCCGCCCCGGCAACCCTCGGGTCCGTTGCAAGGCCCAGGTAGTCGTTGCTGGCCAGGTCGATGAACCGTTCGTGCCCGGTCCGGGGAACGGGCCGGCGGACCTGGCCCCGGCGTTCCCGGACCGCTGCCTGCCTCTCGAGCCACTGGGTCATCGAGCTACTCATGACACGCTTCCTGAGCAGGCCGGTAAGCGTTCAGCGACCCCTGCTTCAGGGCGTCCGGCTTCAGAGACCCCGGCTTCATGGACCTCGGCAACGGCCGCGGCCATCCCCGTCGTGATGCGCTCGATGTCCGCCGCCGTGCTGATGTACGGCGGCATGGTGTAGACAAGGTTCCGGAACGGGCGGACCCAGACGCCGTGCCGGATGGCTGCCGCAGTGACTGCGGGAACGTCGACGGCGTCGTGCAGCTCGATCACCCCGACGGCGCCGATGGTGCGTACCTCTCGGACGGCCCCCAGTTCCATGGCAGGTGCCAGCCCGGCCGCCAGGCCGGTGCCGATCCTTCCGACGTTGGCCCGCCAGGTCCCGGTTCCGATGATGCCGAGGCTGGCGTTGGCCACGGCGCAGGCCAGCGGGTTGCCCATGAAGGTGGGGCCGTGCAGCAGGGCACCGGCCCGGCCGGCGGAAACAATCGCGGCCACCTCAGCAGAGCAAAGCATCGCAGCCAGGGTCAGGTACCCGCCGGTCAGTGCCTTGCCCACGCACATGATGTCCGGCACAACACCGGCATGGTCGGCCGCGAACAGCTCGCCGGTGCGGCCAAAGCCGGTGGCAATCTCGTCGAAGATGAGCAGCAGTCCGGTCCGGTCCGCCACCTGCCGGAGTACTGCCAGGCATTCGGGCGGATACGCGTGCATGCCGCCGGCGCCCTGAAGCACCGGCTCGACGATGACCGCCGCCAGTTCCGCCGAATGCAGCGCCGCGAGCACGGCTACTTCGGCTGCCCAGGCCTGCACGGCTTCCGGTGTCGCGGAAGAAGCCGCCGGAGGCCGGGGCGCAAACACGTTGCCGGCGAG
This sequence comes from Arthrobacter sp. CMU6, assembly GCF_059090205.1. Classification (NCBI taxonomy): domain Bacteria; kingdom Bacillati; phylum Actinomycetota; class Actinomycetes; order Micrococcales; family Micrococcaceae; genus Arthrobacter; species Arthrobacter sp. CMU6. The sequence goes on from NZ_JBNHFL010000036.1 coordinate 44,505, forward strand.
CAGTCCGGGGAAAGCCGAATGCATGCCGTCCACGGGATCGCAGACCCCCATGGCCGCGAACGTGTCGCCGTGGTAGCCGCCGCGGACGCTGAGGAACCTTTGCCGCTCCGGATGGCCGGCCGCCGTCTGGAACTGCACCGCCAACTTCAGTGCAACCTCCACGGCAACGGAGCCCGAGTCCGCGAGGAACAGCCGCTCCAGTCCCGGCCGTCCCGGGGCAGCCGGGGCCATGTCCACCAGCCGCTCGGCCAGTTCCACCGCCGGGGCGTGTGTGAGCCCGCCGAACATCACGTGGCTGAACTTTCCCACCTGTGTGGTGGCAGCCGCATCCAGTGCCGGGTGCCGGTAGCCGTGGATGGCCGACCACCACGAGGACATCGCATCGATGACCTCGTGGCGGGTGCCGTCTTCGCCGCGGAGCCGCAGCCGCACGCCGTCGGCTGCCTCCACTTCCCACAGCGGAAGGTCCGGGGAAGCGGGCGCGTAAGGGTGCCACAAGCGTGCGCGGTCCCGTTGGATCAGCTCCGTCTGGTCCGAAGCCGGCGTCACGGGACCAGCACCCCGTGACGTGAGCATTCAGCGGACCATCCCAGCGGTGTGACCTGCACTTTCATCCGGCGCCGGCAGGCCGTGCAGTAGCGCGGCGGTTCCATTGTCAGGCGTTCGCCGCACTTCCGGTGAGCGGACGACGGCGGTCCGTAGCCGCCGTCGTACGGCTCACCGCAGTGCCCGCAAAAGGTGTCGGTGGTTGAGCGGCAGGGCATCACAGCGTCTTCTGGAGCTCTTTGATCGGCATGTTCAGCTCGACCAGCAGGTTCAGGTCCGCCGTCGCCGGACGCCCCAAGGTGGTGAGGTAATTGCCGACGATCACGGCGTTGATGCCGCCGAGGAGGCCTTCCCGGGTGCCGAGGTCCCCGAGTGTCAGTTCCCGCCCACCGGCATAGCGCAGTACGGTGCGGGGCATGGCGAGGCGGAACGCGGCGATGGCACGGAGGGCATCCTTGCCGTCCATGATCCCCTGGTTTTCGAGCGGGGTGCCGGGGCGCGGGTTGAGGAAGTTGAGCGGGACCTCGTGGGGTTCCAAGGCGGCGAGCTGGGCGGCGAGTTCGGCGCGCTGTTCCAGGGTTTCGCTCATGCCGATCAGGGCGCCGCAGCACAGTTCCATGCCTGCTGCTTTGACCATGTTGCAGGTATCGAGGCGTTCCTCATAGCTGTGCGTCGTGACGACTTCGGGGAAGTAGCTGCGGGCTGTTTCCAGGTTGTGGTTGTAGCGGTGCACGCCCCATTCGGCGAGCTGGTCCACCTGGAGCTGGGTGAGCATCCCGAGCGAGCAGGCGATGTTGATGTCGACTTCCTCGTTGATGCGGTCTATCGCGAACTTGATCTGGTTCATGAGCTTGATGTCGGGGCCGCGGACGGCGGCAACGATGCAGAACTCGGTGGCTCCGGTGGCCGCGGTCTCCTTAGCGGCCTTCACCAGTTCGGGGATGTCGAGCCAGACTCCGCGGACGGGGGAGTCGAACAGGCCGGACTGGCTGCAGAAGTGGCAGTCCTCCGGGCAGCCGCCGGTTTTGATGGAGATGATGCCCTCCACCTCGACGTCCTCGCCGCAGTGCCGAAGCCGGACTTCGTGGGCGAGCTGCAGGGCTGCGGGAAGCGCCTCATCCGGAAGGCGAAGAACATCCTCGAGCTGCTCCTGGGTAAGCCCGATGCCGTCCTCGAGAACCTGCCGGCGGGCGGCCTCCAGGATGGGGAAGGTGCCCGGGATCGCGTGGCTTGTGGCTTCGCTCGCGTTTGCCTGAATCGTCATTGATGGGTCCTTTGCGTGTGGTGGCTATTTCTCCGAACTGACGCTAATTCCCCATCGGGGGCAAGATTTTGTGGGATCCCAACAACCAGACCGCCGGGACATTAGCCGGGTCCCTACCCGGTCCGCGGGCCGAACAGCAGGGGCCGCCGTCGCGGTTGCGGCGGCGGCCCTTGTTGTTGTGGTGGTTTGGTTAGCCGTTGATGATTTGGGGGATGCCGAGGTGTTTGAGGCCTTCGACGCCGAATTCGAGGCCGTAGCCGGATTGTTTGGCGCCGCCGAAGGGGATGCGGGGTCTACGGCGCCGTGTTTGTTGATCCAGACGGTGCCGGCCTGGATGCGGTTGGCCACCTCGCGGGCGGCGGGGAGGTTGGGGGACCAGACGGAGGCGCCGAGTCCGACGTCGAG